>JAFTVM010000061.1 GCA_017465745.1 Oscillospiraceae bacterium
ATCATCCTCAGATAGCGGAGCAGTTCATCGGTAAAGTTTGTTTTATGATTCATAACGCTGTCCCTCCATTCTTGTATGGATACAGTATAACTGATTCAGTGAGCAAACGCAAGGAGAAGTTGGGATTTCGACGGATTAAGGTAAAAAGTTTCGCTTTGTTTTGTGCAATCGATACAGAAATACCGGGACAAGGGCGATGTTCAAATTGTAGTTTGTCGCTCCGATATGGTACACCAATGTAGGGGACGGGTTCCCCGTCCCGTGAACCTTCCGATTACGAATTCGCCGATACAAATGTCAATTCGCCAGGTTTTACCGCCGGGACGGGTGACCCGTCCCCCACAATTGAAAACGTTAAGTGTACGACAAACTACAATTTGAAATCTCACCGTAAATTTCACCAAATATGTTGCAATTCTTTTGGTACTGTGGTATATTTCTAAGTTGAGGAACTATGTGAAGCACCCCAGAACATTTTATATATAAAGGAGATCATTTTATGGCATCTCAGAAGAATATCCGTAATATTGCCATCATCGCCCACGTTGACCACGGCAAGACCACTCTGGTGGATGAGCTGCTGAAGCAGGGCGGCATCTACCGCGAGAACCAGGCCACCCAGGACCGGGTCATGGACTCCGGCGATCTGGAGCGGGAGCGCGGCATCACCATCCTGGCCAAGAACACCTCCGTCACCTACAAGGACTACAAGATCAACATCGTCGACACCCCGGGCCACGCCGACTTCGGCGGCGAGGTGGAGCGCATCCTGAAGATGGTCAACGGCGTCATCCTGCTGGTGGACGCCGCCGAGGGTCCCATGCCCCAGACCCGCTTCGTGCTGCAGAAGGCCCTGGAGCTGGGCCACAAGGTCATCGTCGCCGTCAACAAGGTGGACAAGCCCGACGCCCGGATCGAGGAGGTCATGGACGAAGTCCTGGAGCTGCTGCTGGATCTGGACGCCACCGACGAGCAGTTCAACTCCCCCACCGTTTTCTGCTCCGGCCGCCAGGGCACCGCTTCCTACGGCCCCGATGAGGTGGGCAAGGACCTGACTCCCCTGTTTGAAACCATCGTCAACTACATCGATCCCCCCGTGGGCGATGAGGAAGGCCCCCTGCAGCTGCTGGTCAGCTCCATTGACTACAATGAGTACGTGGGCCGCATCGCCGTGGGCCGTGTGGAGCGCGGCTCCATCCACGTCAACCAGGAAGTCACCATCTGCGATTTCCACAACCCCGACATGAAGCAGAAGGGCAAGGTGGTGGCCCTGTACGCCTTCGACGGCCTGGGCAAGACCCCCATCCAGGAGGCAAAGGCCGGCGAGATCGTGGCCCTGTCCGGCATGGCTGACATCACCATCGGCCGCACCCTGTGCGCCCCCGACGCCGTGGAGCCCCTGCCCTTTGTGAAGATCTCCGACCCCACCATCGAAATGACCTTTGCCGTCAACGATTCCCCCTTCGCCGGCAAGGAAGGCAAGTACGTCACCTCCCGCAACCTCCGGGACCGCCTGGAGAAGGAGCTGCTGAAGGATGTCTCCCTCCACGTCACCGAGCAGGGCACCGACGCCTTCAATGTGGCGGGCCGTGGTGAGATGCACCTTAGCATTCTGATGGAGACCATGCGCCGTGAAGGCTTCGAGTTCGCTGTCTCCACGCCCCGCGTCCTGACCAAGGTCATCGACGGCAAGGTCTGCGAACCCATCGAGCGAATGGTGGCTGACGTGCCTGAGGAGTGCATGGGCAGCGTCATCGAGAAGATCGGCCGCCGCAAGGGCGACCTGGTATCCATGACCCCCATGGGCAGCCGTTACCGCCTGGAGTTCATGGTTCCTTCCCGTGGTCTCTTCGGCTACCGCAGCGAGTTCCTGACCGACACCCGGGGCGAGGGCATCATGTCCTCCGTCCTGGCTGATTACGCACCCATGAAGGGCGAGATCGAGCGCCGCCAGTACGGCAGCCTCATCTCCCACGAGACCGGCGAGGCCTGCGCCTATGGTCTGGGCGCTGCCCAGGAGCGCGGCTCCCTGTTCATCGGCGCCGGCACCCCCGTCTACGCCGGCATGGTCGTGGGCATCTGCTCCCGCAATGAGGATATGAACGTCAACGTCTGCAAGAAGAAGCAGCTGACCAACATGCGCGCCTCCGGCTCCGACGACGCCATCCGCCTGACTACCCCCAGAGTATTCTCCCTGGAGCAGTGCCTGGAGTTCCTGGCTGACGACGAGCTGCTGGAATGCACCCCCAAGAACCTGCGCATCCGCAAGCGCGAGCTGGACCACGGCCTGCGTATGCGCGCCCTGATGAAGAAGCGCGCCCAGGAAGAGGGGAAGTAAGGCAGCCTGCCGATCAAAATTCCACAATTTGCCGTGGGGGCGATGGGATCATCGCCCCCACGTGTGAGAAAAACTGAAAAATTCCACAGCAAAATGCAAAAAAGTTGTTGACCTGAAATGGATTTTCGGTTATACTCATCAAGTATGGATTATTATAATCCCATATTATGTGTTGCTGCGGTCAATCCTGACTGTCGAGCATAGAAAATTTATCAACAGGAGGTGTATTCCACATGAAGCGTACCTACCAGCCCAGCCGCCGTCACCGTTCCAAGGTCCACGGTTTCCGCCAGAGAATGGCTACTTCCAACGGCCGTAAGGTTCTGGCCCGTCGTCGTGCAAAGGGCCGCAAGGTTCTGTCCGCCTGAGTGTAAGGCTTAGTGGTGACACCCACAGCGGAAGAAACGCTCTTACCAGCGAAACGGGAGCTACAGCGGGGTGAATTTGACATTCACCCCGCTTCCCTTTTTTGGGGCGTATACCAGTAATGCATAATGCTAAATGCTGCATGCTGAATTATTGTGTCGGTTTTACCGGCTTATTTCAATCATTCCCGAAGGGAATCTGCATTCAGCATTTTGATCGAGGAGATAATCATGAAATTCTCAACCAGTCTGAAGTACAACCACATATTCCAGCGGCTGTACCGGACGTACGGGCAGGCCAACGGCTTTCTGGTGCTCTATGCCAGGAAAAACCGTCTGGGCGTCAACCGGGTGGGCGTCACCGTCAGCAAGAAGCTTGGCAAGGCCCATATCCGCAACCGCATCCGCCGCCGCGTCCGGGAGGTTTACCGCCTCAACGAAGCCGCTTTCCGTCCCGGCTGGGACATTGTGGTGGTTGTCCGGGGCAAGGCCATCGACGCCTCCTTTGCCCAGCTTACCGAGAGCTATCTGGCCCTGGCCAAAAAGGCCGGGATCCTTCTGTGATACCATGAAAAAACTCTTCCTTGCCCTGATCCGCTTTTACCAGCGCAATATTTCTCCCGCTTTCCCGGCCCAGTGCCGGTTCCGTCCCACCTGCTCTGCCTACGCTTATGAAGCCATTACGAAATATGGCTGTGTGAAGGGCGGCCTGATGGCCCTGTGGCGTATCCTGCGCTGCAATCCCTTCAACCATTCTGACCCTTACGACCCCGTACCTTAATAAGGAGGTAAACATTAACATGTTTCTCGCATTTCAGCTTTCCGATCTGATCACCGTGCCCTTTGGCTGGCTGCTGGGCGTCCTGTACGACCTGACTTCCAACTACGGCGTGGCCATGATCATTTTCGCCATCCTGGTCCAGGCCATCATGCTGCCCATCAATGCCAAGAGCAAGAAGAGCATGATGAAGATGTCCCGCCTGCAGCCCCGCATCCAGGAGATCCAGCGCAAGTACGCCAACGACCAGCAGAAGCAGAACGAAGCCATCCAGGCCCTGCAGAAGGAAGAAGGCGCTTCCATGGGCATGGGCGGCTGCCTGTGGAGCTTTGTGCCCCTGCTGATCCTGATCCCTCTGTTCACCGTTATCCGTGAGCCCATCACCTACATCCTGGGCGAAGGCGCCGAGGTTGCCACCCAGATCATCGAGACCATCAAGGGTCTGGCTCCCGAGGGAACCTTCGGCAATGCCTACTATGACCAGGTCACTGCCGCCGGTCTGATCCCCCAGTATGCCGCCGAGCTGAAGGCTGCCATCTCCGGCATCTCCGCTGAGACCCTGGAGGGTATCAATTTCACCTTCCTGGGCATCAACCTGGGTCTGATCCCCCAGTTCAACATCTTCGCTTCTGACTGGGTCTGGGACTGGGCACACATCGGCCTGTTTCTGATCCCTGTGCTGTCCGCTGCTTCCCAGGTGCTGCAGATGTGGATCGGCCAGAAGAACAATGATTCCGTCGTCACCAACGAGAAGGGCATCCAGGACAAGGAGACCGCTGCCAACTCCCAGACTGCCCAGACCAACAAGATGATGATGTGGATGATGCCCGCCATGTCCCTGTGGATCGGCTTCACCGTGTCCGCCGGCCTGTCCCTTTACTGGTTCATCGGCGGTGTGTTCCGCATGATCACCGACCCCATCATGACCAAGCACTACCGCAAGATCTATGATGAGGAGGACGCCATCCGCCTGCAGAAGGCCATGGAGCTGGACGCCATCGAGGCCGAGAAGGAGCGCATCCGCGCCGAGCGCCGCGCCGCCAACCCCGAGGGCCAGACCCAGAACACCAGCAAGAAGAAGCTGCAGAAGAAGCAGCAGCTGGAAGCAGAGGCCGCCAAGGCCGCTGCCAAGAAAGAATACAACGCACGCAGAGGCATCGTAGAAGAAGAGCCTGAGGAAGTCACCGCCCTGTCCGGCATTCCTGAGCGTCCCTTCTGCAAGGGCCGCAACTACGACCCCAATCACTACGGTGCAAAGTCTACGGAGGAATAATCAATGGAAAAGACCCTGATCGCCAGCGGCAAGACCATCGACCTTGCCATTGAGTCCGCACTGAACCAGCTGGGTCTGGACCGTGACAGTGTTTCTGTCATGGTTCTGCAGCAGGCAAAGGCAGGTTTCCTGGGCTTCGGCGCCCAGCCTGCCAAGGTTCAGGTGACCTACGAAGCGCCCGATCCCGTGCCCGAGAAGGTGGAGAAGCCCAAGAGCGCCCTGGGTGCTGCTTCCCGCTCCAAGCCCAAGGCCGCCGCACCCGTCAAGAAGCCCGTGGAGGCGCCCAAGCCCGCCCCCGAGGCACCCAAGGCACAGCCCAAGGCCGAGCCTGTAAAGGAGGCACCCAAGCCTGTCAAGGCCGAGACCCCCAAGGCGCCCAAGGAGCGCAAGCCCCGTGCCCCCAAGGCACCCAAGGCAGAGCCTGTCAAGGCTGCTGAGCCCAAGACCTACGCCCCCGCCGCACCCGGCAGCGTGGAAGAGAAGATCGAGATCTTCATCAAGGGCCTCATCGAGCATATGGACTCCAATGCCGTCCCCCACTGCCGCAAGGAAAACGAGAACACCTACCATGTGGAGCTGGTGGGCGATGACCTGGGCTACCTGATCGGCCGCCGGGGCGACACCCTGGACGCCATCCAGCACCTGGCCAACTACACCGTCAACCGTGACGTGGAGGGCCACATCCGCATCAATGTGGACGCCGAGGAATACCGCCAGAAGCGGGAGGATTCCCTGCGCCGCTACGCCCGCAAGAAGGCACACCAGGTCCTGAAGGCCCGCCGCCGCACCACCCTGGAGCCCATGAACGCCTACGAGCGCCATGTGATCCACGCGGCCCTGCAGGATATGGACAACATCACCACCCACTCCACCGGCACCGAGCCCAACCGCCGTGTCGTCATTGAGTACGTGCGCTGATCAATAACAAATCAAGGGACCGGACCATCGTCCGGTCCCTTTTTTATGGGGAAGTCAATTGGGTTTATCGTACCCATACCTTCCCCTGGGGGCCGGTACGAGAAACTACAATTTGAAAAGCGCATCCAGTGTCCCAAACCGGTAGCCCATCTCTTCCCATTTGGTCAGCAGCTCATCCAGCACCGCCGCGTTGGTGGCAGAGGTGGAGTGGAGCAGAATCACGGCGCCGTCATGGGTCCGGGGCAGGAGCTTTTCCAGGGCATACTGGGCGGTGGGCTGTTTGTCGTTGTCCCAGTCGGCATAGGCCAGGCTCCAGAAGACGGTCCTGTAGCCCAGGTCTTTCGCGGCTTTCAGGGTCGCTTCGCTGTAGATCCCCTGGGGCGGCCGGTAGAATTTTGCCAGCTCCCCGCCGGTGATGTCCCGGTAGAGGTCCTCCAGCTCCGTCAGTTCAGCCTTGAATTCCGCCTCCGTCAGTTTTGTCATGTCCGGGTGGTGCATGGAGTGGTTGGCCACCGTGTGCCCCTCCGCCTCCATCCGCCGGACCAGGTCGGCGTTGGTCTGCATATAGTGTCCCACCAGAAAAAAGGCGGCCTTGATATTGTGTTTGCCCAGGGTGTCCAGAATTTGGGCGGTGCAGCCGTTTTCGTACCCGGCGTCAAAGGTCAGATACAGCACCTTTTCGCTGCCGCTGCCCACATAAACTGCCCCCAGATCTTCCAGTGTCCCGGCGCTCAGCGGTGCCGCAGGGGGCTGCCCCTCGGTCTGAAAGCTGAGTCCCCAGCTTCCTGTTTCCACCACCGCTGAGGCCAGCACCCATCCCCCCAGCACCAGCGCCAGGATCAGCGCCCCGGCCAGAATGAAAATATCCCGTCTGCGCAAAAGATCCCCTCCCTTCGGTCAAGCCTATGCACCAGAGGAGGGGCGTATGTGTTTCAAATTGCAGTTAATCGGTCTGTTTCAAGCAATGGAATCACATACCGACCTCCACTGTCATTGCCGCGTCGCCCCCTTTCGGGGGGTCCTTGCAATGATATGCCTGGTTCACAGCCCAGCTCTCATCTTAAGGAATTATTAAACAATCCGTAAACATTGGCAAGCCGCGGTTGCAATCTTTGGATTTTGCAATATAATGGAGGAAAACACATTTGCAGGGTGAATCCAATGTTTCAACAGTTTCTTTACCGGCTGAAGGCCGGATTCCAAAATTTTATGGCGGGCCGCTACGGCACCGACAAGCTGGGCCTGACGCTGCTGGTGGCTGCGCTGGTGATCAGCCTGGTCTCCGCATTCCTGGGGCCGGGACTGGTGAAGCTGCTGCTGAGCTTTGCGTACTATTTCCTGATGTGCTGGGCTATTTTCCGGATGTTCTCCCGGAATACCTATGCCCGGTATGAGGAGAACCGGAAGTTCCTGCGGTTTTTCGACCAGCTCAAGGACCGGCAGCACCGGTATTTCGAGTGCCCCAAGTGCCGCCAGTCCGTCCGCGTCCCCCGGGGCAAGGGCAAGATCGCCATCACCTGCCCCCGCTGCCGGGAGAAATTCATTAAAAAAACCTGAAAAAATCCCGCATCCTGTGGATGCGGGATTTTTGCGTTTATTTGAACAGCTTGCCGATGCCGCCCAGGACGCTGCCCACCTGTTCGGCGGTGATCTTGGCCCTGATGCCGTCGATGAGCTGGTTCACCAGCTCGTCGGGCAGATCCACGCCCACCAGTTCTTCGATGACGGCGGCGGGATTGGTGTTGAACTTGCTGAGCAGGTTCTTGTCGCTCATGAGCTTGGTGACGACCTGCTCGATCTTTGCCTTGATATCCATGTTGTTACCTCCGATTGTTTTTTATAGGGTATCCACAGCGTCGCGGTACAGCTCCGCCAGGATGGGCAGGCTTTTGGCTACCTTCTCCGGCTCCACGCAGTAGCACATGCGGAAATAGCCGGGGGCGCCGAAATCATCGCCGGGGACCAGAAGCAGGTCCCTGGCCTTTGCTTTTTCCAGGAAGGCGGCGGGGTCCCCGCCGGGGATACGGACGAAGATGTAGAACGCGCCCTGGGGCCGGGCCAGCTCGTAGCCGATGACGGCCAGGGTGTGGAAGAGCTTTTTCCGGTTGGCATCGTAAAGATCCAGGGCGGGCCGGACCCTGGCGCACCGGGCGATGACCTTCTGCCAGAGACTGGGGGCGCAGACGTGACCCATGCTCCGTGCCGCGCCGGCAATGGCGGTGTAGATGGCGCGGGAGTCAGTGGCGGCCTGGGGCACATAGACATAGCCGATGCGCTCGCCGGGCAGGGACAGGGACTTGGAATAGGAGTAGCAGACGATGGTGTTCTCGTAGAGCTTGGGCAGGAAGGGTACCACTTCGTCCTCGTACACCAGCTCCCGGTAGGGCTCGTCGGAGATCAGGTAGATGGGGTGCCCGTACTCAGCGGACTTCCGGCGCAGCATGTCCGCAAAGGGCCGCAGCAGCTTCTCCTTGGTGACCATGCCGGTGGGGTTGTTGGGGTTGTTGATGATGACGGCCACGGTTTTGGGCGTCAGGTGCTGCTCCACCAGCAATGTGGACAGCTTCAGCTTGTGGGAGGTGGCGGGGACGATGTTGAATTTCAGGCCGGCCGTCTCAGCAAAGGGCCTGTATTCCGGGAAGAAGGGGGCGATGGCCAGGATCTCCGCGCCGGGGGCGGCAAGGGCCTTAAAGACAGCCGTGAGGCTGGGGGCTGCGCCGCAGGTGATGAAGAGGTCGGCGGGATCCACGCCGGCGTCATAGCGCTCGTTCAGGTCGTCGGCGATGGCCTGCCGGGTCTCCAGGGCGCCGATGGCAGGGGTGTAGCCGTGGAGGGCCACAGGGTCGGTATTGGCCACGATGTCGGCGATGGCCTCGGTGACTTCCTGGGGACAGGGCTGGGAGGGGTTTCCAAGGCTGAAATCCAGCACATTTTCCGCGCCCACAACGGCAGCGCGCTGCCGGCCGTATTCAAACAGCTCCCGGATGCAGGAACGCTGGGCGCCCAGCAGATAAGCATTTTCATTAAACATATTGTGTTCTCCTTGTGAATGCATCATTATTTAGCATTCATAAATACAGTGGCTGTTTGGGATCGTAGGGCTGGGGCTTATAGGTGACGGTGCCGATCTTTTTGCCGTCCACGCCGTATTTGGGGTTGTAGCCGAAGAGGTTGATGTACAGGTGCAGGTCGTCGCGCTCCTTTTCCATCTCCAGAGCCACGGCGGCGGTGGCCAGCACGTCATCCACAGCCCGGTGGGAGTTGACCACCTTGCCCGTCAGGCCGTAGGTGTCGATGGCGCTGCACAGCTTGTGGGGGTAGGGGTGGCGGTCCTTGTAGACGGTGAGCAGGTCCAGCTTGTCCTTGCCCTTGAGCACCAGAGGATCGCCGTCACGCAGCAGGAAATAGTACAAAAAGCTCAGATCAAAATGGGCGTTGTAGGCAAGCAAAAGGGTATTTCCGCTGATCATCCCGCCGATATCCCGGGCCACCCGGGTCTTGGGCAGGCCCCGCTCCCGGATGTCCTGGGTGGAGATGCCGGTAAGCTCCTGGATCTTGGGGGGCACGAAGCCGCCGGGACTCAGGGAGACCAGTTCGTCATATTCCCGGACCACGGTGGCGACGCCGTCGCGCAGCTCCATGACCACGGCGGCGAATTCGATGATCTCGTCCCGGGCGAACTGCAGTCCCGTGGTCTCCGTGTCGAAGAACACCAGCCGGTCATAGCGGGAGAAGAGTTTTTCCAGATTTGCCATATTATGCCTTTCCGGCCAGCATCAGGGCCCGCTTGTATTTGCTCTTGGGCTCGGGGCGCAGGTTGAATTTAGCTGCCAGCGCCTGGGCGTAGGCCACAGCGGTGGCCTGGTCCCCGGATTTCAGCTCCACCTCCACCTCCACGAAGGGCAGTTCCCTGCCGCCGCCCAGGAGGACGCCCTTGTCCAGGGCCAGCTCCACCGTGGTGTCGCCCAGGAGAACCTGGCCTGCCAGCCGGTGGAACCGGGCGGCGCAGACCTCCTGGATGCCGCCGGCGGTGAGGGTCAGCAGCTCGGCGGGAGCGCCTGCTTCCACCAGAAGGGGCAGGGCGGTGTGGATGTCGCCGCACTCCAGCTCATATTCGTTGCGGCCGTGGCCGCCGGCGGGGGTCTTCAGGGTGCAGACGCTGACGCCGTTTTCGAAGCGGCGGCGCAGGGTCCAGCGGAGCTTGCCCAGCAGCGCATCGGGGGTGTCGTAATAAGTCGTGGCCATCTGATAGGTCTGCCAGTGGTCGGATTCCAGCTTCAGGCCGTCAAAAGCGGATTCCTCCGCAACATACTTCAGTTCAAATTCAGTGCCCATGGTGATGTTCCTTTCTGGCAAATTGTAGTTTGTCGTACACTTAACGTTTTCAATTGTAGGGGACGGGGAACCCGTCCCCTACATTGGTGTACCATATCGGGGCGGTAAACTACAATTTGAAATTTCCCTTATTATACACCCTCCCGGCATGCGATGCAAGAAACTTTACGTCCTTTCCTTCTGCGACAGCAATTTTGACCCGGGCGTGGTACGATGCAGCTATCTTTACGAAAGGCTGTGGTACATATGATGACTTCCATCGAAACTTATGTCCGCCGGGGGAAAGGGACGCTGCGGCAGTGGGGGGCACGGCCCGGCGTGCGGCTGTGTCTGGGGACGGCAGGCTCCTTCCTGGCAGGCTGCGTCCTCAGCGCGGGAGGACTGGCTCATGCCCCCATGCCCCTGGGGCTGGGACTGCTGATGGGGATGCGGGGCGCCCGGGCCGCCGTGATGGCCCTGGGCAGCTGCGCCGGGTATGCCCTGTTCTGGGGGCAGGCGGGATATCAGGGGCTGGCCTGGTCGGGGCTTGGGCTGGGAACGGCATGGCTCCTGGGAAAGCGGCAGCAGGGGCTGCCGCTGCTGGGGGCCATCGGCGCATTCCTCCTGGCGGCGGTGGGCGTGCTGTTCCAGATCTGGCTGGGGGATGAAACCTCCATCCCCATTTACCTGCTGCGCGTTGCCGTGGGGGCTGGCTCCGCGGTGCTGTGGCCCCTGGTGCGGGAGGGGCGGCTGCAATGGCCCGGGTGGATCGCCCAGGGGATATTGGTGCTTTCCCTGGCCCAGACCGCCCCCGGGGGCTTCCCGCTGGGATATGTGGCCGCCGGGGTGCTGGCGGTGGGCGGCGCGTTCCCCGCCGCTGCATTGGCGGGGTTGGCGCTGGACCTGGCCCGGGTCACATCCGTGCCCATGACAGCGGTGCTGTGCCTGTGCTGGCCGGTGCGGCAGATCCCCAATTCTCCCCGGTGGCTGCGGTATGCCGCGCCGGGGATCATCGGCCTTGGCGTCATGGGCCTGTGCGGCAGTTCGGATCTGCTGCCCGCCCTGGGGCTGGCAGTGGGCGGCGGGCTGGGCGCGCTGATCCCCATCCACACCGAAGCTGCCCGGCGGATGGATGAGGTGGGACAGCTTCAGTCCCGGCTGGAGCTGATGGCGGGGAGTCTGGCCCGGATGCGCCAGCAGCTGCTGGAGGTTCCGGTGGTGCCCATTGACGAGGCAGCCCTGACCGCCCGGGTCCGGGAGCGGGCCTGTGGGGGCTGCCCGGGGCGCAAGCACTGCCGCCAGCGGCTGGAGGAGCTGCCGGCCAGTCTGCTCCACAGGCCCCTTTTTGAAAACACCAGCCTGCCCATCCCCTGCAAAAAGCCCGGGCGCATGGTGCTGGAGCTGCGGCGGGCACAGGAGCAGCTGCGGTCTCTCCGGGCGGAGCGGGACCGGAACGCGGAATACCGCTGGGCGGTGCAGCAGCAGTATCAGTATCTGTCCAATTATCTGCAGCAGACGGCGGACAGCCTGCCCCGGCGTGCCGATCGCAGCCGCTACCGGCCGGAGGTGGCCGCCTGCGCCGTGGGAAAGGAGGTGGCCAATGGCGACCGGTGCCTGTGGTTTGCGGGAACCGGGTGCCGGTATTACGTGCTGCTGTGCGACGGCATGGGCACCGGCATGGGAGCGGCCCAGGAGGGGAAATTCGCCGCTTCCCTGCTGCGGGATATGCTCAGTGCCGGATTTCCGGCGGAATATGCTTTGGGATCCATCAACAGCCTGCTGGCGCTGCGGGGCCGGGCGGGGGCGGTGACGGTGGATCTGGCGGAGATCGAGCTGGATACCGGGCGGGCAGCGGTGTACAAGTGGGGCGCGGCGCCCTCCTGGGTCATTGCCCAGGGACGGGCAGAAAAAATCGGGACAGCCGGGCCTCCCCCCGGCCTGTCGGTGAAAGACGGGCGGGAAGAGGTGGTGCGGCTGTCCCTGCGGCGGGGGGAGGTGCTGATCCTGCTCAGCGACGGCGTGGACGGAGAGGCGGCCCTGGCCGATTTGGAGCAGGCAGATGCGGCGCCCGGGGAGCTGGCGGCGCAGCTGCTGGAGGAGGGCTGCCGGGACGCTTGTGACGATGCGACTGTCGCGGTCATTCGCCTGAGTTCGGCTGCCTTGGCCCCAATATACCATAACCTGCCGTCAAATGCTGTCGAAACACAAGATGTGGGATAAATAAATGTAGGTTCGGCACAAGATATGGGAAAATGAATGGGAAATTGTAGTTTCTCTCACTGACGTTCGAGTGGACAGTGAACAATGGACAGTTATGGTATTTCCTTCAGAAATAATTTGAATAAGCCGGCAAAGCCGACACCATAACAAAAGGGCACGCTTTTGCGTGCCCTTTCGTTATGTTCGGTTTACCAATGCAGTCCCTTGGGATAGAAGAAGCGCAGCTTTTCCCTGGCCACGGAGAATTCGGCCTTGTCGGCCCGGCGGATCTCACCGTCCAGGTTGATGGGGGTGTCGCCGTCGCAGGTGACGGTGACCCGGTCGGTACGGAAATACCGGGCGATGTGGCTCAGCTCCTTATACCGGCCGTTCTTGTACTTGCCGATGATGCCGGGGATCTGGAGCCGGGAGATATGTTTGACCACCAGCACGTCCAGCTTGCCGTCGGCGGGGTCGGACTCGGGGATGGGGTTGAAGCCGCCGCCGTAAAAGCGGCCGTTACAGATGCACACGAAGGTCTGCTTCCCGTCGATGCGCTCGCCGTCGATGTCGATGATGTAATGCTCGGAAATGCCCCGGCAGACGTTGACCAGCAGGGAGGCGATATACGCCCGGAAGCCGTGCAGCAGGGGCAGGCGCTTGTAGTTGGCCACATCGTTGCCGATGCGGGCATCCAGACCCACACAGCAGATGTTCAGCGCCAGATGGTCATTGCAGCGGATCATGTCGAAGGTGGCCTCGTCAGCATCCAGGAGCCTGTGAATATCGAAGAAGGCTTCGGGATAATCGAAGATCTTCACGAAATCATTGCCGCTGCCGCCGGAGAAGACCGTGACGGCGGCGTTGGGGTAGCCTGCCGCACCGGCGGCTACTTCGTTCAGGGTGCCGTCGCCGCCGCAGGCGTAGATGCGGTATTCCTCGCCGGATTCGGCGGCTTCCCGGGCCAGGCGGGTGCAGTCGCCGGGGCCTTTGGATACTTCGATGCGGTAGTCAAGGCCGCGGGCGTGGCAGGCCTCGTGGATGGCGACGGAGTAGCTCTGTGTCCGGTCCCGGCTGCCGGCTGCCGGATTGATGATGAATAAATGCTTCATAGGGATCCCTCTTTTTCTCTTCTGAAAAAGGATTACTTTTTCTTGGCGGGCTTTCTCTGGTTGTCCAGGTACATATAGTAGTCGCACTTGATCATGCCATTGTAGAGCTTGCGCTTCTTGTCGCAGCGCTTGCCGAAATAGTGCTCGAAGTCCGGCTCGGAGGTGATGATATACTTCTTCCAGCCGTCGGCGAAGCGGACGTGCTTGCCGAACATGGTGTAGAGGCGCTGGGCGTCCTTCTGCTCGCCCATACGCTGGCCGTAGGGGGGATTGCAGACGATGATGCCGCTGGCGGCAGGCAGATCCATCTTGGTGGCGTCGCCGTCACGGAACTCGATGAGGTTGTCCACCTGGGCCTTGCGGGCGTTGGCCATGGACAGGCTCACGCAGCGGGGATCAGAGTCGGAACCCAGGATCTTGTAATTGCCCCGGAATTCCCTGTCCTTGGCCTCGGTGCGGACGTCGCCCCAGATGCTGGGCTCCACCCAGGCGAAGGCCTCGGAGGCGAAGCGGCGGTACATGCCGGGTGCCTTGTTCTTGGCGATGAAGGCGGCCTCGATGGGGATGGTGCCGGAGCCGCAGAAGGGATCCCAGAAGAATTCCCGGCCCCGGTAGCGGGTCAGCTGCACCATGGCGGCGGCCAGGGTCTCCCGGAGGGGAGCGTCGTTGCCGATGGCCCGGTAGCCGCGCTTATGGAGGCCCGGTCCGGAGGTGTCCAGATACAGCTGGCAGCGGTCGTTCATGAGGCTGAACTGCAGCTGGTACTTGGCGCCGGTCTCGGGCAGCCAGGAAACGCTGTACTTCTCGCCCAGGCGGCGGGAGGCGGCCTTCTTGATGATGGCCTGGCAGTCGGGGACGCTCATGAGCTGGGAGTTCAGGCAGTGGCCCTTGACAGGGAACTGGCCGTCCTTGGGGATGAAATCCTCCAGATTGGCGTTGTACACGCCCTGGAAGAGCTGCTCGAAGGTGGTGGCCTTGAAATCTGCCAGCACGATCAGCACCCGCTCGCCGGTGCGCAGGCAGATGTTGGCCTTGGCCATGGCCCGGGCGTCGCCGGAGAACAGGACGCGGCCGTTCTCGACGCGGACATTTTCAAGATCCAGCCGGCGCAGCTCGTCGCCGGCGATGCCCTCCAGTCCAAACAGACAGGGGACTGCAAATTCAAAATTAGACATAGATACTCCTATCAATATAATTGTAGGGCGGGGTCATGACCCCGCCGATCCCCTTCCAGTGATTGAGAGGGTTTGTGTTTGCGGTCGTGTAGTATCACGCCGTGATAATTACATGGCAAAAATTGATACTTGGTCGGCGGGGTCATGACCCCGCCCTACGGGAAAAATGTCAGGGGATGATCTTCTTCGGCTTCAAATATCTTTCCTGCTCGGAGAAGACGCAGCCGCAGTATTTCTGCATGTAGAACCCGTGCTCCCGGGCGAAATCCTGACCGGCCCGGAAATAGGGCCGGAAGTCCCGGTAGAGGAATTCCACGCCGTATTCGTGGGCGGCCCGCTCGGCAACGTCGCGCATCAGCTCGTGATTCTGGTAGGGGCTGATGAACAGACTGGATGTGAAGCTGTCGAAGCCGCCCTCCGCCGCCTGCCGGGCGGTCTCGAAGAGGCGCATCTCGTAGCACTTGACGCAGCGGCCGGCTATGTCTGCGGCCACCTCCCGGACGAAGGGCCGCAGGCCGTAGTCGTCCCGCTCGATCAATTTCAGATCAATGGTTGGGGCGTATTCCCGCAGGGTGTTCCGCCGGGCCCGGTATTCGGTGAAGGGGTGGATATTGGGATTGTACCAGAAGCCGGTGACTTCAATGCCGTCCCCCCGCAGCACCTCAATGGGCTGGTTGGCGCAGGGGGCGCAGCAGATGTGCAACAGGGTTTTCATAAAAACCTCCAGATTATAACATGGAAAATGTTGGTTTGCAAGGGTTCAGATTGTAGTTTATCGTTCCGATATGGTATACCAATGTAGGGGACGGGTTCCCCGTCCCGCGAACCTTCCGATTACGAATTCGCCGATACAAATGTCAATTCGCCAGGTTTTACCGCCGGGACGGGTGACCCGTCCCCTACAATTGAAAACGTTAAGTGTACGA
>JAFTVM010000011.1 GCA_017465745.1 Oscillospiraceae bacterium
AGGGGACGGGTCGCCCGTCCCGGCGGTAAAACCTGGCGAATTGACATTTGTATCGGCGAATTCGTAATCGGAAGGTTCACGGGACGGGGAACCCGTCCCCTACATTGGTGTACCATATCGGAACGATAAACTACAATTTGATTTCCCCTGGCACCAGTTCCCTGCTTCCGGCATAGGATAACCGGAGGCGATTTTATGGACATTGTAAAAACTGATGTACCAATGACATCCGAACTTTCCCACGAAACGGTGCTTGCCCTGGCGGCGCGGTATCCGGCCATCTCCACCCGGGTGCTGACGGAAACGGATTTTGGCCGTCCCGTGGATCTGATGGTGATGGGACAGGGCGAACGGAAGGTGATCTTCTCCGCCGCACACCATGCCAATGAGTGGATTACGACCCCGGTGCTGCTGAAATTCGCGCAGGAGCTTGCCGCAGCCCAGGAAGCGGGCGGCCGGATCTTCGGCGTCCCCGCCGAGACCCTGTTCAACGCCGCCACCATCTATATTGTGCCCATGGTGGACCCGGACGGCGTGGATCTGGTGACCGGAGCCATTTCCTCCGGCGATCCCCAGTTTGAACGCGCCCGGGCCATGGCACGGAATTACCCCGCCATCCCCTTCCCCGACGGCTGGAAGGCCAATCTCAACGGGGTGGATCTGAATCTGCAGTACCCCGCCGGATGGCTTCGGGCCAGGGAGATCAAATTC
This sequence comes from Oscillospiraceae bacterium, assembly GCA_017465745.1. GTDB lineage: Bacteria > Bacillota > Clostridia > Oscillospirales > Oscillospiraceae > Faecousia. The sequence goes on from JAFTVM010000011.1 coordinate 712, forward strand.
AGCCAGGGCTTCACCCGCCCCGGCCCCCGGGATTATGTGGGCCGAGCGCCCCTGACCCAGCGGGAGGCCCGGGCCATGGCGGCTTTGACGGCAGAGGTGGAACCGGACATGGTTCTGGCGTTCCACTCCCAGGGTGCGGTGATCTACTGGCAGTTCGGCGGCATCGAGGTCCCGGACGCCCGCCGCTACGGCGAGGAATTCGCCCGGCTCAGCGGCTATGAGCTGGCAGATACCCCCTTCGAATCCAGCTTCGCCGGCTACAAGGACTGGTTCATCCAGAATTTCCGCCGCCCGGGCTACACCATCGAGGTGGGCCGGGGCGAAAATCCCCTGCCCATCGATCAATTTGATGAGATTTACAAAGACAATCTGGGCATCCTGGTCACCGCCGCCACCGGCCTGCCCGGGTAAGCCATCCATTCCCCGGAACTTCGGTCCCGGGGAATTTCTTTTTTTCGAAAATCCGACAACTTTACACAGATTTTACATTAGCAAGATATTGGATTTGATTTTCACCTGATACGATAACAGCATCTCAGTTGTAAGCTTTCTGTGAAAGGATGTAACACATTATGGATATTTTTGACGTATTAACAATGATCGGCGGCCTGTGCCTGTTCCTGTTCGGCATGAACGTCATGGGCGAAAGCCTGGAGCGCGCCGCCGGCAACAGCCTGCGCACCCTGCTGGGTAAGCTCACCGGCAGCCGTATCGCCGGCTTCCTGACCGGTCTTGCCGTCACCGCAGTCATTCAGTCTTCCTCCGCCACCACCGTTATGGTGGTTGGCTTCGTTAACTCCGGCCTGCTGACCCTGAGCCAGGCCATCGGCGTCATCATGGGCGCCAACGTGGGCACCACCGTCACCGCCTGGATCCTGTCCCTGGGCGGCATCAGCGGCGAGAGCCTGTTTATGCAGCTGCTGAAGCCCTCCTCCTTTACCCCCGTCCTGGCGCTCATCGGTATCATCTACTACATGTTCATCAAGGACAGCAAGAAGAAGGACATCGGCATGATCCTGCTGGGCTTTGCCGTGCTGATGTTCGGCATGGACACCATGTCCGGCGCCGTCAAGGGCCTGCGGGACGAGCCCTGGTTCACCAACCTGTTCCTGCTGTTCAAGAACCCCATCCTGGGCGTCATCGCCGGCGCAGCTCTGACCGGTATCATCCAGTCCTCCTCCGCCTCTGTGGGTATCCTGCAGGCCCTGTCCGCCACCGGCGCCATCAGCTTCGGCGCTTCCATCCCCATCATCATGGGTCAGAACATCGGTACCACCGTCACTGCCCTGCTGTCCAGCGTGGGCACCAATAAGAACGCCCGCCGGGCTGCCGTTGTCCATATGATGTTCAACGTCATCGGCACCCTCATCGGTCTGGCCATCTTCATGCTGGTGGATGCCATCTTCTCCCCCGCCATCCTGAATCAGCCCACCGATTATCTGGGTATCTCCATCTGCCACACCGCCTTCAACATCCTCTGCACCAGCGTTCTGCTGCCCTCCGGCGCCCTGCTGGAGAAGATCGCCTGCAAGATCGTGCCCGACGCCAAGGTGGTCGAAGAGATGGCCGAGCTGGACGAGCGTCTGCTGGCCACCCCCTCCATCGCTCTGGAGCGCTGCCGCGAGGTCGCCGGCAAGCTGGCTGCCGCCTCTGCACAGACTCTGCGCGAGGGCGTTGGCACCCTGACCGGCTACACCCCCGAGCAGGGTGAGAAGGTCCAGGAGCTGGAAAACCTCACCGACCACTACGAGGGCATCCTGGGCGACTACCTGGTGAAGCTCTCCGCCCTGCGGTCTTCCGAGGCTGACTCCAACGAGGTCACCATCCTCCTGAAGGCCATCAACGACTTCGAGCGCATCGCCGACCACGGCCAGAACCTGATGGAAGCCGGCCAGGAGATGTACGAGAAGAAGCTGGAGTTCTCCAAGGCCGCCAGGGAAGAGCTGGCTGTGCTGACCACCGCCGTGGACGAGGTCATCGATCTGGCCTTTGGCGCTTTCCTGCACCGGGATCTGGACGCTGCCTACCGTGTAGAACCCCTGGAAGAGGTCATCGACAGTCTGAAGGAGCAGATGCGTACCCGCCACATCCTGCGTATGCAGCAGGGAATGTGCTCCATCGAAGCCGGCTTCGTCTGGTCCGACCTGCTGACCAGCCTGGAGCGCGTTTCCGACCACTGCTCCAACATCGCCGGTGCCGTCATCGACCTGATCAGCCAGGACCGTGCCAACTTTGAGGCCCTGCGTTCTGCCAAGATCGACTACTCCCACTTCGGCGAGCTGTTCACTGAATACACCGACAAGTATTCCCTGTCCTAAGCAAATACATCACGTCCGGAAGCAGATTGCTTCCGGGCGTTTTTTGCAGGTATATTCCCGCCAACTCTGGCAAACACTACCTCCGTAAATCAAATCAGGAGGTAATTTAGCTTATGAAACGAATCGTGCCTGCACTGCTGGCGCTGCTGCTGCCGGTGCTGCCCGCCGCTGCGGCGGAGGTGGAGAGCGGCAGCGTCTACTGCTTCTCCCCCGGGGATTTTTCCGAAGAGACCATCACCGGCATCTGTGTCACAGCTGTTCCGGAATCCGGCAGCATCCTGCTAGGAGGCCGGGAGATCCGCTCCGGCGATATCCTCACTGTCGGCCAGGTGGCCCAGATGACCTATGCCCCCGGTAAGACGCAGACGGATCAGGAAGCCGTCATGACGTACCTGCCCATCTATCCCGACCGGGTGGAAGCTGCCGCCACCATGGCCATCCAGGTCATCGGCAAACAGGATCTGGCCCCCGTGGCAGAGGATTCCGGCATCGAAACCTATAAGAATCTGCCCAACGAGGGCAGGCTCAAGGCCGAGGATCCCGAGGGGGAGACCCTGACCTTCACCGTCACCCGGCAGCCCCGGCGGGGCACCGTGACCATCCGTGACGACGGGTCCTTCGTCTTCGAGCCCAAGAAGAATAAGGTGGGTGTGGATTCCTTTACCTACACGGCGTCGGATCCCGCCGGGAATGTGAGCCGGGAGGCCACGGTGACCATCACCATCCTCAAGCCCACGGAAGCAACCCTCTACACCGACACCGCCGGACGCAGCTGCCGCTTCGCCGCAGAGTGGATGAAAAATACCGGCATCTTCACCGGGGAGACCGTCAGCGGCAACAGCTGCTTCGGCCCCGATAAGACCGTCAGCCGGGGTGAATTCCTGACCATGATGGTTTCCGCCCTGGAGCTTTCCGTGGATGATACCGCCACGCAGACGGGCTATACCGACGAGACTGCCGACTGGCTGAAGCCGTATCTCGCCGCCGCCATGCGCAGCGGCCTGACGGCGGGCTGGCCGGATGGCACGATCTTCGGTGCGGACCAGACCATCACCGGGGCCGAAGCAGCGGTGATGCTCCAGAACGCCCTGGATCTGACCCTCCCCGCCGATGCGCAGACCGACAGCGACATCCCCGTCTGGGCGGCCGACGCCATCACCGTTCTGGGTACAAATGGGATCAGCCTGACCACTGATAATCTGACCCGCGCCCGGGCTGCGGAGATCCTCTACCAGGCCAGCCGCCTGGCGGAGGACGCCCCCGGCCTGCGGGTCCTCCGGGCGGCCCGGTAAACGCAAAGATCCCGTCCCGCAGCCGCGGGACGGGATCTGTTTTTACTTCTGGATGTCGTTTCCTGCAAAGTACCGCTTCATGGGCACATACAGCAGCGCTGCGATGGCGATGGCCAGCAGCATGTTGGGGAGCATGTAGCTGCCATTATAGACCAGCGAGTACAGGTGGGGGTTATCATAGGTACCCAGGCCAGGGATGGCGGTGGGGGCGATGATGCGGTAGATGGTGACACCGGAAATGTGGTGGACAAGGTAGCGTCCCAGGCTGCCCACCATTGTGCCCGGGAAGATGCCCCAGGCCTTCCCCCGGAACAGGCCTGCCAGTCCCAGGGGCGGGAACGCCAGCAGATAGTCCAGGATCATGGACTGCCAGCCCCAGGCATAGGCGCCGTCAAAGAGCAGCTGCAGCAGTCCGAATACAAATCCGGCGCACACGCCTCTGCCCACGCCCCAGCGCTGGGCGTACAGTAGGATGGGGAACATGGCCGGAGTCAGGGATCCGCCGTTGGGCAGCTCCCAGAGCTTGACGAAGCTCAGCACGAAGGCCAGCGCCACCAGGATGGCGCCCTCGCACAGGGCGCGGATGCGCAGATGGTTTTTGTTTTGCATAAGGATACCTCCCAAAATAAAATGTGTCACACTGCAAACCGTCCAGGTGCAATGCGACACAGAAAGTATCCCATATATGCATCTTTCCCTCCGACGGTACTAACCGTATCAGGTTCACGGGTCTGGGCTCTGATCCCACTCTCAGCCGGCTGCCGCCGGCTCCCCGAAGACTTATTTGTTATGCGACATCATTATTATACCGCTGTTCTCCCGGATGTCAAGAAAAAAGGCACGCAGGTGCGTGCCTTTCGATCCTGTTACGCCATCTCCAGGGTCAGCTGGCGGCCGCCCAGGATGTGGAAATGCAGGTGGTGGACAGTCTGGCCGGCGTGGGCGCCGCAGTTACTGACCACCCGGAAGCCCTCATCCAGACCCTCGGACTTCGCAATTTCACCGATGACCTCAAAAATGTGGGCCACCACGGCGCTGTTTTCGGGGGTGACGGAAGCGGCGTCGGGGATGTGCGCCTTGGGGATCACCAGAATGTGGGTGGGCGCCATGGGGGCAATATCCCGGAATGCCAGGACGGTCTCGTCCTCATAAACCTTGGTGGAGGGGATGATCCCCGCCACGATCTTGCAGAAAAGGCAGTCGTTCATAGTTATTTTCCTCCTCATTAAATACCAATCACGCTGAAAGCGGCAGTGCCGCCGATGCTCATGATGATGCCCGCCAGGATGACCCCCAGGGACACGGCGCCCACGGTGGACTTGATGCCCATGTTCAGGAAGCTGGCAGCCAGAGTGCCCGTCCAGGCGCCGGTGCCGGGCAGGGGGATGCCCACAAAGAGCAGCAGCGCCACAAACAGACCGCCCCTGCCGGCGGCAGCGGTGAGCTTCTGTCCGCCCCGCTCGCCCTTTTCCAGGCAGAAGCGGAAGAATTTGCCGATATACTTCTTGTCCGCCCCCCAGAGCAGCACCTTCCGGGCGAAGAAATAGATGAAGGGAACGGGCAGCATATTGCCGATGCAGCAGATCACCATGCTCGTCACATAGTCCAGATCATAGCCCAGCGCCCACAGGACAGCACCCCGCAGCTCGATCAAAGGCACCATGGAAACAAAGAAAATTATCAGATAGTGTTTTATCATTTCATCACCTGCACATATTACTAATCATATCATAGCACAAAAAAAGGTACCATGCAACGGGAATTTTCTTGACAAACCGTGGCGATTTTAGTACATTATTAATGTATTAGGCTTGCCGCCTCGATCCACGTCTGTTAGGGAAAATCTCTGACAGGCGTATTTTTTATGGAGGGCTTTCCATGGCACACAAGAACCTGACCCAGAGCAAATTATTCACGATCGCGTGCGTGATTTTCGGCAATACCATCCACGCCATGTCCGTCACGCTGTTCCTGCTTCCGGCGGACCTGATCAGCTGCGGCACCACCGGCATCGGACTGGTGATGGAGCATTTGTTCTCCATCCCCCTGTCCACGTTTATCTTCATGTTCAACATCGCCATGCTGGCCGTGGGCTGGGTAATTCTCGGCAGGAACTTTGCCATGAACACCGCCCTCAGCTCCGTGCTCTACCCCTTCATCCTGGAGGGCGCCCGGTATCTGCTGGCGGACGTCCACATCACCGACAATATTCTCCTGAACACCCTCTTCGCCGGCATGGGACTGGCGGCGGGTCTGGGCATCGTGATCCGGGCCGGCGCCTCCACCGGCGGCATGGACATCCCGCCCCTGGTACTGAAGAAGCTCTTCGGTATCCCTGTGACCATTTCCCTGTGGCTGTTCGATTTCTGCATCATGACTGCCCAGATGTTCTTCCATCCACTGGAGGATCTGCTCTACGGCGTCATCCTGCTGATCGTCATTTCCATCACCCTGAACAAGGTTCTGATCTTCGGCAACGCCAAGACCCAGGTGAAGATCATCTCCGACCACCATACCGCCATCCGGGAGGCCATCCTGTCCAAGGTGGACCGGGGCGTCACCATGCTCCACGGCGAGGGCGGCTACCTGGGCAATCCCACCGAGGTGATCCTGACCATCGTCTCCAACAACGAGCTGCCCAAGATCCAGCGCCTGGCCCGGGAGGTGGATCCCGGCTGCTTCATGATCGTCAACCAGGTCAGCGAAGTCTGGGGCCAGGGCTTCACCCTGAACCGGGAAGTGCCCGATAAAGATGCACGGTAAAAAATTACGCAAAAATTTCTGATTTTACCCTTGACTTTTCCGGGAAATTGCGTATAATATAGATGCTGTGTCTAGAGGATTTGTGTAACGGTAGCACACCGGACTCTGACTCCGTTTGCGGGGGTTCGAATCCCTCATCCTCTGCCAAAATAAAAACGACCATCCATTTGGATGGTCGTTTTTATTTTATCTGTGGCGGCGGTGATTTGATCCCATCAAATGCAACACGCTTTCCCCACCTCCTGCATACTCTGTCAGGAGGTGATTTTTATGCGAATTCCTGCAGGACGCCCTGACGCCATCGCACTCCTGACGGGCGGCGCCCGGGGCACGGTGCGGTTCTGGCAAATGCCGGACTGTGTTCTCATCGAAGTCCGGCTCCACGACCTGCCGCAGACAGAAACCGGCTTTTTCGCCTTCCACATCCACGAAAGTGCCGCCGGCGGCCACTATGACCCGGCGGGACTTCCCCACCCCCGGCACGCCGGAGATCTGCCGCCCCTGCTGGCCTGCGGACAAAATGCGTATCTGGCGGTCAAAACCTGCCGCTTCCGCCTGCGGGACATTCTGGGCCGCGCCGCCGTCATCCACAGCGGCCCCGACGACTTCCGCACCCAGCCCTCAGGAAATCCCGGCCCGAAGCTGGCCCAGGGAATCATCTGCCCATTTTTTCAAAATAAGTGTTGACATTCCGGAAATTTATGATATAATGTTTTCTGTTCCGGTATGGAGGCATAGCTCAGCTGGTTAGAGCGCATGCTTCACACGCATGAGGTCACAGGTTCGAGTCCTGTTGTCTCCACCAGAATGAAGCACCACCTTACTGGGTGGTGCTTTTCTTTTTCTTCGAGTCGGACTCGAACCCACTCAAATGCAACAGTCCGGTGGACTGTTGCCCGCTGCGGGCTGGACCGCAGCGGCACCATAAATTTCTTCCCCCCGGGAAAGAAATTGTAAATCGAGTCCTGTTGTCTCCACCAGAAATGAAACACCACCCTGACGGGTGGTGTTTTTCGTTTATCAGGAGGATTTGCTATGAAATACAGCAATATGGTGCCGGGCACCTTTCTGGCCCGCCCCAACCGGTTTGTGGCCCATGTTCAGATCGCCGGGCAAATGCAGGTCTGCCATGTGAAGAATACCGGCCGCTGCCGGGAGCTTCTTCCCGTCGGAGCGGAAGTCTGGTGCGCCGAAAGCAGCAATCCCAGCCGCAAGACCAAATACGACCTGATCACCGTCCGCAAGGGCCACCGCCTCATCAACATTGACTCCCAGGCCCCCAACGCTGCGGCGAAGGAATGGCTCCTGACGGGGGGCTTCGGCGCAGTGGAAAATCTGAAGCCCGAGGCGAAGCATGGGGATTCCCGGTTCGATTTCTCCTTCACCAAGGACGGCCGCCCCTGGTTTCTGGAGGTCAAGGGCGTCACGCTGGAACATGACGGCGTCTGCGCCTTCCCCGACGCCCCCACGCAGCGGGGCGCCAGGCACCTGCGGGGGCTGGCAAAGCTGGCACAGGAGGGTTACGGTGCGGCCGTGCTCTTCGTCATCCAGATGGCGGACGTAAAATACATCCACCCCAATGACGCCACCGACCCGGAATTCGGCAAAGCCCTGCGCCAGGCCGCCGCGGCGGGGGTTCAGGTGCTGGCGGTGGACTGTGAGATCGGCATTGATTCCATGACCATCGGCGATTTCGTGGAAATCAGGCTATGAGAAAAGGAGCATCCGGCGGATGCTCCTTCTTTTTATAAAGTCTCCAGCAGCGCTTCCAGTTCCCCCAGGCTGGCAATCTCGTGATGGGGCACGACATCCGCCCGGCGGGTCTTGCGGCCGGGGTTGACCCAGCAGGTCCGGATCCCGGCGTTGATGCCGCCCTGGATGTCGGAGGTCAGGCTGTCGCCCACCATGATGGCCTTGGCCGGGTCGAAGCCGGGGATGGTGGCAAAGGCGGCGTCGAAATAGGCTTTGGCAGGCTTGGCCGCGCCCATCTCTTCGGAAATGAAGCTTCGCTCGAAGAAGCGGTACAGGTTGGCACTGGTCATGCGGCCTTTCTGGACAGATGCCATGCCGTTGCTGGCAAGGAACAGACGGTATTTTTTCGAAAGCCGCTCCACGGCCTCCTCCGCTCCGGGCAGAAAGAAGTGGCCAACGGCCAGATTGTCCACATAGGCTTTCGCCACTGCTTCCACATCCGCTTCCATGTCCAATTCCGCGAAAAACTCCGCGAAGCGCACGGTACGCAGCTGATCCCTGGTCAGTTCCCCCTGCTCCATCCGCTTCCAGCAGTCCTTGTTGATCCGGCTGTAGCGGTCAATGCGTTCCGCAGTGGGTTCCACGCCGAAGGCCGTCAGGGTCTTTGCCAGCGCCACCCGCTCCGCCTGGGCGAAGTCCAGGATGGTGTCGTCCAGGTCCAGGAAAAGATATTCGATCATGCCTGTCTTCTCCTGGTGATCTCGTTGGCAAGCTTTGCAAATTCGCTGATGCCCAGGGTCTCGCCCCGGACATTGGCGTCAAAGCCGCAGGCGGCGATCACTTCCGCCGCGCCGGTCTTGCCCAGCTCCGGGAAGCCGGAGGCCATGCCGTTGGAAAGCTTCTTGCGGCGCATGGCAAAGCTGGCCCGGACGGTACGGAAGAAGATATCCTGGTCGGCAATGTCCCAGGGCCGCTCCTTCCGGACCCGCAGGGTGATGACGGCGGAGGTCACCTTGGGCTGGGGCAGGAAGCAATGGGCGGGAACGTCGAAGAGCAGCTCGGGTTCCGCATAATACTGGCAGAACACGGTGAAGGCACTGTAATCGGCAGAGCCGGGCTTGGCGGCGATGCGGACGGCCACTTCCTTCTGCACCATGACGGTGACCGCCTCGAAGCATTCGGCCTCCAGCAGCGCTGTCAGGATGGGAGAGGTAATATAATAAGGAAGATTGGCACAGGCCATGGGCCGCAGATCGCCGAACTTCTCCTTGACAAGCGCGGGAACGTCCAGCTTCAGTACATCGCTCCAGACGATCTCCAGATTGTCAAATTCCCCCACCGTCAGATCCAGAATGGGCTTCAGGCGGTTATCCAGCTCCACGGCGCAGACCTTGCCTGCGTTCAGGCACAGCTGCTGGGTCAGGGGTCCGATGCCGGGGCCGATCTCCAGGACGCCCACGTCCCGCGTCACGCCGGATTCCCGGGCGATGCCCTCGGGCACCCAGGAGGCGATGAGGAAATTCTGGCCCTTGGCCTTGGAAAAATGGAAGCCGTGCTCAGCAAGCAGGGGCTTCATCACATTGATATCACACACATTGATCATGGCAGTCACCTCAAAAATCGATCGCATTTCTTTTGTCATCATACCAGAGAAACCGCGTTTTGGCAATAAAAAAGAAGCGGGCCGAAGCCCGCTTCTCTGGAATCGATTTGCAATTAGCCGATGAAATAGACGGTACAGTTGCGAACGCCGAAATTCACACACTCGGAATGGGTGTTGAAGTACAGGTCCAGGCGGTTGCCCTTGATGGAGCCGCCGCAGTCCTCTGCAGTGCCCACGCCGTAGATGTAGGCGCCGTCATTGGTGACGATGAACATCCGGGTGCCATAGGGGATCACGCGGGGATCAACCGCCACGGTGCCCACACGGACGGTGGTGCCGGTGGCAGTCTTGGTGTCGCAGCCGGCGTCGGTGCTGGTGTAGGCGGTGGCCTTGAAGGTGGCGGCGTGGGTGTAGGTCAGAACCTCGCCGGTGGACAGGGTGATGGTACCGTCACCGATGGTGGGGATGCCGGCGTTGGTGAAGCGCACCAGGTTTTTGCCGGTGCCCACGGCCACGACCTTATTGACGGCCTCGGTGGTGACTTCCTGGGACAGGACTTCCCGGTTGGTCTCCATGCCGTTGACGTAAGTAACATTGGCAGTGCACAGCATCTCGCCCTCCACACCGGCGGTGCGGACCTTGGTGGCGCCCTTTTCCATGTTGTGGTCGTCCACATACACGGTCTCATAGGGGATGGCGGCAGTATAGGTCTGCTCCTCCACCACCACAGTGGAGATGGCCAGGTTCAGGCCGTCGAAGACCTGGGTATCCAGGCTCTGGGACAGGGAGTCACCCTCGTTCCAGGTCAGCTCCAGGCGCTCCAGCACATCGGCCAGGGTCTCGTCCTCATAGGCGGTCTCATTGCGGATCTCACCATAGTAATTGATGGTGACACCGGCCGCGCGGCGGACGGTAATGGTGGAGCTGAGGAAGCTGGAATCGGTAGTGGCGTAAATGTCACCGGCGTTCAGCTCCAGGCCGGCCTCCTCCAGAACCTCGGCGGGCTCAGTGGCGTCGGTCTTGTGAATGATCTGACGTTCACCGTCATGGATCACGTAAGTCGTCTCGGCGAAAACTGTCACAGCCAGCAGGCCCACCATGGCAAACACAACAGCCAGAGCCACTGCGGCGCGGATGCACAGTTCTTTCTTTTCAATTGCAAACTGTTTCACTTTCTGCAAGGGATTCAATCTCCTTCCGTAAGCGCATTGCTTGTAAAATTATTAAAAAAGTTTGAAGTTTTATTTTCACTTCCGTTGGAGCATATGCCCCGAACGCCTGGGTTATTATAGCAAAATGTTCTGAAAAGTCAAGCTTTTCTTATTATATACCTACTTTTTCGCCGTTTTATGTGTTACGTCCACCGAATAATTATGTCAACTTCCGCAATTATGGCATCACAAAAATACCGAAGAAAAGTCATAAATTGTCATATTGCATAAAGACATACGTCGAAAATCATCGTTTTTCGTCATGGCGTCATTTTTTCTCTTTTGTCAATTATGGAAACCATTTTGTAACTATTTTTCCGCTCATGAAAACGTTTTCATCCTATACTTTTATGGTAAACCGATGATATTATTGATTTTTCTGCAACGCCATTGACAAAGGAGCGGAATTGTGTTACATTTTATTCGTAAAAAGCTTTGACGAAAGACATGCGTTGCCTGTAAGAGCCTCAGAGAGGAACCCGTTTGGTGTGAAGGTTCCGGCCCCCTGCCCGCGGCGATACCACTTTCCGAGCTGCGCGAGCGGAAATGCCGCGCCGGTCACGCCCGTTACCGCGTCAATGAGTGGCAGCTTCGGCTGCAACCAGGGTGGAACCGTGGAATACTGCAATGACTGTATCCCACCCCTGATCTTGTCAGGGGATGGGAATTTTTTATACCCTCCCCCGCATAAAAAAGGAGGAAAATACCATGTCTGAAGAAAATCTGTACACCTTTGAAAACCCCGCGTACCGTAAGACCTTCTGGCACACCAGCTCCCACGTGATGGCACAGGCCGTGAAGCGCCTGTGGCCCGAGGTGCAGCTGGCCATCGGCCCCGCCATCGACGAGGGCTGGTACTACGACTTTGACGCGCCCTTCTCCTTCACCCCCGATCACCTGAGCCAGATCGAGGCCGAGATGAAGAAGATCGTCAAGGAGCGCATCAAGCTCGAGCGCACCGAGAAGTCCCGTGAGGACGCACTGGCCTGGGCTGATGCAAACAACGAGCCCTACAAGCGCGAGCTCATCGAAGATCTGCCCGCTGATGCCGTCATCAGCTTCTACACCCAGGGCGAATTCACCGACCTGTGCGCCGGCCCCCACCTGGACCACACCGGCCGCCTGCGCCACAACGGCTTCAAGCTGACCAAGGCCTGCGGCGCCTACTGGCGGGGCGACAGCAGCCGCAAGATGCTGCAGCGTATCTACGGCATCGGCTTCCCCAGCAAGGACGAGCTGCAGGAATATCTGAAGCGCCAGGAAGAGGCCCTGAAGCGCGACCACAACAAGCTGGGCCGGGAGCTGGAATTCTTCACCACCGTGGAAGAGATCGGCCAGGGCCTGCCCATCCTGCTGCCCAAGGGCGCCCGCGTCATCCAGACCCTGCAGCGCTGGGTGGAGGACGAGGAACGCAAGCGCGGCTATCTGCTGACCAAGACCCCCCTGATGGCCAAGCGTGACCTGTACCGGATCTCCGGCCACTGGGACCACTACCTGGACGGCATGTTTATCCTGGGCGATCCCCATGACGAGGAGAAGGAGTGCTTCGCACTGCGTCCCATGACCTGCCCCTTCCAGTACCAGGTCTTCCTGAACCGGGCACGCTCCTACCGTGATCTGCCCATGCGCCTGGGCGAGACCTCCACCCTGTTCCGCAACGAGGACTCCGGCGAGATGCACGGCCTGATCCGCGTCCGCCAGTTCACCATCTCCGAGGGCCACCTGGTTCTGCGTCCCGAGCAGCTGGAAGAGGAGTTCAAGGGCTGCCTGGAGCTGGCAAAGTACTGCCTGGACACCGTGGGCATGCTGGAAAACTGCACCTTCCGCTTCAGCCAGTGGGATCCTGCCCGCGCCGGCATCAAGTATGAAGGCACCCCTGAGCAGTGGGAAGAGGCCCAGTCCGTCATGAAGACCATTCTGGACAACCTGGGTGTCGAGTACACCATCGGCATCGACGAGGCCGCTTTCTACGGCCCCAAGCTGGACATCCAGTACAAGAACGTCTTCGGCAAGGAAGATACCATCGTCACCATCCAGATCGACATGCTGCTGGCCCAGAAGTTCGGCATGGAGTACACGGACGCCGACGGCCAGAAGAAGATCCCCTATATCATCCACCGCACCAGCCTGGGCTGCTACGAGCGTACCCTGGCCTACCTGATCGAGCGTTACGCCGGTGCGCTGCCCCTGTGGATGATGCCCACGCAGGTCAAGGTCCTGCCCATCACCGACCGCGCCCACGACTACGCCAAGGATCTGGCCGAGAAGCTGAACGCTCTGAACATCTATGCCGAGACCGACTGCCGCAGCGAAAAGCTGGGCTACAAGATCCGCGAGGCACAGATGCAGAAGATCCCCTACATGCTGGTGGTCGGCGACCGGGATATCGAAAACGGCACCGTTTCCGTCCGTACCCGCAAGGGCGAGGATCTGGGCGCCATGACCCCCGACGCCTTCATCGCAAAGTGCCTGATGGAGATCGCCACCAAGAGCAAGGAAGTTTAAGACTCCCCTAAGTTTTCATTAAACCACAAGCCGTCCCACCCGGGGCGGCTTGTTTTATTGTAGGGAATGTGGTAGAATTCAAATTATAGTTTATCGCTCCGTTTCGGAATCCTATTGTAGGGCGCCGCCCCCTACGGTTCAATTCCTAACGGTACGATAAACGACAATTTGAACCCCCGAAAGGACCTCCCTATGAAATTCCGCATCTCCCTCTGGCACATCACCGTCGCTGCATTGGCGGTGCTCGCCTTCATCTTTTTCTTTTGCCTCATGGGCTACAGCACCCTGGGGCTTGTATGCCTGGGACTGATCTTCCTGCTGGTCTTTTACCGGGTCATGGCCCGGCTTCGGAAAAAATATCCAAAAACCATAAAGGCGGTGGTTCGCATCTTCACGGCAATCCTTTGTATCGGCCTTGTGATCTTCGGCATCACGGAGGCCATCATCATCCGCGCCAGCTTCGGCAATCCGGAAGAGTCCGCGGACTACCTGGTGGTACTGGGAGCCAAGGTCAACAAAAACGGCCCCTCCCTGGCGCTGCGCAACCGTATTGACGCAGCTTACAACTACTTAACCGCCCATCCGGACTGCACCGCCATCCTCTCCGGCGGCCAGGGCGCTGACGAGCCCATCACGGAAGCCCAGTGCATGTTTGACGAGCTGGTGAAGCGGGGCATCGCCCCTGACCGGCTGTGGCTGGAGGACAAGTCCACCTCCACCTGGGAAAATCTCAAGTTCACCCTGACGGTGATTGAAGAGAAGACCGGCGTGCGCCCCGGTAAGATCGCCCTGCTGTCCAGCGAGTTCCACCTGTTCCGGGCGGGGCTGTTCGCGGAACGATTCGGCCTGGAGACCGTGGGCGTTCCCGCGGAAACCAGCCTTTTCTTCCTGAAAGTCAACTACTTTATCCGGGAAGCCGTCGCCATCTGGCATTACTATCTCATTGGAGGAAATCACTATGCTTGACAAGATTTACGCTGACTTCGCCTGGGAGCAGGCCGCCGCGCTGCTGGCCATCGACTCCCCCACCGGCTTCACCGCCCGGGCTGCCGCCTGGGTCAAGGAGGCCTTCGAAACCCTGGGCTTCGACGCACAGTACACCCGCAAGGGCAGTGTCATTGTGGACCTGGGCGGCGCGGACAGCGAAAACGGCCTGCTGCTGGCGTCCCACGCCGATACCCTGGGCGGCATGGTGAGCCTCATCAAGGGCAATGGCCGCCTGAAGATCACGAATCTCGGCGGCATGCGGGCCGACAACGGCGAAACCGAGAATATCCGGGTCTACACCCGCGACGGCAAGGTTTATGAGGGCACCCTGCAGCTTTGCAACGCCTCCGTCCACGTCAATTCCAATTACAAGGTTCTGCGGGACTTTGACAACACGGAGGTCGTCCTGGATGAGGATGTGAATTCCGAGGCCGACACCCGTGCCCTGGGCATCGAGGTGGGCGATATCGTCTGCTTTGACCCCCGCACCCGCCGCACTGCATCCGGCTACCTGAAGAGCCGCTTCCTGGACGACAAGCTGTCCGTGGGCATCCTGCTGGGCTTTGCCAAGTATCTGAAGGACAACGCCATCACCCTGCCCCGCCGCACCTGGGTCCATGTGACGGTCTATGAGGAAGTGGGCCACGGCGGCGCCGCCTCCGTCCCCGCGGGCGTCACGGAAGCCATTTCCGTGGACATGGGCTGCGTGGGTGACGGCCTGGGCTGCACCGAGAAGAAGGTTTCCATCTGCGCCAAGGACTCCGGCGGCCCCTACAGCTACGACGTGGTGGGCAAGCTCATCGCCGCCGCAAAGAAGACCGGCGCCGACTACGCCGTGGACATCTATCCCATGTACGGCTCTGATGTGGAGGCCACCCTGTCCGCAGGCTATGACATCCGCCACGGCCTCATCGGCCCCGGCGTCTACGCCAGCCACGGCTATGAGCGCAGCCACATCGACGGCGTGTACAGCACCCTGAAGCTCCTGTGCGGGTATCTGGATATTTAAGAACCATGTAGGAGACGGCGCCCTCGACGTCCCGAACGCACAGCACTGCCGATACGCAAACCGGGGCGTCGAAGGCGCCGCCCCCTACGACCTGATTCGCACATTTTCCCCTTGCTTTTTTGAGGGATTTGTAATATACTATCAGGGTTAAGCCGGTGTGATGGAATTGGTAGACGTAGTGGACTCAAAATCCACCGCCAGCGATGGCGTACCGGTTCGAGCCCGGTCACCGGCACCAAAAAAGCACTTGCTCACGCAAGTGCTTTTTTCATAGGAAAACCGCCGGGAAGCGTCGCTTCCCGGCGGTTTGTTTTATTCCTTCCACTTCTGGATCAGGTTCAGGATCTGGCTCGTCAGCTTGGCGTTGTCCTTGTTGGTGCAGCCCCGGCGTGCCAGGCACAGGTGCAGCAGTGCCTCGGCGGCGGCGATGAGGTCGTTGAAGACCGACAGGGCACGGGCATGCCCGCGGCTGGTCTCCCGGCGGCTGATGGGCCGTGCGTCGGCAAAGACCGTCATGCGGCCCGTCAGCAGGTCGTACTCGGTGCCGGAGAAGGGCGTTTCAGTGGTGTAGCCCATTTCGTTCAGCAGCTTCTGGAACTCCATCACGGCGCCGTCGTCGCCGTGGTTGATGTAGACCACCCTGGGCTTGTCGATGAAGCCCTGGAGCCAGTCGATGAGGCCCTGCTGGTCCGCATGGCCGGAGGTGCCCCGCAGAGCGGCGATCTCCGCAGCAACCAGAATATCCTCACCGAAGAGCCGGACGGTATGGGCGCCCTCCTGGAGCTTCCGGCCCAGGGAGCCCTCGGCCTGGTAGCCCACGAAGAGGATGATATTCTTCTTCTGCCACAGGTTGTGCTTCAGGTGATGGCGGATACGGCCGGCCTCGCACATGCCGCTGGCGGAAATAATGACCTTGGGCCGGCGGTCGGCGTTGATGGCCTTGGATTCCTCGGCGGACACTGCCAGGGTCAGGCCGTCGAACCACAGGGGGTTCACGCCCTGATTCACCAATTCCGTGGTTTCCTCGTCCAGACAGCTCATATCGCACTGCAGGAACACGCCGGTGGCCTCCACCGCCAGGGGACTGTCCACATAGACGGGGAAGCCATCGTGGCCCTTCACCAGGCCGTACTGCTTGATCTCCCGGATAGCGTAGAGCATCTCCTGGGTGCGGCCCACGGCAAAGGCGGGGATGATGACGCTGCCGCCCCGGTCGAAGGCGGTCTGAATGTAATTTGCCAGCGCCCGGACGGCGTCGTAGGATTTCATCTTGATGGGAGGCTGGGGGGTACGCTCATGGAGGCGGTTGCCGTAAGTGGACTCGATGACCACGTAGTCGGCGTCCGCCACCTTTTTGGGGTCGTTGATGATGGGCTGGTCGTAGTTGCCCACATCGCCGGAAAAGACGATCTTGCGCTGCTCTCCGTCCTCGGTCAGCCACAGCTCGATGCAGGCGGAGCCCAGCAGATGGCCGATATCGGTGAAGCGGACCTCCACACCCTCGGCGATGCGCATGATCTCGTCATACTTGCAGCGGCGGAAGCAGGAGATGGCGCCCATGGCGTCCTCCAGATTGTAAACAGGCTCCACCTTCTTCTCGCCGGCGCGCTCGGCCTTGCGGCTGCGCCACTCGGCCTCGGACTCCTGGATGTGGGCGGAGTCCCGGAGCATGATGTTGCACAGGTCGGTTGTGGCTTCGGTGGCGTAGATCTTGCCCCGGAAGCCGTCCTTGTAGAGCTTGGGCAGCATACCCGAATGGTCGATATGGGCGTGGGTCAGGAATACCGCGTCGATGGCGGCAGCAGGAACAGGCAGGGGGACATTCTCGAACATGTCGATGCCCTGCTCCATGCCGCAGTCCACCAGATACTGGGCACCATTGACCTCCAGCAGCGTACAGGAGCCGGTGACCTCATGACAGGCGCCGATGAATTGGATCTTCATAAAAGAACACCTCCGGGAGATTGGGGATTGTAAGGATAGTATAGCACGTTTGCAACAAAAATGATATGCTCTATTTTCAAATTTTTGTTTAATTTTTCGCAACCCTGCCAATTCTTTGACGAGTAATCTTAATGAAGGCAAGCCCTTGCAAGGGACGCCATATCATGATATACTCAAATTGACCCAATATTGAGAGGAGGACAAGAATATGAAGAAGATCATCGCCCTGCTGCTGTGCTGCCTGATGCTCAGCAGCCTGCTGGCCGCCTGTGGTTCGGAAACCGCCGGTTACGCCGAAAACGGCGTAACCATGGATCAGGAGATGATGGAAGCCCCCGGTGAAATAAGCTACGGCTCCACCGCCGATTCTTCCACCGGAGATTCCACCCAGTACGCTGACCAGAAGCTCATCAAAACCGTAACGCTCCGGGCCGAGACCGAGGACCTGGATGCAGTGCTCACCCAGCTGGCGGAGCAGATCCGCGCCCTGGGCGGCTACACCGAATATCAGAATATCTATAACGGCAGCCCCTACAACAGCTACCGCACCCGCAGCGCCGAGCTGACCATCCGCATCCCGGCAGACAAGCTGGACGGCTTCCTGACGGAAGTGGAGGACTTCAGCAACGTGATCTCCAAGACCGAGAGCGTCGATGACGTGACGCTGCAGTATGTGGACGTGGAAAGCCACCTGGAAGCCCTGCAGACCGAGCATGACCGGCTGGTGGAGCTGATGGAGCAGGCCGAAAACCTCAGCGACCTGCTGACCATCGAAGAGCGCCTCACCGAAGTCCGCTACAAGCTGGAAAGCGCCGCCTCCCAGCTGCGGGTCATGGACAACCGTGTCAGCTACGCCACCATTGAGCTGCAGATCGACGAGGTGGAAGTGCTGACGGAGGTGGAAGAGCCCACCGTCTGGGAGCGCATCAGCACCGGCTTCATGAAGAATCTGCGAAATCTCGGTGACAACCTGGTGGATCTGTTCGTCTGGATCGTCACCTTCTCCCCCCAGCTGCTGGTCCTGGCCGCCATCGCTGCCCTGGTCGTCTGGCTGTGCCGCCGGGGTATCAAAACCCGCAAGCCCCCCAAGTCTCCCTACGCCAATCCCCAGCCCCCGGAGGAGAAGCAGTAAACTGTGGTTTATCTTACGCACCGCACCATACCAACTGAACGATAAACTACAATTCGAAACTGAAACAGCAAGCCCCGCCGTCTTTGACGGCGGGGCCATTTTGCTTATTCCAGATTTTCCTTTTCTCCGGTAACGGAGAACACCACCCACTCGGCGATATTGGTGGCGTGGTCGCCGATGCGCTCAAAGTATTTGGCGATCATCAGCAGATCCAGGGCGTACTCCACCTCTTCGGGGGTCTGAGTGATGACCCGGATCAGATCAGAACGGATATCCCGGAAATACCGGTCCACCACATCGTCCTGCTGCTGTACTCCCCGGGCAAGGTCGGCATCCCGGTTTACATAAGCCTCCACCGCCGTGGTGACCATCCGGCTGGCAGCTTCACCCATGTCCCGGATCAGGGCACAGTTTTTTGTGATGTGGCCTTTCAAAAACGGTACGATCTCCCCAATATCGGCGGCCTGATCACCGATGCGCTCCATGTCGGTGATCATCTTCAGGGCGGCAGAAACCTCCCGCAGGTCGTGGGTGTCAGGCTGCCGGTTCAGCAGCTTCAGGCACAGGGATTCGATGGACCGCTCGTACTGGTCGATCCGGGCATCCACTGCGGGGATCTGACCGGCGGCGTCGGTATGGCCGTGGGTCACAGACAGGGCTGCCAGGTCGATGACCTGCCGGCACAGGCCGCCCATTTCCGTCAGGCTGCGGTTCAGCAGCTCCATCTGCTGCTCATAATGACTTCTCATATTCTTCACCTCATCAAGGGATCTGCATCCGCCCGGATCGATGCGGATATCAGCCCCTCCCATATAGGAATAGTATAACCGCTTTACCCCTCTAAAGTCAATGTGTTTCTTTGTTGCGGACGCAACTTGTGATTGCCACAGGCTCTTATCCATGCTATAATACGAATAGTATACCCCTTTGCCCCCTCATAGCGGGGGCAAGGTCTTCACTATCGCAAGGAAAGGAAGGCAACTGCTCATGATATTCGGCAAGCATATCAACCGTTATTATCTCCGCTACGCCGGATGGTTCCTGCTGGGCCTGGTGGCCCTGGGCGCTGTGGATTACTGCCAGATGGTGATCCCCAAGCTCTACCGCATGGTCATCAACGGCATGAACACCGGCTTTATTGATGCCGCCACCCCCTTTACCATGGAGTTCCTGCTGGATAAGATCTGCATGCCGCTGCTCATCGTGATCCTGACCATGGTGGTGGGCCGTTTCCTGTGGCGGGTCTGCTTCTTCGGCGCCGCTATCCGGGTGGAAAAGCACCTGCGTGACCGGATGTTCGCCCGCGCAAAAAGCCTGAGCCGGGAATACTACCAGGTCAACAAGGTGGGCGATCTGATGAGCCTGTTCACCAACGATCTGGAGTCCGTCCAGGACTGCGTCGGCTGGGGCATCATGATGCTCTGCGACGCGGTGCTGCTGGGCGCCATGGCGGTGTACAACATGTGGCAGATGGACCGGGTCCTGACCATCCTGGCCATGATCCCCATGGGCCTTCTGATGGCCGCCTCCACCCTGCTGGGCCGCTACATGAGCGCAAAATGGCAGATCCGCCAGGAGGCTTATTCCAGCCTCTCCGACTTCTCCCAGGAAAGCTTCTCCGGCATCGCCGTCATCAAGGCCTTTGTCAAGGAGGCCAGGGAGCTGATGGCCTTCAAAAAGCTCAACGTGGAAAACGAGGAGGCCAACCTGGATTTCACCCGCGTCTCTGTCCTGATGCGCATCCTGGTGACCCTGTTCGTAGAGACGGTCATCTGCGTGATCCTGGGCTACGGCGGATATCTGGTCTACAGCGCCAGATTCGACGCCGGTATGCTGGTGGAGTTCCTCAGCTATTTCTCCGCCGTGGTCTGGCCCATCATGGCGGTGGCGGAGCTTATCGACATGACCTCCCGGGGCGCCGCCTCCCTGAAGCGGGTCAGCGCGCTGCTGGACGCGGAAATTGATGTGAAAGACCGTCCCGGCGTCAAGCCCCTGCCCGGCGTGCGCGGCGGCATTGAATTCCGGAACCTGACCTTCCGCTATCCCGGTGCGGAATATGACGCCCTGCGGGATATCTCCTTCACCATTGAACCCGGTGAAAATGTGGGTCTGGTGGGCAAGACCGGTGCGGGCAAGACCACCCTGGTGGACCTGCTGCTGCGCACCTACAATGTGCCCGACGGCACCATCTTCATCGACGGGCACGACGTCAATGATGTCCCCATCCACGATGTCCGGGCGGGCTGCGCTTATGTGCCCCAGGACAATTTCCTCTTCTCCGACACCATCGCCAACAACATCGCCTTTGCCTCCGACTCCGACGACCGGGAGGCCGTCATCGCCGCGGCGCGGCTGGCGGATGTGGACAGCAATATCGCAGAATTTACCCAGGGCTATGAGACCGTTCTGGGCGAGCGGGGCGTCACCGTCTCCGGCGGCCAGAAGCAGCGCATCTCCATCGCCCGGGCGCTGATGAAGGATGCCCCCATCCTGATCCTGGACGACTCCGTCTCCGCCGTGGATACCAAGACGGAAACCGCCATTCTGAAAAATCTCCGGGAAACCCGGGCGGGCAGGACCACCATCCTCATCGCCCACCGGATCTCCACCATCGAGAAGATGGACAAGATCCTCTTTATCGAAAACGGAGCCATGGCGGGCATCGGCACCCACGCCGAACTGTACGAGCGCAACCCCGCCTACCGCAAGATGGTGGACCTTCAAAAATTAGAAGAGGAGGGCGTGTGATATGAGAGCGTATTTGCCCATCCTCATCGCAGGCGGCATGATCGGCGCCTTTACGCTGGCCTTCGTCATCGCCTACGCCGCCATCAAGGACAAGAAGACGGCCGTTGGTTTCGAACGGAATATGAAAGACAGCGAGATCATCCGCCGGCTGCTGGCCTACGCCAGACCCTACTGGAAGAGCTTCGTGGCGGTATTTTTCATCATGCTCTTCTCCATTGGCTACGACATCATCTCCCCCCTGCTCATCGGTGAGCTGCAGAATCTGGTGAAGGCCGATTTTGAGCTGCCGAAGCTCTATTCCATGGTGGCCGTCTACGCCGGCATTCTGCTGGTGAGCCTGGTGTGCACCTATTTCCAGGCCATGATCCTCCAGCGCACGGGCCAGAAAATCCTGTCGCAGATCCGCCTGGACGTCTTTACCCACATCGAGCGCCTCTCCCACGAGCAGCTGAGCATGATCCCCGTGGGCAAGCTGGTGACGCGGGTCACCAACGATCCCAACAGCATCTCCTACATGTTCACCAACATTCTGGTGACACTGTGCAAGAATTCCATGGTGGTCATCGGCGTGCTGGGCGCCATGCTGGCACTGAACTACGCCCTGGCGCTGATGGTGCTGTGCTTCGTGCCCTTCCTGGTGATCTTTACGGTGATCTTCCGCCGCTTCGCCCGGATGGTGCACCGCTCCGTCAGCGACGCCACCACCGACCTGAACACCTACCTGTCCGAAAACCTCTCCGGCATGAAGATCACCCAGATCTTCAACCGGGAAGAACGGAAAATGGAGGACTTCCTCCGCCGCAGCGAGCGTCTTTCCCAGACCAAGCGGGGGCGCATGTATGTTTTCGGCATCTTCCGCCCCATGGTCTACATGCTCTATGTCACATCCGTCCTGTGCCTGCTGTATATGGGCGGTAAGGGCTACATCCAGGACTTCGACTTCCTGGGCCAGACCATCGACAGCGCCATCGTGGTATCGTTCTACATGTACACCTCCAAATTCTTCAACCCCATCCAGGCCCTGGCGGAGCAGTTTGACATGCTCCAGCGCTCCTTCGCCGCTGCGGAGAAGATCTTCTCCATCCTGGACATGGAGCCGGAGCTGACCGACGCCGAGGATGCCATCGAACTGGAAGAGATCCGCGGCGAAATCGAATTCAGGGACGTCTGGTTTGCATACAAGCCCGGCGAGTGGGTCCTCAAGGGCGTCTCCTTCCACATCCTGCCCAAGCAGACTGTGGCTTTTGTAGGCTCCACCGGCTCCGGCAAGACCACCATCCTGAGCCTGATCTGCCGCAACTATGACATCCAGAAGGGCCAGATCCTCATCGACGGCATCGACATCCGGAAAATTTCCACCGCCTCCCTGCGCCGCCACTTCGGCCAGATGCTCCAGGATGTGTTCCTCTTCTCCGGCACCATCCGCAGCAACATCGTCCTGCGGGAGGAACGCTTCACCGACGAGGACGTCTGGAACGCCTGCCGCTATGTCAACGCCGATTCCTTTATCTCCAGACAGGAGGCGGGCCTCCAGGAGATCGTCCGGGAGCGGGGCAATAATTTCTCCGCCGGCCAGCGGCAGCTGCTGAGCTTCGCCCGCACCATCATTCACAAGCCCGCCGTCATGATCCTGGACGAGGCCACCGCCAATATCGACACGGAGACGGAGCTTCTGATCCAGGATTCCCTGGAGCGGATGAAGAACATCGGCACCATGCTGATCGTGGCCCACCGGCTTTCCACCATCCAGCACGCCGACAACATCATCCTTCTCTCCGGCGGACAGATCATCGAGCAGGGTACCCATCAGCAGCTGCTGCGGCGCAAGGGCCGCTACCACCAGCTGTATACCCTGCAGTACCACAAGCAGCAGCTCCAGAACAGCTGAGTAAATTGTAGTTTGTCGTACACTTAACGTTTTCAATTGTAGGGGACGGGTCGCCCGTCCCGGCGGTAAAACCTGGCGAATTGACATTTGTATCGGCGAATTCGTAATCGGAAGGTTCACGGGACGGGGAACCCGTCCCCT
>JAFTVM010000012.1 GCA_017465745.1 Oscillospiraceae bacterium
CCAGGCTGTCAACGCTGCCCGTAAGCAGGCGATCGCCAACGGCATGTCCACCGAAGAGGCCATTGCCACCATCACCGACGAGACCGTCGCCAAGTAATTCCTGCCTAAACAGCATCCCCCGCAGCATCCGCTGCGGGGGATTTTCTATTGACAAAGCTGTATCTACTGTGTATATTAGATATATACAGTTAAGGAGGTGATGGGGTGCAGATACTCATCGACAACAAGTCCGGCGCGCCTATTTATGACCAGATCTACACCCAGATCAAAAACCAGATCATGGCTGCGCAGCTTCGGGAGCACGATATGCTGCCCTCCATCCGGGGGCTTGCCAAGGATCTGCGGATCAGCTTTATTACCACCCGGCGGGCGTACGAGGAGCTGGAAAAGGACGGCTTCATCTACACCATCCAGGCGAAGGGCTGCTTCGTGGCACCGAAGAATGTGGAGCTGCTGCGGGAGGAAAATCTGAAACGGATCGAGGAGCATATCGAGCAGATCGTGCAGTTGGCAGCGTCCTGTAATCTGAGCCGGGAGGAGATCCTGGACATGGTGAAATTTTCTCTGGAGGAACGTGTATGAATGCACTGGAAATTAAGAATTTGACAAAAGCCTTCTCCGGCTTCCGGCTGGGGGAATTAAGCCTGACACTGCCCGCAGGCTGCATCATGGGCCTCATCGGTGAGAACGGTGCGGGCAAGTCCACCACCATCCGCCTGATCCTGGAGATGCTGAAGCCTGACAGCGGCTCCGTCGTCGTCCTGGGGCAGCAGCGGGTCAACAAGGAGGATGTGGGTGTTGTCCTGGACGAGGTGGGCATCCCCGAGTGCCTGACCGCCAAGCAGGTGGGCAAGGTCATGGCGGGCATCTTCCGCAATTGGGAGCCGTCCACCTATGACGCCCATCTTTCCAAGCTTTCGTTGCCCACAGACAAGCCCTTCAAGGACTTCTCACGGGGCATGAAGATGAAGCTGGGTATCGCCATCGCCATGTCCCACGGGGCAAAGCTGCTGCTGCTGGACGAGGCCACCAGCGGTCTGGATCCTGTGGTCCGGGACGAGGTTGTGGAGATGTTCAGCGAGTTTACCCGGGATGAGAACCATTCCATCCTGATCTCTTCCCACATCGTCAGCGATCTGGAAAAGCTGTGCGATTATGTGGCCTTCCTGCATCAGGGAAAGCTGCTGCTGTGCGAGGAGAAGGATCTGCTGCTGGGTACTTACGGCATCGTCCATTGCAGCGGGGCGGAGCTGGAAGCTTTTGCAGATGATGCGGTACTGGGCAAACGGGTCAACGCCTACGGCGCCACCGCCATCGTCCACCGGGACGCTGTGCCCGCCGGGATGCATGTGAGCCCGGTGTCCATCGAGGAATTGTTCCTGTTCATGGTAAAGGAGGGGAAGTAAATGAAAGGGTTGCTGCTGAAAGACTGGTATATGATGAAGAAGTATATGCGGTCTTATCTGGTGCTGTTGGTGGTGTTCGTGGTAATATCCTTGGGGAATTCGGATAATATGTTCTTCGTATTTTATCCGTCGCTGCTTTCTGCTATGATTCCGGTCAGCCTGATGGCCTATGATGAGCGGAGCAAATGGGATGCATACAGCGGAACACTTCCTTGTACCAAGGCGCAGATCGTGTCGGTCAAGTATGTCCTGGGTGTTCTGCTTCAGGCGCTGATTATCCTGCTGACTGCCATCGTCCAGGGTATCCAGATGGTAAGAACCGGCAGCTTTGATTGGAGCAGTTACCTGGCGCTTGTGCAGATGCTGACCGTGATGGGCTGTGTTGCATTGTCCGTTACCTTACCCTTCATGTATAAATATGGAGTGGAAAAGGGGCGGATGGCATACTATCTGATGGTGGTGTTTGTCAGCGGCGGCAGTGCAATCGCAGCCACCCTTTTCCGGGATTGGCTGCAGATGGAGGCGGCAGCAGACCTTCCCCTGGCACTGCTGACCCTGGCGGCCATGGGTGTCTACGCCCTGTCCTGGCGGCTGTCCATTCGGTTTTACGAGAAACGGGAACTGAAGTAAAGAATTGTGTCAATTGTAGTTTTTGTATACATATCGATTCATAACCGTAGGGGACGGGTCCTCCGTCCCGGCGGTAAAACCTGACGATTTTGCATCTATATCGGCGAATCCGTAATCGGTAGGTTTACGGGACGGGGAACCCGTCCCCTACATTGGTGTATTACAACTGAGCGTAAACTACGATTTGATGTGCCCAAAAAACTGGCGTCTTAGATTTACGGACGCCAGTTTTTTCATTTTCTCTTGACAATATCGAATATCGATAATATAATGAAAATATAAATATCGAATATCGACATAGGAGGTGGTTCCCTTGCCGAGAGCGAAATTTCAGACCCTGACGGAGCAGATGTTCTACATTCTGCTGTGTCTGCGGCAGGAATGCTGCGGAATGGACATCATGGACCTGGTGCCCGCCATGAGCGACGGGCGCATCACCGTAGGTTCCGGTACACTGTATAACCTGCTGGAGCAATTCCTGGACGCCAACATGATCCGCCAGACCAAGGTGGAGGGGCGACGCCGAAGCTATATTCTGACCGCCACGGGCCGACAGATCCTGGACGCCGAGTACCAAAGATTGTGCCGCCGGGTGGATGATTACCGCCGCTGTTTCAGTGAGGAGGGAGCAAAATGAGAGATAATAAATATGTCCTTTCCAATTTCACCTTCTATGACCGTACGGGCATCCAGGCCTATCTGGAACAGCAGGCGGCAAAGGGCTGGTTGCTGGAAAAGGCGGATACTTTCCTGTGGCGGTTCCGCCGTATTGAGCCGAAGAAGCTTCATTTCTCCGTGGTCTATTTCCCCGGGGCAGACATCTACGACCCGGAGCCGGGGGAGGAGGAGCAGACCTTCCGGGAATTCTGCGCCCACGGCGGGTGGACCCTGGCGGCGTCCTCGGCCCAGATGCAGATCTTCTGGTCGGAAGCGGAAAACCCCATGCCCATCGAAACGGACCCGGTCATGGAGGTGGACAATATCCACAAGTCCATGAAGAAGGGAATGCTGCCCTCCTACTGGATTTTGATCCTGAACGGTGTCCTGCAGTTTGCGCTGCAGCTTATCTATCTCAGTGATGGCGTGACCGCGTATCTTTCCAGTCATCTGCGGCTGTCCCTGGCGGGTCTGTGGATCCTGCTGCTGATCATCGGCGTCTGGAGACTGATCCACTATTACGCCTGGCGCCGGCAGGCCAAGTGGATGGCGGAGCAGGAGGGGATCTTCGAACCCACCAGAAGTATGGCACGGGTGGAGCTGATCTCTGCCTGCCTGGTGTTTGCAGGTCTGCTGGGGATGATCTTCAGTCTGGAAGACCGGCGGATGCGGGTGGTGCTGGGCATTTCCCTGCTCCTGGCGTTTGTGCTGATCGGACTGGTGGAAGCCTTCCGGCGGAAGCTGAAGCGGGAGGGCTATGAGGCAGGCGCCAACAAAACGGCGACCACCATTGCTGCTGTGGTGCTGACCATCGTGCTGCTGATCATAGTCATGCCCATGGTCTCCAATGCCGTCCTCAATGACGGTCATAATGACAACGACAAGGCGGCGGGACTGAAGCTGAAGATCTGGGATCTTGTGGAGGACACCCAGCCTTATACGACCATTGTGATGACGGATCAGGAAACCTTCCTGCTGGGCTATCAGCGGGTTCATCAGGTTCCTGAGGGGGCGCTCACAATCCCCAGTCTGCAATATCACCTGGTGGAAGTCAAGGCGGATTTCCTGTACGACAAATGTCTGGAAGACACGATGACCATTCCCATCTACATGCCCGGTGGTGTGTTCCATTCCATCGATCCCGCACCCTGGGGCGCGGAAGCCGCATGGCAGCTCCATAACGGTGAAGAATTCAGAAACTGGTACGTGCTGTGCTACGAAGACTATATCCTGGAGATCATCCCCAGCTGGGAGATGACGACTGCACAGATGGAGACGGTGGGAGAAATCTTTGGATAACGAACAAACGGACGAAAAGAGAATTGCAATTTTATCCCAAGTATGATATAGTGTAGGGGAGGGCGCTTGCCCTCCCCATTTGATTTGAAAGGAGGCTGCATATGTATCAGCCTTTGGCAGACCTGCTGCGGCCTCAGACTTTGGACGAGGTCTTCGGCCAGGAGCACATCCTGGGCAAGGGGGCGGTGCTGCGGCGGCTCATCGATTCCGGCAAGGTGCCCAACATGGTTTTTTACGGCCCCAGCGGCACCGGCAAGACCACCGTGGCCAATATCATCGCCAAACAGTCGGGCCGAACCCTCTATAAACTCAATGCAACAACGGCGTCCACCGCCGATATCAAGGAGATCGTATCCCAGCTGGATACCTTCATGGCCCCCAATGGCGTTCTGCTGTACCTGGACGAGATCCAGTCCTTCAATAAAAAACAGCAGCAGTCCTTACTGGAGCACATTGAAAACGGCAAGATCACCCTGATCGCCTCCACCACGGAAAATCCCTATTTTTACGTGTTCAACGCCATCCTCAGCCGTTCCACCATTTTTGAATTCAAGCAGATCGATTCCGCTGCCGCTTTGCAGGCAGTTCGCCGGGCGGTCAGCTTCATGGAGCA
Organism: Oscillospiraceae bacterium; assembly: GCA_017465745.1. Lineage (GTDB taxonomy): Bacteria > Bacillota > Clostridia > Oscillospirales > Oscillospiraceae > Faecousia. The sequence continues at coordinate 4,606 of JAFTVM010000012.1, forward strand.
GCGAACGGCACTGAAAGCCGTGCCTGAAGCAGCCGCTCTCGAATACATCGCCGGCGCCTGCGGCGGCGACCTGCGCAAAGCCATGAACGCCATTGAAGTCCTCTTCTCCGCGGGAATCGTGGAAGGGAACACCATCCCCCTGACCCTGGCGGATGCCAAAGCCGTCACCCAGAAGAGTGCCCTGCGGGCCGACCGGGACGGCGATAATTTCTATGATCTTCTGTCCGCCCTGCAGAAGTCCATCCGCGGCTCCGACCCGGACGCTGCCTGCCATTATCTGGCGCGGCTGCTGGAGGCGGGACAGATGCAGTCCGCCTGCCGCCGGCTCATGGTCATCGCGGCGGAGGACGTGGGACTGGCATTCCCGCAGATCATCCCCATTGTCAACGCCTGTGTGGACATGGCTCTGAAGCTGGGTATGCCGGAAGCCCGGATCCCTCTGGGAGACGCGGCTGTACTGATGGCCACCTCTCCCAAATCCAATTCCGGACACATCGCCCTGGATGCGGCCCTGTCGGATATCCGAAAGGGCAGGGGCGGCGATTTTCCCCGGCATCTGCAGAATGTCCACGCCGACTCCTACACCATGGAACGGGAGCAGGGCTATCTGTACCCCCACGATTTCCCAAACCACTGGGTCCGGCAGCAGTATCTGCCCGACGATCTGGTGGGCACCCGGTATTACGAGTACGGCCCCAACAAGCTGGAGCAGGCTGCGAAGCAGTATTGGGACATTGTCAAGAGATAGGAGGACGTCATGGATATTCAGCTGAACGATATTCTCGTCATGAAAAAGGCCCATCCCTGCGGGGAGAAGCGGTGGCTGGTTCTTCGCACCGGTGCGGATTTCCGGTTGCGCTGTCTGGGCTGCGGCCACGAGCTTATGACGCCCCGGCACAAGGCGGAAAAAAATATCCGTGCAGTCGAGCGGAAGGAAAACTGAACGACCTTAATTTACGGCAGTACCCACTGGGTGCTGCCGTTTTTTCGCGTCTACGGCGGGAACTTGCGGCGCATACGGGGGACAAAGCGACCGACTTTTTCGCCCCGGGGCGGTATACTGATGCAGGCAAAGGGGGCGGGGCAATGGTCTATGCGGATGTGGTGATGGTACTGAATTTCCTGGTGGATTTCCTGCTGCTGCTGGGAACAAATCGTCTGGCGGGATATCCGGCATCGCCGGGGAGAGCAGCCATGGCAGCGGGACTGGGCGCGGTGTACAGCGGGGCATGCCTGATGCCGGGATTTGGATTTCTGGGAAACTGGCTCTGGCGGCTGGTATTTCTGGGATTGATGGCGCTGATCGCATTTGGATTGAACCGCAGCGCAGCCCGGCGGGGGCTGATCTTCCTGGTGCTGAGCATGGCGCTGGGCGGGATCGCCATGGGTCTGGGAAATCCGGATCAGACGGGGGTGATCCTGGCGGCTGCAGGACTGTGGCTGGTGTGCCGGTACGGGCTGGGCAGCGTTGGGGAGCAGACCTGTGTGCCGGTGGAGCTGAGCTATGATGGCCGGGCGGTGAAAATGCTGGCGCTGCGGGATACGGGAAATACGCTGCGCGATCCGCTGACAGGGGAGCAGGTCCTGGTTGCCGGGGCGGATGTGGCGGCGGAGCTTCTGGGACTGACAGAGGAACAGCTACAGCACCCGGTGGAGACGCTGGCCAGGGGCTTGATGCCTGGGCTGCGGCTGGTGCCCTACCGGGCGGTGGGACAGCCCGGTGGGATGCTGCTGGCGCTGCGGCTGCCGGGAGCCGTTATCGGAAAGCGGAAAACAGATCCCCTGGTGGCCTTTGCGCCCCAGGAACTGGGCAGGGGAGAGGCGTATCGGATGTTGACAGGAGGGGCAGTATATGGATAAACTGATGGCATTTCTGAAGCGGGTCGGCCTGATCCGTGACGACAGCATTTTTTACATAGGCGGCAGCGATATTCTGCCTCCACCCTTGAAGGGGGCGGAGGAACAGGGGGCGCTGGAAGCCCTGGAGGCCGGGGACGAGCATGCAAAACAGCGCCTCATCGAGCATAATCTGCGGCTGGTGGTGTTCATCGCCCGGCGGTTCGAGAACACCGGGGTGAATCTGGAGGATCTGATTTCCATTGGTACCATCGGCCTGATCAAGGCCATCGGCACCTATCGCCGGGACCGGAATATCAAGCTGGCCACCTACGCATCCCGGTGCATCGAGAATGAAATTTTGATGCACATCCGGAAGATCTCCGGCCAGAAGGCGGAAATTTCCCTGGATGAGCCTATCAATATGGACTACGACGGCAACGAGCTGCTGCTTTCCGATGTGCTGGGCACCGATGAGGATACGGTGACAGGCCATCTGGAGGATGCGGTGGATCTGATGCTGCTGCGTCAGGCGCTGGTGGGACTTCCGGACCGGGAGCGGGAGATCGTGCTGATGCGCTTCGGCCTGCAGGGCAGGAAGGAACTGACCCAGAAAGAGGTGGCCCGGAAGATGGGGATCTCCCAGTCCTATATCTCCCGGCTGGAGAAGCGGATCATGCTTCGGCTGCGGCGGGAGATCCTGAAACAAACAAATTGTGCGTGATACAAACAAAAAGTTTGAAATGTATCTTGATTATTTTGGACAAAGGTGATATAATCGATACAAAAGCATATCGATAAAATGTATCGATTAAGGAGCATAATAAATGGAAAAGAAAGTTTCGAAATCCGTCCTGAAGCGCCTGCCCACGTATCTGGCGCACCTGAAGAGCATTCAGGATGCGGAGAGCCCCTATATTTCCGCAACCGCCCTGGCCAATGCCCTGGGCATGGGTGAGGTGCAGGTACGCAAGGATCTGGCCATGGTGTCCGACGGCGGCCGTCCTAAGATCGGCTATCCCCGGGAGACGCTGATCGCGGATATCGAGCAGTTCCTGGGCTATGACAACACCACCGACGCCATCCTCATCGGCGTTGGCAAGCTGGGTCAGGCGCTGATGTGCTATAAGGGCTTTGACGAATATGGCCTGAATATCCTGGCCGGCTTTGATCGCCATCCTGAAACGAAGCATATCGATAATGGCAAGCCTGTGTACCATCTGGATCAGTTGGAGAGCTTCTGCCGCGGCCACAAGGTCCTCATGGGAATCATCACCGTTCCGCAGGAGGCGGCACAGAATGTGTGTGATATGCTGATCAGATGCGGCATCAAGGCTATCTGGTCTTTTGCACCCGGTCACCTGGAAGTCCCCGAGGGCGTTATGGTCCACAATGAAAATATGGCCACCTCTCTGGCTGTTCTGTCCGTTCACCTGCAGGCCCAGATGCGGGAGAAGAAGGAAAAGTAAAATTTCACGCCGTACTGCGACGCAGTACGGCGTTTTCTCATGCTTTCAGGTTGTTGATGTAGTTTCTCAGCACCTTGCCGTCTGAGCCGTTGGCCACGGCCCGGCGGAAGTAGGCATCGGATTGTTCGTCATCGTCCAGCATGGCCCAGCAGATGGCCATGGCGTTCAGGGCCTGAGGCATCTTGGCGTTGATGGCCAGAGCCTGTTCAGCGTATTCGATGGCGTCCTCATATTCTCCCAGCTGGATATAGAGCTGGGCAATATTGTTGTAAGCGTTGGGATTGCGGTTATCAGCCCGGACGGCACGGAAGAAGCATTCCAGAGCCACGTTGGTGCGACCCAGATTCAGATAGCAGCTGCCCATGTTGGAGGCAACCGTGGAGTGCTCCCGGATGGAAAGGGCGGCGGCGTACTGGGAAATGGCATCCTCGTACCGTGCCAGCCGGTCATAGCACAGGCCGGTGAAGGTATGCACGGCGAAACGGTCGGCGGCCCGGGGGCTTTCCAGTCGCAGTTGCTCCAGCTTCTGCAGGGCGGCGGGATAGCGGCTGTTATTGAAATCAGCCAGGACAGCGTAGAATTTTTTCTCCAGCTTGGGCGCGTCTGCAAAGGCGCTGCCAATGAGATGGCCGTAGGCGGCCTTATAGCCGGACTGGGAGACACGGCGTTTCCGGGGGGAACGGAACAGGGCGAGGATCAAGCCCGCCAGGATCAGAATTGCCCGCATCAGATTGGAGGATGTCAGCTCCTGCGTGACGAAGCCCTGGTAGCACAGCAGGCCGATGACACCCGCGGCCACGAGACCCACCAGGATATATTTGAGTGCTTTCATGAATGAAATTCCTTTCGCTTTTTCTGCCATTATACCGCAAAAAAGGCGAAAAGTAAAGCCGCACCCCAGGGTGCGGCTTTTGGATTCAGATGCAGCGGGATGTGGAGATGCTGCGGTAGAAGGCGGCGCGGGCGGCGTTTTTATAGGGGTTCAGGGCGATGTGTCCCAGATTCAGCGTCAGGATACACAGAATGTCCCAGCCGATGAAGCTGAAATCCAGGCAGAACAGCTCCCATTTGTGGCCGTCCATCAGCTGCTTGGAGGCTTCGATTGCCTCCATGGGCGTCAGGTCAGGATGCTCGATCATGATGAAGGGCGTCATGGCGTAGCGGTAGGCGGCCACGATGCCGGGGATGATCAGCAGCAGGCTCCACAGGAATGTAAACAGTCCACGCAGGAACGCCTGGAGAAAACCGGCGCCGAACCGCTCAAACTGGGAAAACAGGTCGCCAAACTGGGTCTGCTGGCCGTCGTGCTGCTTCAGCAGGAACAGGCCGTAGCCCAGCTCCAGCACACCGCCCAGGATCAGCTGGGGCAGTGCCAGGATCGATCCGGAGCCGATCCGGATCCGGAAGAGGCCATCCATTGATTCGGCGGTGTAGAGATAGCTTTCCTGGTTCTGGTTGATCTCCGGCAGAAAGGATGTTCCTGTAATCAGTCCGCCCAGCAGGCAGGCCACCACGGCGATGCCAATGGAAATGCCCCAGTTCCCTGTCAGCCGGTCGCGGGCGATGCGGCGGTAATCACTTGCGTACATATTCTCTTTACCTCCTTCATTTGGGGTGATTTCATTATACCATATTCTGACACCAACATATGAACAGAATGTAAAAAGGCCGCACCCCAATTGGGTGCGGCCGGAATTTTTACTTGCCGGGCTTGAAGGAGTCCTTCAGGCTGACGCTTCTGTTGAAGACCAGGTGCGCGGGGGAGGAGTCCTTGGAGTCGGGGCAGAAGTAGCCCAGGCGCATGAACTGGTAGGAGGAGCCGGGCTGTGCGGCAGCCAGGGAAGCCTCCAGCTTGCAGCCGGTGAGCACTTCCAGGCTCTTGGGGTTCAGGCAGGCCAGGAAATCCTTGCCGGCGGCGTCGGGGTCGGGATCGTCGAACAGGTTGGCGTACTGACGGACCTCGGCGTCCACGGCGGTCTCAGCGTCCACCCAGTGGATGGTAGCGCCCTTGACCTTGCGGCCGTCGGCGGGATCGCCGCCCCGGGACTCGGGATCGTAGGTGGCCAGAACCTCCACCACGTTGCCGTTCTCGTCGGTGACACAGCCGGTGCACTTGATCAGGTAGGCACCCTTCAGGCGGCACTCGGGGCCGTCGGGATACAGACGCTTGTACTTGGGGATGGGCCGTGCCAGGAAGTCATCGGCCTCGATCCACAGGTTGCGGGAGAAGGTGACCTCACGGGTGCCGTCCTCGGGATGGTTGGGGTTGTTCTCCACCACCATGGTCTCGGACTGGCCCTCGGGATAGTTGGTAATGGTCAGCTTCACGGGCTTCAGGACAGCCATGACGCGCTGTGCGCTGTCGTTCAGGTCCTCCCGGAGGCAGAACTCCAGGAATGCGAAGGGGATGGTGTTGGGGCTCTTGGCGACGCCGACACGGTCGCAGAAATTGCGGATGGAGTTGGGGGTGTAGCCCCGGCGGCGCAGACCGCACAGGGTGGGCATCCGGGGATCATCCCAGCCGGACACATAGCCGTTCTCCACCAGGGCTCTCAGCTTACGCTTGGACAGCACGGTGTGGTCGATGCCCAGACGGGCGAACTCGATCTGGCGGGGACGGTGGGGGACGGAGACATTCTCCACCACCCAGTTGTACAGGGGGCGATGGTTCTCAAACTCCAGGGAGCACAGGGAGTGGGTGATGCCCTCCAGGGCGTCCTGGATGGGATGGGCAAAGTCGTACATGGGGTAGATGCACCACTTGTCGCCCTGACGGTGATGGTGCATGTGGCGGATGCGGTAGATGACGGGGTCACGCATATTGAAGTTGCCGGAGGCCAGGTCGATCTTGGCGCGGAGGGTATACTTGTTATCCTCAAACTCGCCGGCGCGCATCCGGGCGAACAGGTCCAGGCTCTCCTCAATGGGGCGGTCACGCCAGGGGGAGATGGCGGGGGTGTTCAGGTCGCCGCGGTATTCCCTGGCCTGCTCGGGGGTCAGCTCGCAGACGTAGGCCAGACCCTTCCGGATCAGCTCCACGGCGTACTCGTAGTCCTTTTCAAAATAGTCGGAGCCGTAGTAGAAACGGTCGCCCCAGTCGAAGCCCAGCCAGTGGATATCCTCCTTGATGGCCTCGACGAACTCCACGTCCTCCTTGGTGGGGTTGGTGTCGTCCATACGCAGGTTGCACAGGCCGCCGAACTTCTCAGCGGTGCCGAAGTCGATGATCAGGGCCTTGCAGTGGCCGATGTGCAGGTAGCCGTTGGGCTCCGGCGGAAAACGGGTGTGGACAGTAGCGCCTTCGTACTGGCCGCCTTCAGCGATGTCCTCCTCGATAAAAGCGTGGATGAAATTTTTGCTTTCAGTGATTTCAGCCATTCTTTATCCTTCCTCTCTTCTAGTAAATTCAAGATACTGAGTATTATAACCCATCAAATCCCGTTTTGCAACTGATTTTCGCCGGAATATCCGTACAGACACGGGAATCGGGGAGCGGTTTTGCTGTACAGATTGTACGAAGTGTGAAATTTGCGAAAACATTTGAACAAAATTAAAAATTATGGTTGTCAATTCGTCCGAGTTATTATAAAATAGGAAATGATATAAAAGCGGCAGTATCTGAATTGGGTTCTGCCCTTAGAAAGAGAGGATCAACTGTGTCTGAGATCAAATACAAGAGAATCCTGCTGAAGGTCAGCGGTGAGGCTCTGGCCGGCGCCGAGGGTCACGGCCTGGACTTCACTGTGCTGCATGACGTCTGCGCCTCCATCAAGGAGTGTGTGGACATGGGTGTCCAGGTGGGCCTGGTCATTGGCGGCGGCAATTTCTGGCGCGGTGTCAAGAACGGCGCAGGTAAGCTCCAGCGCTCCCACGGCGACGCCATGGGCATGCTGGCCACCGTCATGAACGCCATCGCAGTGGCTGACGTTCTGGATCAGCACGGCGTGGATGCCCGTGTTCTGACCGCAGTGGAAATGAATAAATTCGCCGAGTACTTCACCCGCGATACCGCTGAGCGGTATCTGAACGCCGGCAAGGTGGTTCTGTTCGCCGCAGGTACCGGCAACCCCTATTTCTCCACCGATACCGGCGCTGTGCTGCGCGGTGTGGAGATCGAGGCCGACGCCGTGCTGATGGCCAAGAATGTGGACGCCATCTATTCCGCCGACCCCGTGAAGGATCCCAACGCCGTCCGCTACACCCAGCTGACCTACAACGAGGTTCTCGAACAGAATCTGAAGGCCACTGACATCACCGCCATGGCCCTGGCCATGGACAACGACATGACCATGGTCTGCTTCGGTCTGGCTGAAGAAAACAGTATCGTCCGCGTGGTGCGGGGCGAAGCCATCGGCACCACCGTGAAAAACAAGTTTTAATCTAATTTAGGAGGACAATTATCATGCCTGTTGATTTTAAGGATTACGCAAGAAGAATGGACCGTGCTCTGGACCACCTGCAGGAAGAATTCGGTGCCGTCCGTGCCGGCCGCGCCAACGCCAAGGTTCTCGACCGCATCACCGTTGAATATTATGGCAGCGAGACCCCTCTGAACGGTGTCGCAACCATCTCTTCCCCTGACGCCCGTACCCTGATCATCGCGCCCTGGGACTCCAAGCTGCTCAAGGAGATCGCCAAGGCTATTCAGATGTCTGATCTGGGCATCAACCCCCAGAACGACGGCAAGGTCATCCGTCTGACCTTCCCCCAGCTGACTGAGGAGCGCCGTAAGGATCTGACCAAGCAGGTCAAGAAGTATGCCGAGGAAGCCAAGGTCGCCATGCGTAATATCCGCCGTGACGGTATGGATTACGTCAAGAAGCTGAAGAAGGCTTCCGAGATCACCGAGGATGACCAGAAGAAGGCAGAGAAGGATCTGCAGGATCTGCTGGACAAGAACATCAAGAAGGTGGACGCAGCTCTGGCAGCCAAGGAAAAGGAACTGATGGCTATCTGAGTTTCCTGTCATTGCGAGGAGGCCGAAGGCCGACGTGGCAATCCCCATCATTAAGAAGGAGATTGCCACACCACCGTGCCCGCAGGCACGTTTCGGAGCGCAACCGCCCGAAGGGCGGCTCTTAGTGCGGAGATACGTGCGCGCTGGTTCGCAATGACTGTAAATGGGGGCGCAGTGCGCCCCCAGTCATTTTATCTGTGAGGGATGTCTATGCCTGAAAACAAGAATCTGACCCCGCCCCGGCATATTGCCATCATCATGGACGGCAACGGCCGCTGGGCAAAAAACCGGGGCCTGCCCCGTACTGCCGGACACGCCGCCGGCGCGGAGTCCTTCCGCAAGATCGCCAATTACTGCCGCACTCTGGGTGTCCAGTATCTGACGGTCTATGCCTTCTCTACGGAGAACTGGAAGCGCAGCGCCGAGGAAGTGGGCGGCATTATGAAGCTGCTGGGCCGGTACCTGAAGGAAGCCATTGCGGATATGGAGAAGAATCACGTCTGCTTCCGGTTCTTCGGCGACCTGAGCAAGCTTTCCCCTGACCTGCAGAAGCTGTGCCGGGAGGCGGAGGAACGCTCCGGCACCTACCATGAGGTGCAGGTGAATTTCTGTTTGAACTACGGCGGCAGGGATGAGATCGTCCGGGCGGCCCGTACCTTTGCCCGGGAAGTGGCAGAGGGCAAGCGTCAGCCCGAGGAACTGACGGAGGAACTGCTGTCGGGTTATCTGTATTCCGCCGGCGTGCCCGACCCTGAGCTGATCATCCGGCCCTCCGGTGAGAAGCGTACCAGCAATTTCCTGCTGTGGCAGTCGGCCTATTCGGAATTCGTATTTATGAATGTCCTGTGGCCCGATTTTGGCCCTGATGACCTGGACGAGGCCATCGCAGAATACCACCGGCGCAACCGCCGGTTCGGAGGCGTATAAAGAAATGAAAAATCGTGTCATTGCGGGCGCTGCCATCCTGGTGGGCATCCTGGTACTGGGTCTGGCGGCTCCCAAATGGATCATGGCCCTGGTCTGGGGCGGTCTGATGAGTGTTGCTGCCTACGAGCTGCTGTACCGTACCGGCCTGGTGCAGGAACCCCGCCTGGTGCTCTATGCCATGGTCGCCGCATTCGGCACGGCGGTATGGAGTTACTTCGGCGCCGTCTATGCCTGGGGTGTTGTGGGCATCATTGCTTATTGCATGATCCTGTTCCTGGAAATGATGCTCTCCCACGTGAAGATCAATTTCCAGAAGATTTCCATGACCTTTGTGGCCGGCTGTCTGGTGCCCTATATGCTGTGCAGCGTCATCCGCATTCATACCATGACCATTGGCCGGTATGTGATCCTGATCCCTTTTATCGTGGCCTGCATCAATGATACCGGCGCCTATTTTACCGGTATGTTCCTGGGCCGCCACAAGCTGGCTCCTGTCATCAGCCCCAAGAAGACCGTTGAGGGCGCCGTCGGCGGCGTTCTCAGCACCATGATCGTCATGCTGCTCTACACCCTGATCCTGGGCCTGGCATTTGACTTCTATGTCAACTATGCCTATGCGCTGGTCTATGGTCTGGCAGGTGCCCTGGTGGGTATTTTCGGCGACCTGTGCTTCTCTGTCATCAAGCGGCAGACCGGCATCAAGGACTACGGCAACCTGATCCCCGGCCACGGCGGCGTCCTGGACCGGTGTGATTCCATGGTGCTTGTGGGTCCTCTGATGGAGGCACTGCTGATCCTCATTCCTGTTGCGGTGGGTAAATAATTATGGTTAAATGTGTTTCTATTCTGGGCTCCACCGGCTCCATCGGCCGTCAGAGCCTTGACATTATCAGCCGCCTTCCCGAAGTGAAGGTGGCGGCGCTGACCGCCGGCTCCGATGTGGAGCGCATGGCCCGCCAGTGCAGAAAATTTGCGCCGAAACTGGCTGTTATGGCAACCGAGGAAGCGGCAGGACGTCTGGCAAAGGAAATTGCTGACCTGCCCGTCCGGGTGGCTTTCGGTGATGATGGCCTGATCGAGGCCGCCACCATGGAAGAAGCCGACTGTGTCATCACCGCAGTCGTTGGCATGGTGGGTCTGAAGCCTACCCTGGCCGCCATCCGGCAGCGCAAGCGCATCGGCCTTGCCAACAAGGAGACCCTGGTCTGTGCCGGTGAGCTGGTCATGGCAGAAGCCCGGAAGTACGGTGCGGAGATCATTCCTGTGGATTCCGAGCACTCCGCCATTTTTCAGTGCCTCATGGGCTCCCGGGACCGCAGCGAGGTCAAGAAGATCATCCTGACCTGCTCCGGCGGTCCCTTCTTCGGCAGGGAGAAGGAATTCCTCAAGACCGTTACCAAGGCGGACGTCCTGCGCCATCCCACCTGGAAGATGGGTGCCAAGATCACCGTGGACTGCGCCACCCTGATGAACAAGGGTCTGGAGGTCATCGAGGCCATGCGGCTGTATGATCTGCCCCTGGAGCAGGTGGATGTTGTCATCCATCGTCAGAGCATTGTCCACAGTCTGGTGGAATTCGTGGACGGCGCTGTGATGGCACAGCTGGGCTCTCCCGATATGCGCCTGCCCATCCAGCTGGCGCTGACCTATCCCGCCCGGAGGGTCTGCCCCGTGGAGCCCCTGGATCTGACCACCTGCGGACAGCTGAGCTTCTTCAAACCCGACACCGACGTGTTCCCCTGCCTGGATCTGGCCCGGGAGTGCGCCAAGGCCGGCGGCACCGCCTGCCCTGCCATGAACGGTGCCAACGAGGAGGCTGTGGCCAAATTCCTGGCCGATGAGATCGGCTTTTATGACATTTACCGTCTGGTGCGCCAGGCGGTGGATGAAGTGCCCTTCATCCAGAATCCCGACCTGGAGCAGATCCTGGAGATCGACCGCCTGGCCCGGGAGAACGTGCTGCGGCACATGCAGGGCTAAATCCTATTATTTGAGGAAATTGAATGAGCATTCTTTTCGCGATTTTACTGTTCAGCGTCCTGATCTTTGTCCATGAGCTGGGCCATTTCATCTGCGCCAAGCTCTCCGGGGTTCAGGTCAATGAGTTTTCCATGTTCATGGGTCCCGCCATCTGGAAAAAGCAGGTGGGGGAGACCCTGTATGCCATCCGCTGCATCCCCATCGGCGGCTACTGCGCCATGGAGGGCGAAGACGAGGATACCGATAATCCCCGCTCCTTCCAGAAGGCGGCGTGGTGGAAGCGGCTGATCGTGCTGGTGGCCGGCGCTGCCATGAACTTCATCATGGGTCTGGTGCTGTTCGCCATCGTCTACGCGCCCGTTCAGCAGATCACCGTGCCCGTCATCGACTTCTTTGAAGAGGGCTGTGTTCTCAACAGAGAGGACGGCCTGCAGGTGGGCGACCGGTTCCTGGAGGTGGATGGGGAGAAGATCTACCTGTCCTCCAATTTCACCACCATCCTGTCCCTGAACGGGGGAGAGGTCCATGACATTCTGGTGGAACGAAACGGCGAAGAAGTTTTCCTGGATGATTTCCATCTGGTGAAGGCGGAATTCCCCGACAGCTACGGCGGCACCAGCCTGCGCTACGGTTTCAATTTTTCCTACGAGGAACTGGACTTCTTCGGCAAGATCCGTTTTATCTGGGACAACGCCATGGACAATGTGCGCATGGTGCGCCTGAGCCTGCAGATGCTCTTCACGGGCCGGGCAGGTCTGGCGGATGTGTCCGGTCCTGTGGGCATCGTGCAGATCATGTCCGAAACCGCAGAAGCATCCAAGACGGTGCTGGATGCAGTCTATAACCTCCTGTATCTGGGCGGTTTCATCGCCATCAATCTGGCGGTGATGAACCTGCTGCCTTTCCCCGCCCTGGACGGCGGCCGGGTGGTGTGTTTGCTGATCACCACTGCGGTGGAAGCTGTGATCCGCAGGAAGATCAATCCCAAGTATGAGGGATACCTCCATGCCGCAGGTATGATCCTCCTGCTGGCGCTGATGGCGGTTATTATGTTCAAAGATATTTTTGTCATTTTCAAGGGGTGAACCTTATGACCAGACAGATCAATGTTGGCGGTGTGACCATCGGCGGCGGTGCCCCCGTGGTCATCCAGTCCATGCTCAATACCAAGACCACCGATGTGGAAGCCAGCCTGGCGCAGATCCGCAAGCTCTACGCGGCCGGCTGTCAGGTGGTGCGCCTGGCGGTGCCCAATATGGAGGGCGCAAGAGGCTTTGCTGAAATCTGCAAGGAAAGTCCGCTGCCTCTGGTGGCTGACATTCATTTCGACTATAAGCTGGCCATCGCTGCCGCCGAGGGCGGCGCATCCAAGATCCGCATCAACCCCGGCAATATCGGCGGAGAGGATCGGGTGAAGGCCGTTGTCGATGTCTGTAAGGATCGGGGCATTCCCATCCGCATCGGCGTCAACGGCGGCAGCCTGGATAAGCGGCTGCTGGAAAAGTATGGCCATCCCACGGCTGAGGCGCTGGTGGAAAGCGCCTTCGAGCACCTGGCCCTGCTGGAGAAATACGGCTTCTATGACACCTGTGTGTCCATGAAGTCCTCCACCGTGCCCACCATGGTCAAGGCCGCCCGGATGTTCCGGGAGCGCTGCGACTATCCCATCCACATCGGCGTCACCGAGACCGGTCCCGTGAAGATGGGTCTGATGAAGTCCGCCATGGGCATCGGCGCCCTGCTGCTGGACGGCATCGGCGACACCATCCGTGTCTCCCTGACCGATGATCCCGTGGAAGAGGTCTATGCAGCCAAGGACATCCTGAAGGCTGCCGGCCTGCGCAAGGAAGGCGTCAACATCATTTCCTGCCCCACCTGCGGCCGGACCCGCATCGACCTCATCGGCCTGGTTAACAAGGTGGACGAGGCCCTGAAAGGCTGCGAGAAGCCTATCACCGTGGCTGTTATGGGCTGCGTGGTTAACGGCCCCGGCGAAGCCCGGGAAGCCGATATCGGCATCGCCGGCGGCGACGGCTGGGGCATGATTTTCGAGAAGGGCGAGCAGAAGGAAAAGCTGCCCTACGACGAGCTGCTTCCCGCCCTGCTGAAGCGGATCGAGAATATGTAATTCCTATTTGTAGGGGGCGATGCCCACATCGCCCCCCTTATCTTTAACCTCTCGCATGAGGGTCGATGTGGGCATCGACCCCTACGACAAAGTGTACTATGTCTGAACAAGTATTTTTCCCCAATATGTTCCCGGACTATGAGCCGCCTGAGGTGCTGCAAGCTGCGCTTTCTCAGGCGGCCATCGTTGCTGCGGACATTGACCCCATGACAAGAAGAGTCAGTGTGGCGATCCATTCCGAGACCTACATTCCTGGTCGCCTGCTGGACAGGGCCGGCCAGGAGATCTGTGAAATGTACGGCCTGGCGGGGCTTTCCATTATTGCCTCCCATCCGGAGGGTGAACTGCATAAGATGGAGCCGGAAGAACTGCGCGACCTTTTTGTGGCCCAGAATTCCATGTTCCGTGCCACCCTGGCCGGCGCGAAATGGGAATGGGATGACGCCAACCTGACTGTGCGTCTCCTGGCCAACGGCAAAAAGGACCTGGAAGAGTGCGTCCCCAAAGTGCAGACCATTCTGCGGGAGCGCTTCGCCGCCCCAGTGACCATCACCATCGAAGCGGGCAAGACCCTGGATGGGGAGGAATTGTTTAAGGCCATGGAGTCCATGAAGCTGGAACTGATGAAGGACATGCCCCAGATCGTGGCTGCTGCAGAGAAGAAGGCGGACAAGCCTGCTGCCGCTCCCAGTGACACCTTCTACGGCAAGCCCATCCGGGGCGAGGTTACCCCCATGAAGGATCTGAATCTGGATATGGGCTTCGTCGTTGTGGAGGGCAGAGTCTTCAACATCGAGCACAAGGAGCTGAAGAAGCGCAACGCCTGGGTCATCAGCTTCGATATGACCGACAATACCAACTCTGTCCGCATCAACCGCTTCATGGAAGCCGGGGAGGCCAAGCCCATCCTGGATAACGTGAAGATGGGAGCGGTGCTGAAGGTCCAGGGCAAGCTGGAGCTGAACCGGTACGACAATGAGATGGTGCTCAAGCCCTTCTCCATGATGCCCGGCTCCATGCCGAAGCGGAAGGACACCGCTCCCAATGGCAAGCGTGTGGAGCTGCACCTGCACACCACCATGTCCAATATGGACGCCCTGACGGATACCGCTGCCGCCGTCAAGCAGGCTGCCGCATGGGGCCACCGGGCCATTGCCATCACCGACCACGGCGTGGCCCAGTCCTTCCCGGACGCCATGAAGGCTGCCTCTAAGGCAAAGGTGGCGGGCACCGACGAGAATATCAAGATCCTCTACGGCTGCGAGGGTTACTATGTCAACGATGTGGACGACCGCATCGTGGTCCACGGTGACCGTGACATGACCTTTGACCAGGAATTCGTGGCCTTTGACCTGGAGACCACTGGCCTGTCCTCCCGCACGGACCGGATCATCGAGATCGGTGCCGTCATCATGAGGGACGGTCAGGAGATTGACCGCTTCCAGACCTTTGTTGACCCGGAGCGAAAGCTTGAGAAGAAGATCATCGATCTGACGGGCATCACCGACGATATGCTCGTGGGGGCGCCGAAGATCGAGGAAGTACTGCCTAAATTCCTGGAATTTGTGGGCGACCGGGTGCTGGTTGCCCATAATTCCGATTTTGACACCGGCTTCATCCGGGCGGAATGCGCCCGCCAGGGACTTACTTACGACAAGACCGCTGCCGATACGCTGATTTTGGCGCAGAACTTGATGCCTCAGCTGAACAAGTTCAAGCTGAATCTGGTCAGCGACGCCCTGAGCCTGCCGGACTTCAATCACCACCGGGCAGCCGACGACGCCGTTACCTGCGGCCTAATCATGGCCCGTTTCATGAAGATGCTGGAGGAGCAGCACGACGTTCATTCCCTCCAGGCCGTTAACCCCGCCATGGCGAAGCTTCGGGCCGGCGGCCGCATCGGCGACCGGAAGGCACGGCATATCATCCTCTTCGCCAAGAACCAGGTGGGTCTGCGGAATCTCTACCATCTGATCTCCAACGCCAACCTGAAATACTTCAAGCGTGTTCCCCGTATCCCCAAGTCCGAGCTGCTGGAGCTGCGGGAGGGCCTGATCATCGGCTCCGCCTGCGAAGCGGGCGAATTGTTCCAGGCGATCCTGGACCGCAAGAGCGACGACGAGCTGAAGCGGCTGGCTTCCTTCTATGACTTCCTGGAGATCCAGCCCCTGGCCAACAATATGTTCATGCTGGCCAAGGGAATGGCCAAGGATGTGGAGGAGCTGCGCAATTACAACCGCACCATTGTGCGTCTGGGCGAGGAGCTGGGCAAGCCTGTGGTAGCCACCGGCGACGTCCATTTCCTGAATCCCGAGGACGAGATCTTCCGCCACATCCTCCTGGCCACCAAGGGCTTCGATGACTGTGATAAGGAGAATCCCCTCTACTTCCGTACCACCGACGATATGCTCAATGAGTTCAGCTATCTGGGCGAGGAGAAGGCTTACGAGGTGGTGGTCACCAATCCCAATATGATCGCCGATATGGTGGAAACGCTGCGTCCCGTGCCCCACAATCTGTTTGCTCCCAAGATCGAAAACTCCGTGGAGGATCTGAAGAGCCTGGTTTACGGTAAATTTCACCGGCTCTACGGTGATAATCCCCCGGAACTGATGGTCAAGCGCGTGGAAACGGAGCTAAACGATATCATCAACTGTCACTACGACGTCATCTACATGTCCGCCCAGAAGCTTGTGCAGAACTCACTGGAACATGGCTATCTGGTTGGCTCCCGTGGTTCCGTTGGTTCCTCCATCGTGGCCTACATGTCCGGCATTACGGAGGTCAACTCCTTCCCGCCCCATTACCGCTGCCCGAATCCCGAATGCAAGCACACCATCCTGGATGTGCCCAAGGAATTCAACTGCGGCGCAGACCTGCCGGATGCGGTGTGTCCCAAGTGCGGCGCGAATATGGAAAAGGACGGCTTCAATATCCCCTTCGAAACCTTTCTGGGCTTCGGCGGCGACAAGGTGCCGGATATCGACCTGAACTTCTCCGGCGAATACCAGGCCAAAGCCCACGCCTACTGTATTGAAATGTTCGGAAAATCCCACGTTTTCCGGGCAGGAACCGTGGGCACCGTGGCAGAAAAGACCGCCTTCGGCTATGTCAAGAAATACCTGTCGGAACGTGGCAGGACCGCATCCAAGGCCGAGGAAGCCCGGCTTGCCTCCGGCTGTGTCGGCGTCCGCCGCACCACCGGCCAGCACCCCGGCGGTCTGGTGGTTATCCCCCAGGAGAACGAGATCTGGGATTTCTGCCCCGTGCAGCATCCCGCCGACGATCCCCACTCCGACCAGATCACCACCCATTTTGAATACCACTCCATGGAGGAGAATCTGCTGAAGCTGGATATGCTGGGTCACGATGACCCCACCATGATCCGCATGATGGAGGATATGACGGGCATCAATGCCCAGACCATTCCTCTGGACGACAAGGACACCATGTCCATCTTCACTTCCTCCAAGGTGCTGGGGTATGAGAATGACAAAATTCTCGGTCCCACCGGCGCTGTGGCGGTGCCGGAGTTCAATACCCGCTTTACGCGTGGCGTTCTGCTGGATACCATGCCGACAAAGTTTGACTTCCTGGTCAGAATCTCCGGCTACACCCACGGCACAGACGTCTGGCTGGGCAATGCAAGAGATCTCATTACCTCCAAGACCGCCACCGTGGACGGCACCATCGGCTGCCGTGACGATATTATGATCTATCTGATCTCCTGCGGCATGCCGGAAAAGCGGTCCTTCAAGATCATGGAGTCCGTCCGTAAGGGCAGGGGACTGCCCGACGGCGCGGAGGAGGAAATGATCGCCGCCGGTGTGCCGGACTGGTACATCGGCTCCTGCAAGAAGATCAAGTACCTCTTCCCCAAGGCCCACGCCGTGGCATACGTCATGATGGCCTTCCGCATCGCCTGGTTCAAGGTGCACCATCCCCTGGCGTTCTACGCGGCATACTTCTACCGCCGCAGCCAGAAGGGCGGCTTCGACGTGGCCCTGATGACCGGTGGTTTGGAATCCGTCAAGGCCAACATCAAGGCCATTGATGATAACCCCGACGCCACCGACAAGGACGAGGATCTGCTGATCACCCTGGAGGTAGCCTACGAGTTCTACATCCGGGGGCTGGATTTTCTGCCCATCGACATCTACGAAAGCCACGCCACCAAATTCCTCATCAAGGACGGCAAGCTGCTGCCTCCCTTCGTTGCCATCTCCGGCCTGGGCGAAAACGCCGCCTGGGACCTGATGCGGGGCAGGGAGGGGAAGCGCTTTATCTCCATCGAGGAAGTAGCTGCCGCCTGTCCCAAGGTGTCCAAGACCCATATCCAGATGCTCAAGGACGCCGGCGCCTTCGGCGACCTGCCGGATACCAGCCAGGTCAGTTTCTTCTGACCGTCAAATCATCCAACAAGGGGACGCGTTTTGCGTCCCCTTGTGTTATTGTATACAAAAGTGTCCGCGGCATACTTGCATTTGTGTATACACTGTGGTATGATGTCAGCGTTATTCAGGCAGATGCCAGCGGACCGCCGTTTCTGCGGTGTACTGCCAAAAGGGAGGAAGAAGAAACATGACATTTTCCGATTTTGTGGGCAAACTGAACAATTTTGCGTGGGGTCCCTGGATGCTGCTGTTGCTGGTGGGTACCGGCGTCTATCTCAGCGCCCGGGTTGGTTTCATTCAGTTCCGGAAGTTCGGCTACGCCATGAAAAATACCCTGGGAAAGCTGTTCCAGAAGCAGACCGCAGGCGAGGGAGAAATGACCCCCTTCCAGGCTGTGTCCACTGCGCTGGCAGCCACCGTCGGTACCGGTAATATCGCCGGCGTCACCGGTGCCATTGCTGTGGGCGGCCCCGGTGCCGTGTTCTGGATGTGGCTGTCCGCCCTGTTCGGCATGGTTACCAAGTACGCCGAGGTCGTTCTGGCCGTCAAGTACCGGGAGCGCAATGCCAACGGTGAGTGGGCAGGCGGCCCCATGTACTACATCCGCAATGGCCTGGGCAAGGGCTGGAACTGGCTGGCTTCCATATTCTGTGTGCTGGCAGTCCTGGCATCCTTCGGCATCGGTAATATGACCCAGGTCAATTCCATCGCTGCCGCCATCAACAACGCGCTGGATGCCTTCACTGGCAGTGCCGCAGCATCCTTTACCTTCCTCGGTCAGGATGTCCGCATCAGTTCCATCGTCATTGGTGCATTGGTGGCTGTGGTGGTGGGTCTGGTGCTCTTCGGCGGTCTGAAGCGCCTGGGCGCCGTTACCGAGAAGATGGTTCCCTTCATGGCAGCGGTCTATATCATCGGTGCGGTCATCGTGGTCATCACCCATGCCGAGTACCTGGGTCAGGCATTCGCCCTGATCTTCACCAGTGCCTTCACCCCTGACGCTGCCCTGGGCGGCGCCACCGGCATTGTCATCATGACCACCATCCAGAAGGGCGTCGGCCGCGGCGTCTTCTCCAATGAGGCCGGTCTTGGCTCCGCACCCATTGCCCACGCCTCCACCTCCGAGACTGACCCCGTCAAGCAGGGTATGTACGGCATCTTCGAGGTGTTCATGGATACCATCGTCATCTGCACGCTGACCTCCATGGTGGTGCTGCTGGGTATCCTCAGCGGCGGCGCACAGGTGACCTGGGGCGCGGATGCCGGTGTGGATCTGATCACTGCCTGTTTCTCCACGGTATTCGGCGGCACGTTCAGTTCCGTCATCATGGCCGTGGGCCTTGGCCTGTTCGCGCTGTCCACCATCCTCAGCTGGTCTTTCTACGGTACCCGCTGCTGCGAGTATCTGCTGGGCCAGAAGGTGACCCGGATCTATCAGTGCCTGTTCGTGGTGGTGCTGTTGATCGGTTCCTCTCTGGAGCTGGAGCTGGTATGGAACATCGCTGATACCCTCAACGGTTTCATGGCGATCCCCAACCTCATCGCCCTGCTGGGCCTGAGCGGTGTGGTCATCAAGCTGACAAAGGAGCACTTCTCTGCACTGAAGAAGTGAGTTCACCCGATATAAAAATCCGGCTGCGTGGTGCGGCCGGATTTTTTGCATCTTGCAATAGGAAATTCCATATGCTATACTGTTTTTATCTATTTTATACAAAGGGGTGCGTATTATGCAGGAAACTGAGAAGCTGTACCATCTGCACTGCAAAGCCGGTGACGTTGGCCGCTATGTGATGCTGCCCGGTGATCCCGGCCGTTGCGAGGCCATCGCCGCGCATTTCGATAACCCCGTCCATATCGGTATGAACCGGGAGTTCAACATCTGGACCGGCGAACTGCTGGGGGAAAAGGTTTCCGTCTGCTCCACCGGCATCGGCGGTCCCTCTGCGGCCATCGCCATGGAGGAACTGGTGAAGATCGGTGCGGATACCTTCATCCGGGTGGGTACCTGTGGCGGCATCCGCATGGATGTGGTGCCCGGCGACGTGATTGTTGCCACCGGGGCAGTGCGCTATGAGCATACATCCTGGGAATATGCTCCCATCGAGTATCCGGCGGTTCCGGATTTTGACATCACCGCTGCCCTGAAAGCAGCCGGGGAGGAATTGGGCTATCCTGTCAAGACCGGTGTGGTCCAGTGCAAGGATTCATTCTATGGCCAGCATTCGCCCCAGCTGAGTCCGGTCCACTATGAGCTGGAACACCGTTGGGAGGCTTATAAGCGGCTGGGTGTTCTGGCCAGCGAGATGGAGTCTGCAGCCCTGTTTGTGGTAGCCGCTGCTCTGGGCGTCCGCTGCGGCAGCTGCTTCCATGTTGTGTGGAACCAGGAAAGGGAAAAGGCAGGCCTGTTCATCCCCATGAGCGAAGATACCTCCGCTGCCATCACGGTAGGCATCGGGGCCATGAAGAAGATCATCGCTGCCGACCGGGCAGGGAAGTGAAAAGAAGCCGCCGTTCTGATGTGAACGGCGGCGATTTTTATCAGGTTTCGATCTCCTTATACTGGACAAACCCCAGGGTCAGGAAATCCAGGTACACGTGCTTGTCAGGGGTCTTGCCCATGGTGACGCGGTGGCAATGAACTTCCCAGACGGGATTATTGTCCAGCTGTGTCTTCCGGATCTGGAACACATGGTTCCAGCTGCGGCCTTCCATGTAATAGTCATTGCGCAGGAAGCTGATCAGCTCCAGGCGGCGGAAATTGAAGGTGGGAAACGCATTCCTGATGCAGGTCTCGAAGAGCACCCCGGCATCGCGGACGCTGCCCTGCTCGAATACGCTGCGGATCATTGCGCTGTAGTTTGCCATAGTTAGCCCTCCTCAGAGTTTGTTGTAGACCTTATCCAGGAACTTCTGGGAATTGACGATCACACGCTTGTGGGTACCCCGGCCGATCTCACCGGCTTCATCAAAGGCTGCCACGGCAAAGGTGATGACCCTGCCCTCGACAGCGGTGACTTCCGCCTCTGCCCGTACGTCCAGACCCACGGGGGTCGAGGAAGTGTGCTGAATATTCAGCTCGGTGCCCACGGTGGTTTCCGTGTCCTTCAGGCAGCCGGCGATGGCTTCGCAGGCGGCGCCCTCCATCATGGCAGCCATGCAGGGGGTGGCATAGACCAGCAGGTCGCCGGAGCCGACGATTTTTGCGGTGTCCTCCCGCTCCACGGTGGTGCCCACTTCTGCCTTCATTCCGACGGTGATTTCCATATCTATCACAACCTTTCCAATTAAAATATATACGAAATACCAAACTATGTCAATAAAAACAGGTTGCGATTGTCTTATTTTGGGTTTATAATAATGATATCAAATGCTGCGAGGTGTTAACGATGATCGTTAATGACAAACTTAATCTGACCATGCTCTGTGATTTCTATGAGTTGACCATGAGCCAGGGCTATTTCGCCAACGGTTACAAGGACCGTATCACCTATTTCGACGTGTTCTTCCGCCAGTGTCCCGACGGCGGCGGCTTCGCCATTGCCGCGGGTCTGGAGCAGATCGTCCAGTATATCCAGGATCTGCATTTCGCTCCCGAGGATATCGAGTACCTGCGCAAGCGCGGGATCTTCAGCGAGGAATTCCTGAACTACCTGGCAAACTTCAAGTTCACCGGCGATATTTGGGCTGTTCCCGAGGGAACTCCCATTTTCCCCAAGGAACCCATCATGACCATCCGTGCTCCCGCCATTGAGGCCCAGCTCATTGAGACCTATATCCTGCTGTGCATCAATCACCAGAGCCTCATTGCCACCAAGGCTAACCGTGTTGTCCGTGCCGCCCAGGGCCGTACCGTTCTGGAATTCGGCTCCCGCCGGGCCCAGGGCGCTGACGCCGCCATTCTGGGCGCCCGTGCTGCCTATATCGGCGGCTGCAACGGCACAGCCTGCACCATCTCCGATCAGCTCTTCGGCGTCTACGCCGGCGGCACCATGGCTCACGCCTGGGTGCAGATGTTCGACACCGAGTATGAGGCCTTCAAAGCCTATGCGCAGATGTATCCCACCAACTGCACCCTTCTGGTGGATACCTACAATACCCTCAAGTCCGGCGTGCCCAATGCCATCAAGGTTTTCAATGAAGTCCTCAAGCCCATGGGCATCACCAAGTGCGGCATCCGTCTGGACTCCGGCGATATGACCTACCTGACCCAGAAGGCCCGGCAGATGCTGGACGAGGCAGGCTGGACGGGCTGCCAGATCTCTGTTTCCAACTCTCTGGATGAGTATGTGATCCAGGATATTCTGCGCCAGGGCGCCAAGATCGACATGTTCGGCGTGGGCGAGCGGCTGATTACCGCCCGCAGCGAGCCTGTTTTCGGCGGCGTTTACAAGCTGGTGGCTGTGGAGCAGCCTGACGGTACCGTGATCCCCAAGATCAAGATCTCCGAGAACGTGGGTAAGATCACCAACCCCCACTACAAGCGCCTGTACCGCTTCTACGGCAAGGATACCAACAAGGCCATCGCCGACTATATGACGGTCTACGATGAAGTGGTGGACGACACCCAGAATATTGAGATCTTCGATCCCGAGGCAACCTGGAAGACCAAGACGGTCTACAACTTTGAGGCCAGAGAGCTGCAGGTGCCCATTTTCAAGAACGGCAAGCTGGTCTACGAACTGCCTGCCCTGAAGGATATCCGGGCGCACTGCCTGGCAGAAGTGGACCGTCTGTGGGACGAGATCAAGCGTTTTGAGAATCCCCAGACCTACTATGTTGACCTGAGCCAGAAGCTGTGGGACATTAAATACGGTCTGCTGAAGGCCAACAGCAAATGAGAAACGACGCAGCCCGTCACATGGCTCTGGGCGGGGTGATGGCGGCTCTGGCGGTGGTCATTATGGCCCTGGGCGGTATGATCCCCCTGAATACCTTTCTTTGCCCCATTCTGTGCATGATGCTGCTGCGGTTCGTGCTGGTCAGCTGCGGAAAACGGGTGGCCTGGGCCTGGTACGGTGCGGTTGCGATCCTGAGTCTGCTGCTGGGACCCGACAAGGAAGCCGCTGCCATTTTTGCGGTGCTTGGCTATTATCCCATCCTCAAGCCCAAGCTTGACAAAATGAAGCTGGGTCCGGTGCTGAAGCTGGCATTCTTCAACGCCGTGATCCTCTCCATGTACTGGGTGCTGATCCGGATTCTGGGCATGGATCAGATCGCCAGTGACTATGCACAGCTTGGCTTGGCCATGACGGTTATTATGCTGATCCTGGGCAATGTGACCTTCTGGATGCTGGATATGGTACTGGGAAAACCAATAAGAAAAAGAAAGTAGGGGCGGATTTCCGCCCCTGCGTTTTTGGGAGAAACTATGTGGTACTTATATATCCTCCGCTGTGGGGACGGGACGCTTTACACCGGCATTACCACCGATGTGGAAAAGCGTCTGGAAGCCCACCGGGTGGGGAAGGGCGCGAAATATACCCGGGGCCGCGGCCCTCTGGAGGTGGTATACCGGGAAGTGTGCGGCACCCATTCCGAGGCCCTCAGACGGGAGCTGGCGGTCAAAGCCATGCCCCGGGAGGAAAAGCAGAAACTCATCGAAAACTTAAAACTTCTTTAAGAAATGGTATATTGAATTCTTAACTTCCCGGGGCTATAATACCCGGGAATTTTGAATTTAAGGAGTGTTCTTCCATGAAATATTTCTGGTATACCTCTGACACCATCCCCAAGGGGCTGGGATGGTCGCATTTTGATCCGCTGCATCTGGCGTGGCTTCTGGGTGGCGTGGCAGTCATTGCGTTGTGCTGTCTGCTATACAGGCGGCTGAATGAAAAACAGCGTGGCAGCTTCCGTAAGACGATTGCACTGCTGCTGATTGCCGACGAGCTGTGGAAGGTGGTCCCAATGGTGGCCATGGGTGTATTCCGGGTGGCCTATCTGCCCTTTGAACTGTGCAGCATCAACCTGTTTCTCATCGCATGGCATGCCTGGCGGCCTGGCAAAACCCTTTCCACGTTCCTTTACACGGTCTGCATCCCCGGCGCCCTGGCGGCGATGTTGTTTCCCACCTGGACGAAGCTGCCTGCATGGAATTTTATGCTGATCCACAGTTTCACGGTCCACATCCTGCTGATCCTGTATCCCGTGGTATTGACGGCGGGGGGCGACATCAAGCCCCGGCTGCGGGATGTGCCGAAATGCATGGCGCTGCTGCTGGTCCTGGCGGGAATCGCCCTGATGCTGAATCTGTCCTGGGATACGAACTTCATGTTCCTGATGGATGTAGGCAAGAGCAATCCCCTGTACATTTTTGAAAAAGCCTGGGGCAATCATCTGCTGGGATTCCCGGTGCTCATCAGCGCCATCGTCATCGTCATGTATGTGCCCATTGAGCTTTACCACAAACTGAAAAGATAAGAAAAATCCCGAAGACCGTAACGGTCTTCGGGATTTTCTGCTAACGTATCCTCCGGGGAGGATGATTTGTATTGTGTTACAGTTCTTCGGCTACCGCCAGGAGCAGGATGCCGAAAATGACAACGGCAATAAAGGCGTAGGTCTTCCAGTTGAGCTTTTCCTTCAGGAAAATACGGGACAGAAGCAGAGAAACAACGCAGACGGAGGAGAGAATGGGAGCGGCAACGGCGTCCACACCACCCAGGGCGTAAACATAGGTAAACTGACCTGCGGTTTCGAACACGGCAGCCAGGATCTTGTCCTTGTGCTGGGGCACGGGGCCGAACTTAACCTTCTTTGCCTTCATGAAGATGTACAGACCCAGGGCGAACAGCGCGAAGGTCAGCTCGTAACTGGTGTTGGCAACGGCTTCGATGGTTTCTTCGGTAACATCCACCAGGGGTGTAGCGGCGATGTCTTCGACCAGGAAGAAGGCATCATCCAGGAAGGTGCCGAAGGCATCCAGCAGGGCATACACAAAGGGCATGCAGAAGGCGATGAAGGCTAATCTTTTGCCCAGCTTCTTCTTTCTGGTGGTCTCGCCGTGGTTTTCCAGGTAACCCACGCCCACAACACCGATGGCAATGACTGCAACGGCAATCCAGGTCATGACGGAGAATTCGTCCTTCATGAAAATGGCGAACAGAAGCACACAGATGACACCGGCGGTATTCTCGATGGGATCGGAAATGGATTCCTCCAGGAAGCGCATGCCGAAATAGGAGAACGCCATGGAGATGATGTACATCAGGGAAACGGGCAGATAAGCGATCAGGTTCATGGGGTTGTAGCCAATATCCTGCGTCAGCAGCGTAAACAGTGCGTGCAGACCCATGACGACACCGACCCAGACACAGATCTTCAGGTGGGAATACTTCTCGTCGGGACGGGCGCCTTTCTTGTAGAAAAGCTCCGCAGTGCCCCACAGCAGGGCGGTTGCAATAGAGAAAAACAACCAGGACATATTATTACCTCTTTCTTTTTAATTGATACAAATGTCATTGCGAACCAGTCCGAAGACTGGTGTGGCAATCTCCTTAGGGTTTGCGAAATTTGCAGGGGCTTGCCACGTCGCTTCGCTCCTCGCAATGACAGTTTTTACAAAGTCACCAGACCGGCGTCCACCATCTTCTGCAGGCTGTTCAGAATACCCAGCTTTGCGTGGTGCCAGGTCAGGCCGCCCTGGAAATAGACGGCATAGGGTTCCCGGATGGGACCGTCGGCAGACAGTTCCATGGTGCTGCCCTGAACGAATGCACCGGCAGCCATGATGACCTGGTTTTCATAACCGGGCATATCGCCGGGGATGGGCGTGGCGAAGCTGTCCACAGGGGCGGCGGACTGGATGCCCTTACAGAAGGCGATCATGCCTGCCTCGCTGCCCAGCTCCACAGCCTGGATGATGTCGTGGCGGCTCTCGGTGGCGTTGGGCACGCAGCGGAAGCCCAGGGGCTCATAGAGGTTGGCGGCAAAGATGGCGCCCTTTTCCGCGTTGGCAGTGACGCTGGGAGACAGGAAGAAGCCCTGATACATCTGGGTCATCAGACCGAAGTTTGCGCCCACTTCCTGGCCCAGACCGGGTGCGGAAAGACGGTAGGCGCAGCGGTCGATGCACTCCCGGGTGCCGGCGATATAGCCGCCGGAGGAGGCCAGGCCACCGCCGGGATTCTTGATCAGGGAACCGACGATCATATCAGCGCCCACGTCAGAGGGCTCGATGGTCTCCACAAATTCGCCGTAGCAGTTGTCCACCATGATCTTTACGTCGGGCTTGATGGACTTGCAGAAGGCGATCAGCTCGCCGATCTGGGTGACGGAGAAGGTTGGACGGGTGGCATAGCCCTTGGAACGCTGGATGGTGATGAGCTTGGTTTTCTCGTTGATAGCGGCGCGGATGCCTTCATAGTCGAAGGCGCCGCCCTCCAGCAGATCCACCTGCCGGTAGGAAACGCCGTACTCTGCCAGGGAACAGGGACTGGGACGGATGCCAATGACCTCCTGCAGGGTATCGTAGGGCAGGCCCACGGGGCTCAGCAGCTCGTCGCCGGGCAGCAGGTTGGCGCTGAGGGCGATGGTCAGAGCGTGGGTGCCGCAGGTGATATGGGGGCGCACCAGGGCGGCTTCTGTGTGGAACACGTCGGCGTAGACCTGCTCCAGCTTGTCGCGGCCTTCGTCGTTGTAGCCGTATCCGGAGGAAGCGGCAAAGCAGGTTGCGCTGACCCGGTTTTTTACGAATGCAGCCAGAACCTTGGCCTGGTTGTATTCGGCAACCTTGTCAATTTTCTCGAAACGGTCCTTCAGCCGTGCGATGGCCTCTTCGCCATACTGGTATACAGCAGGGGAAATGCCCATGCTTTCATAGATTTCAGTCAATTCTTTCATATGTTTATTCCTCGTTATCAATAGAATGGAAAATTTTCTGTGCAAGATCGTTCAGGGCCTCGGGCTTGCTGATGATCAGACCGGTTTCGGATCTGCCGAGAATCAGCAGGGTGTCGCCGGGTTCTATGCCAAAAAATTCCCGGGCATCCTTGGGGATGACGATCTGCCCCCGGTCGCCGACCTTCGCCGTGCCGAAGACACGCTGGGCCTTGCCTTTGCCCAGGATATGCTTACCGCCTGCCATGGCTGCCCTCCTTTCATATTTTTCATACTTTTCACACCGGGAGATTGTAACAAAATCCGCCCCGGTTGTCAATACCGGGGCGGTAAAAATATGGGTTATTCTTCCATGGTCAGAATCTGGCGGGCTTTGCTGTATTTTTCCTGCCATGCGCTCAGCCGTTCGGCGGGGATATCGGAGCCGGCGCAGCGGCTCTGGTCGGAATTATGAGCCAGGTCCGCAAGCTTTACCTTTTTGGCGATGGGATTTCGCCCGATGGCCCGGACGTAGTCGAAATAATCCACACCCTCGGCGTGGGTCATCAGGGCCACAGCCTCCACCACTTCCCGGGGAAATTCCTTTGCCAGATCTTCCAGGGTCACATCCGTATCCTCCACCGTGTCGTGGAGCAGGGCCACGCAGCAGGAGAATTCGTCATCCATCTGCTCTGCCAGATGGACGGGATGAAAAATATAGGGTGCGCCGGATTTGTCGAACTGGCCATGGTGGGCGGCATAGGCAATCAGCATGGCCTTTTTTGTCAGGGGTGTGTAGATCATTTCAGAACCTCCATGATATATGTGATGCAGTCATCCACAAAGCTGTCGTATTCTTCCTCCGTCAGGTAGGTAAATACCCGGTCTGGGTCTTCTCCCTCTTCCAGATAGAAGTCCGTCACCGCCTGCCGGCGCAGCTCGAAGGCGTCGGCGGTGAAGAAGTCGATATAGCTGTTGACGAATCCAACGCTCCCCAGATATGCACGGAAGGCCCGGAAGCCGGGATGCTTTTTCAGATACAGCCGGTCCAGATCGTACCAGTCTTTCTTAATTGCCTGCCACGCTGCCTCTGGAAAATCCTGCCGGGTGGGCCAGGCGATGCGGTCGGACCAGCAAAGATCCGTCAGCAGATGGGTGTAATAGCCCAGATAAAAGGCATACTGCTTTTCATCGTAGTCCGCGACAATATCGGGGGAGAAGTACCGCTGCCGGTAGGCATCCAGGTCCATGGCCTTTTTGCCGGTGCCGTCATCAGTACGGAAATGGGAAACGGTCTGATCGGGGAAGAAGCCGTGCTCCGTCGGCGCGCCGCTATCCGGGGCCAGATTACCCATGATGAATTCGATGGGGGAGAGGTTGGGGATACGGTCGAGAAGCTGGTCTGCGACCCGCAGATGGATCATCCAGGATGCCACAGGCGGCACCTCCTTTTGGTGTTTCGTACGTATAAATTATAAAAAATACCGCCCCGGGTGTCAAGTCCGGGACGGTTTCGTGTAAAATCTTAATCATTTCTCCGGCGACCGCCGAAGAGCACCAGCAGTCTGACCAGCTGAGACAATGCCACGGCGGTGGCGGCCACATAGGTCATGGCGGCGGCCTTCAGCGTCTTTCTGGCACCACGCTGCTCTTCTTCTGTCAGGATATTGCTGTCAGCGATGGCAGCCATTGCCCGGCGGCTTGCATCGAATTCCACAGGCAGGGTCACCAGCTGGAACACCAGGCTCAGGCCAAAGCAGGCGATACCCAGGTAGATGATGCCGGTGGAGAAGCTGCCCAGGAAGCTCAGCACCAGCCCCAGCAGGATCAGGGGCATGGCAAGCTTCGAGCCGATGCTGGTGATGGGGATGATGGCGGCCCGGAGCTTGATGGGGGCATAATGCCTGGCGTACTGGACGGCATGACCGGCCTCATGGCAGGCAACGCCGATGGCGGCAACGGAGGTGGAATTGTAGACAGAATCTGACAGGCGGATCACATTGGTGCGGGGATCATAGTGATCCGTCAGATTGCCGCTGACCCGTTCGATGCGGACGCCGCTGACGCCGTTCCAGCCCAGCACCCGCTGGGCAGCCTGGGCGCCGGTG
Source organism: Oscillospiraceae bacterium (assembly GCA_017465745.1). Classification (GTDB taxonomy): domain Bacteria; phylum Bacillota; class Clostridia; order Oscillospirales; family Oscillospiraceae; genus Faecousia. The sequence goes on from JAFTVM010000012.1 coordinate 33,222, forward strand.
ATGCGGCGGCTGGAGTGGTGGGCAGAATAACGCTTGAAGGTGGAATTGACGGAGCTGCTGGCCCACATGGAAAAAATAATGCAGGGCAGCACCAGGACGATGTACGTCCAGTCGAAACCGTAATAATAGGGCATAATGACCTCCTCAGGTGGTGGGATCCATGGCGTCGTGGGTGATGTCGGTGATGGCGCCGCGGAAGATGGAATCGGCCTGCAGATGCAGCGTCTGCAGGGCGCCGACGCAGGTGTTGATGGGGATATTGCCCTGCATATACAGGTCCATATCGAAGATGAATTTGCTCTCGGGATCCTGCTGGCCGTTTTTCCGGGTCAGGCCGGGGCCGGCATGGATCTTGGCCCGGCAGCCGTGACCCACGGCAGTGTCGAAGTCCACAGCGCAGCGGGTGAAGTTCAACTCATTCATATCCGGCTGTGCCAGGGGGGCCAGGTAGCAGGGGGCGATCATATCCCGGAAGGGCGTGCCCTCCAGGCCCAGTTCTTTCCGGGAGAAGAAATTCATATACCGCAGCCCCACCCGCTCAAAATAAGCAGGGTGATAAGTGCGGATGAAGGCCACCAGGGGCTTGTCCAGCTTTGCGGCGAAGCCCTCCCAGCTTGTGTAGCGGGAACAGGCCAGTGAGATGAATTTGCTGGTCAGATTCACGCGCCAGACGCCGTCGGCGGAGGCAAACTGATAGTTGGTGACAGGCTCGGGCTTGTGCAGCTGCAAATTCCCGGGGGCACCCTGGAACCGGGGCAGGGGATTTTCCTTCCGCGAGGTGTAACGGGGATATTCGTCCCGGATGGCTTCCTGAAACTGGGCCGGAATCTCAGCGGCGATCTTCAGGATCTCCGGGAAGCGCAGCTGACAGATCACTTCCGCCAGCTGATTGTTGCGGTAAATGCACCGCGTTTCATGAGAAAACATAGCATTGCTCCATTCTGGATTATTTTCTCTATTATACAGCTCCTTTATGCATTTCGCAAGAGCATTGATATTTTCCACAGATCTGGTATAATGGATAAAATCGAATATAAGGAGGAATCCTATGGAATTTCTTTACCTGCTGGAAAAGCTGCGCATGCCGGGACTCAACGAGTTCATGCTGGGCGTGACCTATCTGGGCGATGAGATCGCTTTCCTTGCAGTGGCGCTGATCGTTTTCTGGTGTGTGGACAAGCGCAGCGGCTATTACCTGATGAGCGTGGGCTTTGTGGGTACGGTGACCAGCCAGTTCATGAAGCTGGCCTGCCGGGTGCCCCGCCCCTGGGTGCGGGACCCCAATTTCACCATTCTGGAAGCCGCCCGGGAGGGGGCGGGTGGCTACAGCTTCCCCAGCGGCCACAGCCAGTCTGCGGTGGGGACCTTTGGCTCCATTGCCCGGACGACCAAAACGGCCTGGGTACGCCTGCTGTGCATCGCCGTGGCCATTCTGGTGCCCATTTCCCGGATGTATATCGGCGTCCACACCCCGGCGGATGTAATCGTCGGCTCCGCCATCTCCCTGGTGCTGATTTTCCTGCTGCATCCCATCGTGTATCGGGAGGACGGCAAGGGGATGCAGTGGCTCATCATCGGCATGGTGGCGCTGTCTCTTGCCTATCTTCTCTACGTGGAGCTGTGGCAGTTCCCGGCGGATTTTGACGCCCACAATCTGGCTTCCGGCCGGAAGAATGCCTGTACCCTCTTCGGCTGTACGCTGGCGGTTGCTATCGTCTATCCCGTTGACCGCAAGTGGCTGGACTTTAAGACTGACGCCATTTGGTGGGCACAGATCCTGAAGGTCGTGCTTGGCCTTGTGGTGGTGCTGGCTGTGAAGGAGGGGATGCGCGCCCCGCTGGAAGTATTGCTCCCCGCGCTGCCTGCCCGGGCGGTTCGTTACTTCCTGGTGGTGCTGACGGCAGGCCTGCTGTGGCCCATGACCTTTGATAAATTCAGTAAACTCGGCAGAAAGTGATACAATATGAATTACGCGACCATTAAAAACTGTGATATCGCCAACGGTCCCGGCGTCCGGGTCAGCCTGTTTGTCTCTGGCTGTACCCACCGATGCCCCGGCTGCTTCAACGAAGTGGCCTGGGATTTTGATTACGGCCAGCCCTTTGATCAGTGCGCAATTGATCTGATCCTGAGCATGCTGAAGCCGCCCCACATCAAGGGACTGACCCTGCTGGGCGGCGAGCCCTTCGAGCCGCAGAACCAGGGCGCCATCGTGGAGCTGCTGCGACAGGTCAGGGCAAAATACCCGGAAAAGAGCATCTGGGCCTTCTCGGGATATCTTTTTGATAAAGATATTCTGTCCGGCCGTCTGGGTGAGTGGGCGGTCACAAAAGAGTATTTAAGTTATCTGGACGTACTGGTGGACGGCCCCTTCATCCAGGCACAGAAGAATCTGAGCCTGCGGTTCCGGGGCAGTGAGAACCAACGGATCATTGACGTGCCTGCCTCCCTGAAAAGCGGGGAAGTGGTCCTCTGGGAGGACTGGCAGGCCCAGGGAAAGGGAATGAGAAAATGAATATGCGCATCAAAAAACTGAGAGAAAAAGCCGTCATCCCCACCTATGGCTCTGCCGATGCGGCCGGTGCGGATCTGTACGCCTGCCTGGAGGCTGCGGTGACCATTGAACCCGGCAAAACGGTGTTCATCCCCACAGGCCTTGCCATGGAGGTGCCGAAGGGCTACGCGGGCCTCATCTATGCCCGCAGCTCCATGGGCAGCAAGCGGGGCCTGGCCCCCGCCAACAAGGTGGGCGTGGTAGACAGCGACTACCGGGGCGAGGTGATGGTGGCCCTGCATAATCATGGAAGTGTTTCCCAGACCGTGGAGGGCGGCGAACGGATCGCCCAGTTGCTGATTACGCCGGTGCTGGCTCCTGCTTTTGTGGAAACTGACGATCTGACCGATACGGTCCGGGGCAGCGGCGGGTTCGGTTCCACGGGCAAATAATCACGAAGCAGCGGTTGTTTTTTCGTGGATTAGTGTCTTTGACAAAAAGAAATAAAAATGAACGAATATTTCATAAGAAATTGTCACTATACTTTTCTGACGAAAAAAGGTATAATGGAAACGGTATCATAGATTGATGCTAATAACTTAAAAAATATGGAGACATTATGGAAATTGTAAGTGCGATTATCAGTCTTCTGGGCGGCTTGGCCATGTTCCTGTATGGTATCGAGGTCATGGGCGACGGCCTGAAGAACAGCTCCGGCGAAGCCCTGAAGCGGGTTCTGGAGAAAGTCACCGGCAACGTTGTCATGGGTGTCATCACCGGCTGTCTGGTCACCGCGGTCATTCAGAGTTCCACTGCCACCATCGTTCTGACGGTCGCCCTGATCGGCGCCGGCGTGCTGAACCTGAAGCAGGCTGTGTCCATCGTCATGGGCGCCAACATCGGTACTACCGTCACCGCGCAGATCATCCGGTTGGGCTCCATCGAGTCCGACGGCAGCTTCCTGCTGTGGCTGTTTGACACTGATACCCTGGCGCCCATCGCCCTGATCATCGGCATCGTCCTGCTGATGTTCATCAAGAGCAAGCGTTCCAAGCCCATCGGCGACATCTGCATCGGCTTCGGCGTCCTGTTTGTGGGTCTGAATCTGATGACCTCCGGCGTCAAGCCCCTGATCGGTACTGACGCGTTCACCTCCTTCCTGAGCTTCATGCGCAATCCTCTGTTCGGCATCTTTTTCGGTCTGGTTCTCACCGTCATCGTCCAGAGCTCCTCTGCCACCGTTGGCATGCTGCAGACTGTGGCATCTGTTCCCGGATCCGGCATTACCTTCGCCATGGCCTATCCCATCATTATGGGTATCAATCTGGGTACCTGCGTCACCACCGCCATGGTCTGCTCCATCGGCTCTTCCAAGGACGCCAAGCGTACCGGCGTTGTCCACATCGTCTTCAACACCATCGGTACTGTCCTGTTTATGATCGCCATGACCATTCTGCAGAATACGGTCATGGCTGGCGCGGAGCTCTGGGGCATGACCGCTGACAGCGGCGTCATCGCCAACTTCCAGACTGTGTTCAATCTGGTTACTGCGGTTGCCCTGATTCCCTTCACCAACTGGCTGGTAAAGCTGTCCGTGATCGTGGTCAAGGAGGATGCTCCCTCCGAACTGCGCCATCCCGAGCTTCATACCCTGGATGAGAAGCTGTATATCTCTCCCGCTGTTGCTGTCAGCGAGGCGACCAAGGCCGTCGCCGCCATGGGCGTTATTGCAAGGGACAATTTTGCCAAGGCATTCTCCCTGCTGCAGAACTATGATGAGTCCATCATCGCAGAGATTGAGACTGACGAGGAGTGCCTGGATCAGTTTGCTGATCATGCCGATCACTTCCTGATCGGTCTGAGCAAAAATGTGGAGACTGAGTGGGACGACCGTCAGCTGGATATGCTGATGGCCACTGTGCCCAACTTCGAGCGTATCGGCGACTATGCCACCAATCTGGTGGAGTTTGCCCAGAAGCTCAACCGTGAAAATCAGGAATTCTCCGAGCGTGCCAAGACCGAGCTGACCCTCATCGGCAAGGCTGTCATGGAGATCCTGAACATGACCGTAGATGCATTTGCTGCCAACGACAATGAGGCTGCGACCAAAATCGAGCCTCTGGAAGAAGTCATTGACGATATGGTCATTATCCTGAAGGACAAGCACACCAAGCGCCTGAAGAACGGAGCCTGTTCCATCGGTCCCGGCCTGACCTTCATGGACGTGATGACCTTTATGGAGCGTGCTTCCGACCAGTGTTCCTCCATCGCGGTCATGATGCTGGCCCGCAGCAATGAGGAGATCCTGCAGAATCACTATGATTACCTGCGCGACCTCCATGAGGGCAACAATGAGAGCTACCGCAGCGAAAAGAAGCGCCGCAAGGAGCAGTACATTCAGCCCCTGCGGGAGATCCACTGATTCATCTGAAAAAAGAGCCTTCCGGTTCGGAAGGCTCTTTTTGTTTAGTAAAACAACAGATCGGAATAGGTAGGGAAGGGCCAGAAGGATTTTTCTGTCAGCGTCTCCAGAATGTCCGCCTCAGAACGGATGGCGGCCATATCGGACAGAATGACATCGTGGTAATATACGGCGGCATCTTCCGCTGCAGCGGGAACGGCCTGTAGGTCTGCGTTCAGCTTTTGACAGCCGTCATACAGGGCATCGGTGGCGGCAGAGAGCCTGGTGATGAGACTCCGCTCGGCTTTGCCGCTGACGCCCAGCTCCCGCTTGGCAATGAGCGCGTCGGAGAGGACGTTGGTATAGCGCACTGCAGCGGGCAGGATCTGCCGCAGCGCCATGTCCAGTGTCGTCCGTGCTTCGATGGCAACCAGCTTCTTGTAGGATTCCAGATGAATGGCGTATCGGGCACGGAATTCCGCTTCAGAAAATATGCCGTGGCGGGTCACCAGGTCGATATTCTTCCGGGAAATATAGGCAGGCAGGGCAGTGGCGGTGTTGCTGAGATTGCTGAGCCCCCGCTGCTTTGCCTCTTGGGCCCAGGCTGTGGAATAACCGTTGCCGCTGAAAATGATCCGCTTGTGGCTGGTCAGGGCATGACGGATCAGCTCGTGGAGCGTGGTATCGAAATCCTCAGCCTGTTCCAGCACATCGGCAAATTTGCGCAGTTCCTCGGCCATGATGGTGTTCAGGGCGATGTTGGGGCCTGCCACGGACTGGGAAGAACCGGGCATGCGGAATTCGAATTTATTGCCGGTGAAAGCCAGGGGAGAGGTGCGGTTGCGGTCGGTGGTATCCTTGGGAATGGGCGGCATCACGTCCACGCCGATGCGCATGGTACGCTTCTGGGGGCCCCAGTAATCGGAGCCGCTGACAATGGATTCCACAAGCTCCGTCAGCTCATCTCCCAGGAAGATGGACACAATGGCAGGGGGCGCTTCGTCGGCACCCAGACGGTGGTCGTTGCCGGCTGTGGCCACCGTGCAGCGCAGGAAATCCTGATATTCATCCACACCCTGGATGAAGGCTGCCAGGAACAGCAGAAACTGGGCATTCTGGCGGGGGGTCTTACCGGGGCTGAAAAGGTTGCGGCCGGTGTCTGTGGCAAGGCTCCAGTTGTTGTGCTTGCCGGAGCCGTTGATGCCGGCAAAGGGCTTCTCGTGGAGCAGACACACCAGATCGTGCTTGGCGGCACATTTTTTCATGATCTCCATGACCAGCTGGTTGGAGTCGCAGGCGTTGGCTGCCTCGGAATAGATGGGAGCCATCTCATGCTGGCATGGGGCAGCCTCATTATGCTTGGTCTTGGAAAGGACACCCACCTTCCACAGCTGCTCGTCCAGATCCTTCATGTAGTTGCTGACCCGGGTACGGATGGTACCAAAATAGTGGTCATCCAGCTCCTGTCCCTTGGGGGCCGGAGCGCCGAACAGGGTCCGGCCCGTCAGACGCAGGTCTTCGCGCTGGGCATATAATGCTTTGGGAAGCAGAAAATATTCCTGTTCCGCTCCAACACAGACAACAACCCGTTTGCTCTCGGTATCGCCGAAGAGACGAATGATCCGCATGGCCTCCCGGCTGATCACCTCCAGGGAGCGCAGCAGAGGGGTTTTTTTGTCCAGGGCGTCGCCGTTGTAGCTGAAAAAGCAGGTGGGCAGATACAGGCTGCCGTCCTTGACGAAGGCGAAAGAGGTGGGATCCCAGGCGGTGTAGCCCCGGGCTTCGAAGGTGGCCCGCAGACCGCCGGAGGGGAAGGAGGAGGCGTCAGGCTCGCCCCGCACCAGCTCCCGGCCGGAGAATTCCATGATGACTTTTCCCTCGCCGGCGGGGGTGATGAAAGAATCGTGCTTCTCGGCGGTGATGCCGGTCATGGGCTGGAACCAGTGGGTATAGTGGGTGGCCCCTCTGGCGATGGCCCAGGTCTTCATGGCCTCCGCGATCTCGTTGGCGATGTGCAGGGGCAGCTGGGAGCCGGTGTCGATGCAGCGGCGCCAGGCATCAAAGACCTCCGGGGCCAATGTGGCGCGCATGACGCTCTCGCTGAAGACGTCGCTGCCGAAAATACGGGGTACATAGGTCTGATCAGTCATGCAGATCACGTCCTTAAAATGAAAGATTCGATAATAAAACTTGCAAAACAGAAAAAGTTCAGAAAGCCGTGTATTTTGCCGGAAAACTGGGAAAAACAGGTGGATACACGCCATAATTAATAAATATTATACCAAATTATTCCGTAATACGCAAGGTGAAACCGGGGTGTGATATTGAATAAAATTGTGTCCACGTCAGGCGGTCTTTTGTTCATTTTGGCTGAAAATGTGGATATGAACCTGCAAAAATGAATTTTTTGAAGTTTGATATTGCATTTTTGCGGGATTTGGCGTATAATATGCCAAGATAATCCCATCAAAAAGCGAAAGGATGATTTGTATGGCTACTTACGCTTGCAGAAGCCGTGAAGAGCTTCGCATGGAATATAAGAGAATGCTGGCCCGTTATGACGACCTGAAGCATGAAAACCTGAAACTGGATATGTCCCGCGGCAAGCCCAGCAGGCTGCAGCTGGATCTGGTCAGCGATATGCTCACCATCCTGAACGATCCTGCAGAATGCATCATCGACGGCAACGACTGCCGCAATTACGGTGACCTGGCCGGCCTCAAGTGTGCCCGGGAATACTGGGCAGACGTTCTGGGCTGCAAGCCCTCGGAAACTTTTGTGGGCGGTAATGCCAGTCTGAGCCTGATGTACGATCTGATCTGCAAGGCCTATACCCACGGCTTGGTGGATTCTGAACGTCCCTGGTGCAAGGAAGAGCGCATCAAGTTCCTGTGTCCTGCACCCGGCTATGACCGCCATTTCCGCATTACCGAGAATTTCGGCTTTGAGCTGATCACCGTGCCCATGCTGCCCACCGGCCCCGACATGAATGTTGTGGAAGAGCTGGTGCAGGACGCATCCGTCAAGGGTATCTGGTGCGTGCCCAAATACTCCAATCCCCAGGGCTACACCTACGATGAGGACATCGTGGACCGTTTCGCCAACCTGAAGCCCGCCGCCCCTGATTTCGTCATCATGTGGGATAACGCCTACTGCGTCCATGAATTCGAGGGCGAGTTCCAGCCCTTCCGGGACATCATCTCCCTGTGCGCCCAGGCCGGCCGTCCCAACATGGTCTATGAGTTCGCTTCCACCTCCAAGATCACCTTCCCCGGTGCCGGTATGTCTGTTATGGCATCCAGTGAGGAGAACATTCAGTATATGACGAAGCTCATCGGCGCACAGACCATTTCCTACGACAAGATCAATCAGCTGCGCCACGTCAAGTACCTGAAGAATAAGGAACACACCCTGGAGCTGATGAAGCGTCACGCAGAGATCATGGCGCCCAAGTTCAAGATGGTGCTGAAGATCCTGCGCAAGCAGGTCACCAATAAGGGCATCGCCCACTGGCATCACCCTGTCGGCGGCTATTTTGTATGCGTCGCTGCCATGCCCGGCACCGCCCGCCGCACCCTGGAACTGTGCAGGCACTGCGGCGTTACCCTGACTGACGCCGGCGCCACCTACCCCTACGGCGTGGATCCCCACGACTCCATGATCCGCATTGCCCCCAGCCTGCCGCCCATCGAGGAACTGGAGAAGGCTATGCACGTGTTCTGTACCTGCCTGAAGCTGGCCGCCCTGGAAAAGTACCTGGGTATTTCCCTGGATAAGGTCACCGACAACAATTATTGATCCAATCTTTCATGTCATTGCGTACCAGTCTGCGGACTGGTACGCAATGACATTTTTTATTTTACATTCCGCTTCATCAGTGCTAAAATAAAAGAAAATCCTTTCAGGAGGTATGTCTATGACACCCAAGGAAATGTATTACGAGAAGCGCGGTCAGATCCTCGTCAAGAATCTGGAAAGCCGCCATTTTGAGGCATATTACTGCGCCAATAAGGAAGAAGCCCTGAAAAAGGCCCTGGAATTGATTCCGGAGGGCGCTTCCGTGGGCTGGGGCGGTACCATGACGGCCACTGCCATGGGCCTGCAGAACGCCATTCACGCAGGGCCTTACCGCGCCATGGACCGGGACCGCTGTGCAACGACTGAAGAGCGGGAGAAGTTGCAGCGGGAGATGTTCTTTGCTGACGCCTTCATCACCGGTGCCAACGCCCTTTCCCTGGACGGCCAGATGGTCAACATCGACGGCACAGGCAACCGGGTGGCCCCCATCGTCTATGGCCCCGGTATGGTCATCGTGGTGGCCGGCATGAACAAGGTGGAAGATTCTCTCGACGCCGCCATGAACCGGGCCCGCACCGTGGCTGCCCCCATGAACAAGCAGCGCTTCCCCAACCAGACTCCCTGCGGCGTTACCGGCAACTGTGCAGACTGCAAGAGCGCTGAGAGCATCTGCAACCAGATCCTCATCACCCGCAACTGCCGTCCTGCCGGGCGGATCAAGTTCATTCTCATCGGCGAGGACCTGGGTTTCTGATGGATAGGATCAAAGCTGTTTTCAAAAAGTACGAAGATATCATTTCCTACCTCTTCTTCGGTGTACTGACCACGGTGGTCAATTATGTCGTGTATCTGCCCTGCTACAATCTGCTGGGGCTTTCCGCTGCGGTAAGCAATGTGATCGCCTGGGTCGGTGCGGTGGCCTTTGCGTATCTGACCAACAAGCCCTTCGTCTTCAAAAGCCACGACTGGTCTGGAAAAACTGTCCTCCCGGAGCTGACGAAGTTCGTGGGCTGCCGGGTGGGCTCTGGTCTGCTGGAGACGGGAATCATCTTTGTGGCGGTGGATCTGCTGGCTTTCGACGGCAACGTGATGAAGCTCGTTACCAGTGTTCTGGTGGTGATCCTGAACTATATTGCCAGCAAGCTGCTGGTTTTCAGAAAAGACTCCTGACAAAGGAGTCTTTTTTGTTTGGTCCTGCGCACATATTTACAGATTGTTTTGACAAGGTTTCGTTTTATCCCTTATAATAAAAAGGTTAAGAAAAATAACAGGAGGAATACTGCAATGGCATTTGTTGAATTCCGTGACGTAGGAAAAACCTACCATATGGGCGAGGTGGAGATCAATGCCCTCCATGACGCCACGTTTGATATCGAAAAGGGAGAGCTGGTGGTCATCGTCGGCCCCTCCGGTGCGGGCAAGACCACGCTGCTGAATATCCTCGGCGGCATGGATACGCTGACGAAGGGCCAGGTCTTCCTGGATGGCCGGGAGGTATCGAAGATGACGCGCCGCCAGCTTACCGACTACCGCCGGGAGGATGTGGGCTTCGTTTTCCAGTTCTATAACCTCATCGGCAACCTGACCGCCCATGAGAATGTGGAACTGGCTAACCAGATCTGCAAGGATCCCCTGGACGCCACCCAGGTGCTGATGGATGTGGGACTGGAGCACCGGATGAAGAATTTCCCCAGTCAGCTGTCCGGCGGTGAGCAGCAGCGCGTGGCCATTGCCCGGGCGCTGGCCAAGAATCCCAAGCTTCTGCTTTGCGATGAGCCCACCGGCGCCCTGGACTATCAGACCGGTAAGGCCATTTTGCAGCTGCTGCAGGACACCGCCCGACGCACCGGCATGACAGTGGTCATCATCACCCACAACGGCGCGCTGACCGCCATGGCCGACCGGGTCATCAAGGTGCGCAGCGGTACCGTAGCTGAGGTGACGCTGAATGCCCATCCTCAGGATATTCGGGAGATTGAATGGTGATGAAAAAGAATGTGATGGGAAAAAACCTGACCCAGTCTATCCTGAGATCACTGGGCAGGTATCTTGCGATCGTGCTGATCATCGCCCTGGGTTCGGCGATGTTCGTGGGTCTTCGGATGACGAAGACGGACATGGTGGAAACGGGACAGGTCTTTACTGATGAGCAGAACATGTTTGACCTGCGCTTTCTCAGTTCCTATGGCTGGACGGAGGAACAGCTGGAGGAGGCGGAGGAATTGCTGGGGCTTGTGGATGTGGAGGCGGCGGTGTATCAGGATACCATCGTCCGCATCGGCTCATCGGAAGAGGATGAGGTGTACCGGTTTTACTCCCTGTCTGAAACCGTGAATATGGTGGAGCTGCGGGGCGGCCGGATGCCCCAGCGCCCGGATGAATGTCTGGCCGACGGCTTTTATTTCGACGACAGCATCCTGGGAACTGCGGTGCAGATCTCGCAGACCAATGAGGAAAGCGCCCTGGATGCCCTGGCGTATGATACATACACCATCGTGGGCTATGTAGCAACGCCTTTGTATATGGACCTGAACCGTGGCAGCACCTCCGTGGGCAACGGCAGTATTGAGAGCTATTTCTATATTCCTGCCGAGGGCTTCAGCGTGGACTACTATACGGAGATCAACGTGACCATCCCCGGCGACCATCGGGTCTACACGGATGGATATAACGCGCGCCTGGACGCCATGGCGGAGGATCTGGAGCCTCAGGTCCAGGCCATTGCCGACCGGTGGTTTGCCGATCTTGTGGAAGAAGCCGAAGGGGAATATGCCGCCGGGTATCAGGAATATCTGGACGGTGTGGCCGAATTTGAGGAGGGCAAACTGGAAGCCCAGGCGGAGCTGGAAAAGGGATACAACGAGCTGAAGGATGCGGAGGCGGAGATCGCCGAGAATGAACAGCTTCTGGCCGACGGCGAAAAGCAGATCGCCGATGGCTGGGAGGATCTGAAAGACGCGGAAGCGGAACTGGCCGAAGGCAAAAATCAGCTGGCCGGAGCAAAGAAGGATGCCTATGCCGAATTGGACGAGTCGGAAAGGATCCTGGACGAAAATGCAGCCCAGGTGGCAGACGGTATCGCGCAGGTGGAAGCGGGTATTGCCCAGATCGACGAGGGCCTGGTACAGGTCAATGACGGCATTGCCCAGCTGGAAGAGGCGCTGCCGCAGATTGAAGAGGGCATTGCGCAGCTGGAGCCGATCATTGAGATGCTGACGCCCCTGATGCAGACGGCCCGGCAGATGCTGGAAGAACTGAAAGCCATGCCCGATGCCAGTGAGGAGATGATCAAGGCGCTGGAGGAGATGATTGAGCTGTTCCCCCGGATAGAGGCAGCTGCCCGGACGGTGCTGGATCAGATGATCGCCTCCGGCAGCATGGATGAAGAGACCATTGCCCAATTGGAGGAATTCCTGACAAGGCTGCCCGAACTGGAAGAGGCTGCCCGGGAAGCGCTGGAAACCCTGAAGGAAGATCCCTCCCAGGCACAGGCCATGATCGCCGAGATCGAAGCGGCGCTGGAGGAATTGGAGGTTATGCTGGCCGGATACACGGCCCAGCTGGCGGAGCTGAAAGCCATGCACGCCGAATATTCCGCGCAATTGGAGCAGCTCTACGTGACGAGGGATGAACTGACGCAGCAGCGTGCTGCGCTGGTCCAGACCCTGGAGGAACTGCAAGAAGCCCAGCGGCAGATCGATGACGGCTACGCCCGGCTGGCGGAAGGCCGTGCCCAGGCGGACCGGGAATTCGCCAAAGCCGAAGCGGAGCTGGCTGATGGTCAGCGGCAGCTGAATCAGGGCAGAAATACCCTGATCGAAAAAGAAAAGGAACTGGAAGACGGCAAACGCCAGCTGTCCGACGGTAAGGCGCAGCTGAAAGACGGCTGGGCGGCTTACGAGGAGGGGCGCAGAGAGGCCATGCGGCAGATCACCGACGGCGAACGGAGGCTGGCCGATGCGGCGCAGCAGCTGGCAGAAGCCCGGCGGGAGATCGATGATCTGGAAGCGCCGGAGACCTATGTTCTGGACCGGAACACCAATGTGGGCTACGCATCTCTCGACAGCAATTCTGACATTGTGGCAGGCGTTTCCCGGGTGTTCCCGGTGTTCTTCCTGCTCATCGCCGCCCTGGTGTGCATCACCACTATGACCCGAATGGTGGACGAGGAGCGCACCCAGATCGGCACCCTGAAAGCCCTGGGCTATTCCAATGCCGCCATCATCAGCAAATATCTGATCTACGCCGGCTCCGGCGCCATCCTGGGCTGCGGCCTGGGCGTGGTGGCGGGCAGCATCGTCTTCCCGAAGATCATCTGGGATGCCTACTGCATCATGCTCTATATCGAGCCTGAGGTGCAGATCTGCTTTGACTGGGGGCTGTGCGCCGTGGTGGTGGCCAGCTACACCGCCGTCACCCTGGCGGTGACCTGGTACTGCTGCAATTCCGCCCTGAAGGAAGTCCCGGCGGAGCTGATCCGTCCGAAAGCACCCACGACGGGCAAGAAGATCTTTCTGGAGTATCTGCCTTTCTGGAACCGGTTCAGCTTCCTGAACAAGGTGGCCCTGCGGAACATCTTCCGCTACCGCCAGCGTCTGCTGATGATGCTCATTGGCATCGGCGGCTGCACGGCGCTGCTTGTGACGGGCTTCGGCCTGCGGGATTCCATCTCCAACATCGTGGGTTTCCAGTTTAATGAGATCACAGTGTACGACATGGAGGTCTACTTCTCGGAGGGACAATCCCCTGAGGCGCAGGCAAGCTTTGAAGAAGCGGTGGCAGACGATGCGGAGGATGTGATGTTCTATCACCAGCAAAGCGTCGAGATCGATCACGCCAATCAGGTCCGTGAGATCAGTCTGATTGCTGCTGGGGAGGAACTTGTGGATTTCATCAATCTCCGCCGCAGCGGCAATCCTGTCAGCCTGCCGGATTCCGGTGAAGCGATCCTCACCGTGGGTATTGCCGAAGCCATGGGCGTCATGACGGGCGATACCGTCACACTGCGCAATGCCGATATGCAGGAGCTGACGGTGACGGTATCCGGGATCTACGAAAACTATGTCAGTAACTTTGCCATCATTCGTCCGGAGACCATTACACAGCAGTGGGCAGAGGCGCCCGAGATGCAGATGGCCTTCGTCCGTGCGGCGGAGGGAAAGGATCTGCATATGGTCAGCGCAGCCATCACGGAGCTGGACGATGTCATGAACGTGACCATCAGCCAGGACACCGCCGATATGGTAGGCTCCATGATGGAGGCGCTGGATATGCTGGTGGTTGTGGTGGTCTTCTGTGCGGCGCTGCTGGCGGTGATCGTGCTGTATAACCTGATCAATATCAACATCACCGAACGTATGCGGGAGATCGCTACCATCAAGGTGCTGGGCTTCCACTCTTCGGAAACTGCCAGCTACGTATTCAAGGAGAATATCGTCCTGGCAGTGGTGGGCTCCATCGTGGGTCTGGGTCTGGGCTGGCTGCTGCTGGTATTCGTCATGAGTCAGGTGAAGATCGATACCGTCTGGTTCCAGGCCAGGGTCACACTCTGGTCGCTGCTGCTCTCCGTTGTGCTGACCATGCTGTCGACCTTCATCGTGCAGTTCATTTTTACCTTCAAGCTGGAGAAGGTGAATATGGCCGAAGCGCTGAAATCTGTGGAATAAAAGAAGAACGGCTGCCGGAAACGGCAGCCGTTTTCATGTTTATGGACCGTAATGCTCTTTGAGGTAGAGGATCGCTTCCCTGTAGCCTTCGAAGCCGTGGCCTTTGATGGTATGGACACATGCCATGCCTGCGTAGCTGATCTGCCGGAAGGGCTCCCGGGCATCCACATCGGAGATATGGACCTCCACTGCGGGGATGGACACCGCCTTCAGGGCGTCCAGGATGGCAACGGAAGTGTGGGTATAGGCGGCGGGGTTGATGACAATACCGTCAATTTTTCCGTATGCCCACTGGATCTTGTCCACCAGGTGGCCCTCATGATTGGACTGGTACTGTTCGATATCCAGGTTTTCCTCCTTTGCGGTTCTTTCGATCAGCGCCAGCAGGTCGGCAAAGGTGCTGCGGCCGTAGATGCCCGGTTCCCGGATGCCCAGCATATTCAGATTGGGGCCGTTGAGGACGAGGATTTTCATAATGTTACCTCCATGATCTGCGCCAGGGTATCCTCTAATTGACCGTCGTTGTCAATGACTGCATCAGCAAAGGCAGCGTAAAGGGAGCGGCGCGTTTCGTACATGTCAGAAAGCTTGTTTGCCTGGGAAAGGGGACGGCCGTCGGTGGGGAGCTTTTCCAGCTCCCGCTGCAGCCAGAAAATGGTACCGTTCTGGTGCAGGAGGGGATAATTGCGCTGTTTTGTCACGCAGCCGCCGCCGGTGGCGATGATGAGGCCGGAACGTTTGCCAAGACCTTCCAGGGCTTTGGTCTCCCAGTCCCGGAATGCATCTTCGCCGTCCCCGGCGAAAATCGCCGGGATGGGTTTGCCTGCCAGACGGATGATCTCTTCATCCGCATCCACCACTGTTTTCCCGGTTTTATCTGCCAATGCCGCGCCTACGGTGGATTTGCCGCAGCCGGGCATGCCGATGAGGACGATGTTCTCCATCTGTCGCCGCAGAAGCAGGTGAATCTTCCCGATCACAGCATCGTCGATTTTTGTTCCGGTGAAGTATTCCGCGGCTTCCTTGGCCTGGCCCACCAGCATCCACAGGCCGTTCATGGTCTTCACGCCCATGCTTTCGGCATCCAGCAGGATCTGAGTCCGGGCGGGATTGTAAACCACATCCAGTACGCCCTCCAGGTTGGGGAACCGGGTCACATCCAGGGGCGCCACACCTGTATTGGGATACATGCCCACGGGGGTGGTGTTGACGATGACAGCAGCGTCGGTGTGGAGATGGAGATTGTCATAATTGTTCTCACCGCCGCGGGAGATGACCACCACGTTTGCTCCCATTTCCTCCATCGCCGCCTGGGCGGTGGCGGAAGCGCCGCCGGTGCCCAGGATCAGGCACTTTTTCCCGGCAGGAGCGATACCGCTTCTGCCCACCATGGAGCGGAACCCGAAATAATCCGTATTGTGGCCGAAGAGGGTGCCGTCGGGACGGCGGACGATGGTATTCACCGCACCCAGGCGTTTCGCAACAGGGGACAGCTGGTCAAGGAATGGAATGACCTCCTTTTTGTAGGGGATGGTCACATTGATACCGGTCCAGTCACCGTTTTTCAGGAAGTCTTCCAGTTCTTCCGGCTCTTTTTCAAACAGCGCATAGGAATAATTCCCCAGGTGGCTGTGGATCTGGGGGGAGTAGCTGTGGCCCAGCTTCCGGCCAAGCAGTCCGCATTTCATCAGACCACCTCCCGGTAGCTGCCCAGATACTTGAATTCCTCACAAAGATCCTGCAGCTCGCACATGAGCTGGATGAACTCGTCGGAATAAATGGAGGTCTCCAGATCGAAATAGAACATGAACTCAAAATCCCGGTCGGGGATGGGGCGGGATTCCAGCTTGGTGACGTTGATGCCCAGCACATAGAGCCTGGACAGGAGCTTATACAGGGAGCCGGGCTTGTGGGGCAGCACCATCATGATGCTGGTTTTGTCGGAGCCGGGGTAGATTTCCAGATTCTTGCTGATGCAGATGAAGCGGGTGTGGTTGTTGCCGGTATCCTGGACGCAGGAGCGTAGGCACTCCAGACCGTACAGCTCCGCGCAGGAGCGGCTGGACAGACAGGCAATTTCATTTGTGTCCGATTTGGATACCATTTCCGCTGCCACGGCGGTATTGGCCACGGGGACTGCATTGACACCCGGCAGGCTGCTGAGGAACCCCGCGCTCTGGTTCAGGGCCTGCTCGTGGGAGTGGATGACCTTGATATCACTGAGCTTTGTGCCGGGCTTCACCAGCAGGTTGTGGTCGACTTTCAGCCGGAAGGTGCGGACGATGGAGAAATTGTGTTCCACCATCAGGTCATACACTTTCTTGACAGAACCTGCCGTGGAATTCTCAATGGGCAGGATGCCATACTGGCACAGCCCCTGCTCGATGGCGGTGAAAACTCCGTCGAAGCTCTTGAAATACATGATGAAGGGGTTCTTAAATATTTTTTCGCAGGCGATTTGGGAGTAAGCACCCTCCACGCCCTGGCAGGCAACCATGGCGTCCTGGGGGAAGAGATTGGGGGTGTGCGCGATGGCCAGAGAGATGGCCTCAGCCAGTCCCGTTGCCTTGCCGTTGCGCTTGCCCTGATGGCTGCGGCTGAGATCCATGATCATGGAGTAAAGCAGACGGGTGTAGCTGCCGAATTCGGGGCCGGCCTGCTCGGCCACCTTTTTCAGGATCTCCCGTTCCCGGGCAGGAACGTAGATGGGCATGTTGTGCTCTTTCTTGTAGGCGGCAACCTGGGAGGCCAGATTCATCCGCTCCACGAAAAGCTGCACCAGCTGATCGTCCACCCGGTTGATCTCCTGTCTGATTTCGGATAAATCCATATTTATATGCCTCCGATCTCCCGCCGCCGGGCGAGGACTGCGTCATAAATTGCAATGGCTGCCGCAGCCTCGATGACCGGGACAGCCCGGGGCACGATACAAGGGTCGTGGCGGCCTTTAATTTCGAGCGTGGTATTTTCCATTCTGGAGAGGGAAACGCTCTGCTGGGGTTGAGAAATAGACGGGGTGGGCTTGATGGCAGCCCGGAAAATCAGGGGCATGCCGTTCGTAATGCCGCCCAGGATGCCACCGCAGTGGTTGGTCATGGTTTTCACAATGCCATCTTCCACATAGTAGCTGTCGTTATTCTCGCTACCCTGACGGTAAGCCGCAGCTACACCTGCGCCAAAGTCCACATATTTCACGGCAGGAACGCCGTAGACGATGGATGCGATGCGGCTTTCCATGCCGCCAAACATGGGGTCGCCCAATCCGGCAGGCAGTCCGGTAACGGCACATTCGATCATGCCACCGACACTGTCACCCTCTGCTCGGACCGCGGCAATATGCTCCCGCATTTTTTCCCCTGCCTTGGTGGATAGTACCGGGAAATCAAAAGAAATCTGATCCAATTCAGGATTCAGCGTGTCAAAGGCTGGCTCATCGCGGTCATCGTCATATTTGGGGACTCCGGCGATGCCAAGAATATGAGCGCCGATTCTGATACCCTCCTGCTCCAGCCACTGCTTGCACAGACCGCCTGCAATACACAGGGGCGCGGTCAATCTGCCGGAGAAGTGACCGCCGCCGGCCACGTCCTGGAAGCCGCCGTATTTGACCTGGGCGGTGTAGTCGGCGTGGCCGGGCCGGGGAACGTCATGGAGGTTGGAATAGTCCTTGGAACGGGTATTTTTGTTGTAGATGACGGCGGCGATGGGCGCGCCGCAGGTGTAGCCGTCCAGCAGGCCGGCCAGAAATTCGGGCCGGTCCTCTTCCCGACGGGGGGTGGACCAGTCGTTCTGGCCCGGGGCCCGGCGGTTCAGGAATTGCTGTAATTTGTCAAGGTCGACAGGCAGTCCGGCGGGGATGCCGTCCAGGGTCATGCCGATGCCTGCCCCGTGAGACTGGCCGAAGATGGAAAGTTTCAGATTTTCGCCGTAGGTGCTGCTCATATTTTACCTCCCAGGCGTTTGTATTCGTCCCAGAATTTGGGATAGGATTTATTGACGGCTTCCGCGCCCATGACGGTAACAGGCTGGGTGCAGACCGTGGCGGCGATGGCGGCGGACATGGCGATGCGGTGGTCGTTCTGGGCGTCCACGGTGCCGCCGGTGAGCCCGGTGCCGTAGACGGTGAGCGTATCCGCAGTGGCTTCTGCCCTGCCGCCCAGGGCTTCGATCATGGCAATGGTGGAAGCGACCCGGTCGGATTCCTTGATGCGCAGGCGGCGGATGTCGGTGAAAACGGCACCGTGTTGGGAAGCCGCCATGACGGAGAGGACGGGGACCAGATCGGGAATATGGGCGGCGGAGACGGTGGCACATCCTGCCAGGAGCTTCCGTGTGATGTCCATGACAGCCCGGTCACCCTGAATGGAGTCGTTGTTCAGACCGTGAATGCTTAGGTCGCTGCCCAGCATGGCGGCGGTGACGAAGAAAGCACCGTTGCTCCAGTCTCCCTCCACGGCTACATAGCCGGGGGAGCGGTAGTGGGGGGCGTCAAAAAGCGCCATGGCTTCCCTGGTCAGATCGATATAGGGTTTCGATTCGATCTTACCTGTGATCTCCAAATGGCTTTCGCCCTCAATCAGGCTCTGGGCGAAAAGAAGCCCCGTGATGTACTGGCTGGACACGCCGCCGTCGATGGTGTAGTCGCCGGGGCGAAGCCTGCCGCGGCAGCGGATGGTGTCTGCCGTGGGGCGTGTCAGCGTGCAGCCCATCCGTTCCATCTCTTCCCACAGGGGGGAGAGGGGACGCTGGGGGAGCCGACCTGCCATTTTGAAGGTGGCGTCCACGCCCAGTGCGCCCACAATGGGCAGTATGAAGCGAAGCGTCGATCCGCTTTCGCAGACATCCAGTTCCGCGCTTTCGGGAACTGTGGAAACAGGATCAATCACGTAGCCGGAATCGGTTCTGATGATCCCTGCGCCCAGAGCACGCAGACAGTCCGCCGTGGCTTCGATGTCCCGGTTGGTATCGGCGCAGCGCAGCTGGGTAGACCTATCGGCAAAGGCGGCGCAGATCAGCAGCCGGTGGGCCTGGGATTTGGAGGGGATGATGGTGATGTCGCCCCGAAGGGTGTGTGGCTGAATCGTGATTTCCATATCAAAGCCCCTTTTCGATGAATGCTTTTACTTCTTCAACAGGCGTAGGAACGATGGCGCAGTCGCCGATGGCCCGGGGGACGATCAGGTTCACGGTGCCGCCGGTACGCTTCTTGTCGGAGAGGGCGGAGGTATACAATTCTTCCGCAGTGCAGTTGGTATCCTTGGGAAGACCGAAGATGTCCAGCACTTCCAGAATGGCGTCCCGGGTGGCGGGATCGCTGGCAGACCGGACCACGATGGCCATGCCGATGGCGACAGATTTGCCGTGGGAGAGGATGAAATTGCTCCGGGCTTCCACGCCGTGGCCGATGGTGTGGCCCAGATTCAGCCTCATCCGGGCGCCGGTGTCGAATTCATCCTCGGCAACCACATCCCGCTTGAGCTCGACGCAGCGGGTGATGACGGCTTCCCGGTCAAAGCTCAGGCCATGTTCTTTCAGATGGGCGAAAAGGGCGGGATCGTAGAGGACGCCGTATTTGATGACCTCGGCGCAGCCGTCCCGGAAGATATCCTCCGGCAGGGTATTTAGCGTGTCGATATCACACAGCACCAGGCTGGGCTGATAGAAGGCACCGCAGAGGTTTTTGCCTGCGGGCAGGTCGATGGCGGTCTTGCCGCCAACGGAGGAATCCACAGCCGCCAGCAGTGTCGTGGGGACCTGGATAAACTGGATGCCCCGCAGGAAGGTGGCTGCGGCGAAGCCCGTCAGATCACCCACCACGCCGCCGCCCAGGGCGACGATGAGATCGGAGCGGGTCAGGCGGTTTTCTGCCAGGAAATTCACCAGTTCCAAGTAGGTCGCGCCGCATTTGCTGGCTTCTCCGGCGGGGAAGACGAAAGAGATGACCTCGTATCCGGCTTCTGTGATACTTTTGCTTGCTGCGTCGCCGTAAAGGGGCCATACGTTGGTCTCGGAGACGATACAGACCTTTTGGACCTTCCGGGGGATGCTGCTGCCCAGGGTGGTGAGCAGCCCGGAGCCGATGCGGACGTCGTATTCCCGGGATGCTTTGACATGTACGGTATTCATCCGTCTACCTCCTCCTTGCGCCGCTTGCCCTCATCCAGGAGGGCGGTGAGCTTTTCCATATCGCCGCTTTCCAGAGCATTCCGGTAGGCGGTGAGAGAGTCGATGTAAAAATTGAGTTCAGAGAGTACATGATCCTTGTTCTCCATGCACAGCTCTGCCCACATGGGGGCGTTGAGCCAGGCAACACGGGTCAGATCCTTGTAGCTGCCTGCGGAGAAGCCCTTGTGGCTTCCCGCGGTGGGGGACTTGATGAAGGCATTGGAGAGGATATGGGGCATCTGGGAGGTGAAGGCGATCATCCGGTCATGGTCATCCGCCGTGGTGACGGAAAAGCGGCCGAAGCCAAGGGGCGCCAGGACGCTCTTGCAGCGGTCCAGCAGGTCGATATCGTCGAACCGGGGGGGCACCAGCACCATGGGCTGGCCCCGGAAGAGACTGGCCCGGCTGTATTTGAAACCGGAGAACTGAGAGCCTGCCATGGGATGGCCGCCGACGAACGTAAAGCCGTATTCTTCTGCGATGGGGAAGCAGCTCTCACAGATATCCCGCTTGATACCCGCAGCATCCATCACCAGGGCGTCCTTTCGGATCAGGTGGGCGTTTTCCCGGAGCCATGTGACGCAGCCGCCGGGGTAGATGGCAAGCAATATCAGATCGCATTCGGGAATGGTGGTTTCGTCCAGTCTGCCGTGGACAGCGCCGGTCATCATGGCGAACCGGAGCATCTGCTCGTTTCGCTGGATGGCGTATACGGTGTGTCCCTCCAGAGAATAGGCCCGCGCCATGGAGCCGCCGATGAGGCCCAGACCCAAAATTCCGACAGTCATAAGATCGCCTCCCGAACTTTCGCCACCCGCTTGGCCAGATCGTCAAACTGCTGCGGCGTCAGGGACTGGGCGCCGTCACAGAGGGCGTGGGCGGGATCATTGTGGACTTCGATCATCAGACCGTCGGCACCGGCGGCGGTGGCGGCCATCGCCATGGGAGGCACCAGGTTCACTTTACCGGTGGCGTGGCTGGGATCCACCACCACGGGCAGATGGCTCAGCTCGTGAAGGACGGATACGGCGGACAGATCCAGGGTGTTGCGGGTGGCGGGCTCAAAGGTGCGGATGCCCCGTTCGCACAGCAGAACATTTTCGTTGCCCTTGCTCATGACATATTCCACGCTCATGAGAAGCTCCTGAAGGGTGTTGGCCAGGCCCCGCTTGACCAGGATGGGTTTTCTGGTCTTGCCCAGCTCCCGCAGCAGATCGAAATTCTGCATGTTCCGGGCGCCTACCTGGATGATGTCGATATCATTGAAGAGGTGGAGATCATTGATGTTCATGATCTCGGTGACGACGGGAAGACCTGTTTCCTTTTTCGCTTTCAGCAGCAGTTCGATGCCCTCGCCCTTGAGACCCTGGAAGGCGTAGGGAGAAGTGCGGGGCTTGAAGGCACCGCCCCGGAGGATGTGAGCGCCGGAGGCCTTGACTGCCTTTGCAACGCCGATGATCTGTTCCTCGGTTTCGACAGAGCAGGGACCTGCGATCATGGCAAAATGGCCGCCGCCGATCTTCACCCCGCCCACCTCGATGACGGTGTCCTTGGGATGGAATTTCCGGTTTGCCTGCTTGAAGGGTTCAGAGACCCGCTTGACAGTCTCCACGATCTCCAGGCTGCTCAGCAGCTCCATGTCCACCCGGCTGGTGTCGCCGATGAGGCCGAGAATGGTGATCTCCTGGCCTTGGGAGACGTGTACTTCCAGATTCATGCGCTTCAGCCAGTCGATGAGGTGGTTCATCTGGCTGGGCGTGGTTCCGTGTTTCAAAACAGCGATCATTGAAATTCCTCCTTGAAAATGAAGAGAGCGCTGCATGGGGTGATCCATGCAGCGCTCTGAAAAGTCGATTGCGGGCTTTCTGAAATGGGTGCAGCACAAATCGCTATTACTTTTTCTTGGTAAAAAAGTAATAGTAGCCAAAGTAGAACTGTGCAGCGAAACCCTTCATATTAGCCTCCTGGTTCTGTAGCTGCGGACATTATACCACGGTGCGTGGAATAATGCAAGTATTCTTTCAGAGGATTTTCCGCAGTTCCGTCACAATCCGCTCCAGATCGGCAGCGATCAGCTGGGGGGCGGAGAACAGATGGGTGTAGAGGGTCTGGATATTTTCCTCGAAGCCGGCGGGCAGGATGGACAGCCGCTCCCGGGACAGCTGGACCAGCCGCTTTTCGCCGGGATGGGTCTGCCCGTTCAGCGCCCAGAGGATGTCGAAATAGGATTCCATAAAGGCGGCGGTGCGGTGGCAGATGCTGACCTGATCGCCACGGGAAGCGGCCTTGCGGATCTGACCGTCGTAGGCGGGCAGGGTTCCGGTAACCAGCTGTATATTCCGGGAAACGATAGCGTCTTTCAGAGCGGCGGGGTAGGGAACGTCAAAACGGGCCTTGGCGGCGGACAGACGGCCGTTTTCGTCATAGATTACCTTGCAGGTACGCAGATTGTGCCACATGCAGGTGGTGTAGCCGTTGGATGCCTGGCAATCCTCCACCACAGCGGCGACGCCGGCGGTGAATTCGTCCAGGTTCCGGTAGAGGATGTCGATATCCACGCCGCCAACCAGGGTGCAGTTGTCCTCCAGCTCCCAGAAATGATTGCCCAGTTCCATATAGGTGCAGTACTTGCTGAGGATCTCCCGGCGCACGCTTTCGGCAATGGGGCCGGTACAGTAGAGGTACACATCGTAATCGGATTTTTCGTCAAAATGATCTCCCGCCCGGGAGCCGCCCAGGGCGATGGCCTCGATCTGGGGCAGAGCGGCCAGTTCCTTGAATAATTCGTTAACCATAGAGATTCCTCCTGTTCGTTGATAAGACAACTGTAACACAATTCTTCCGTGGGCGCAAGAAAAAGTTTCGGAAAGTTTCGTATAAATGTACCCGTTTTATTGGACACATAGTTTGTTATTGTTTTCCAAAACAGGAGGTGTCACCATGGATTATCTGAAAGAACTCAATCCGGAGCAATATGAGGCGGCCACCACCACCGAGGGCTTCATCCGGGTGGTGGCCGGTGCAGGCTCCGGCAAGACCAAGACCCTGACCGCCCGATTCATGTACCTGGTGGAGATGCTGGGTATTTCCACCGCCAATATCCTCTGCGTTACCTTTACCAACAAGGCCGCTGCGGAGATGAAAAAACGCATCCGCCGGAACCTTCCTGACCAGGACCTGGGCCGCATCACCACCTTCCACGGCTTCTGCGTGGGACTTCTCAAGGAGGATTGCCATGTGATCGGCTATCCAACCACCTTCATCGTCCTGGATGAGGAGGACAAGGAGGCCATGCTCAAGACTGTTTTCGAGGATCTTGGCATCACCTCCAAAGACATGACCATCAGGGATGCCGTGGATTACATCGGCTGGCGCAAGGGCGGGCGGGGATATGTGAAGACCCTCATCGATCCCAATCTGAATCACCTCATTGATCTCTCTGCATCCGCAACGACCCTGAAGGACAAGGTCATGTACCGCTATTTCTACGAGCAGCGCAAATGCTATGGCCTGGACTTCGATGATCTGGTGTACTTCGCCCTGTATATTCTCGAACATGACCGGGAAACAAGGGAAAAGTGGCAGTCCCGCCTGGAATACATCATGGTGGACGAGTTTCAGGACATTGACAAGGATCAGTACGCCCTGGCGGATATCCTGTCGGGCTATCACAAAAACCTCTTTGTGGTGGGAGATCCTGACCAGACCATTTACACCTGGCGGGGTGCGGACGTGAAATTCATTCTGGAATTCGACTCCAGGCATGAAAATGTGAAGACTATTTACTTAAATACAAATTACCGTTCCGTGCCTCAGATTCTCTCTGCCTCCAACGCCCTCATCGACAAGAACCGGGAGCGGCTGAAAAAACAGCTCACTGCCATCCGTCCCGATGCCCGGAAGCCCCTTTACTTCCATGCCAAAACCAGCCAGCTGGAAGCCGACTGGATCACCGCCCAGATGCGCGCCATGCATGAGGGCGGCATGCCCTATTCGGACATGGGGGTTCTCTACCGGGCCCACTATGTTTCCCGCACCGTGGAAGAATCCCTGATCCGGAATAAGATCCCCTACGTCCTCTATTCCGGTGTGGAATTCTACAAGCGCAAGGAGATCAAGGACATCATCTGCTATCTGCGGATGATCTACGCCGGGGACGATGTCAGCTTCCTGCGCACCGTCAATGAGCCACGCCGGGGTGTGGGGCGGACGAGGATCGCCGCATTAAAGCAGTTTGCGGAGCTGAACCGGTGCAGCCTGTACGAAGCTCTGGTTGCGAGCCTCGAAACCAAGCTCATCAAATCCAGCCGTGCGCGGGAATATGTGCGGCTGATTGAGAAATACCGCGCCATCTATGACGGTATGGATCTGACGGATCTGCTCAGCGGAATGTTAAGCGACAGCGGCTATGAGCAGATGCTGCGCACCTCCGGCGAGGAGGAACGGCTGGACAACCTGGCGGAACTGAAGCAGGCCATCTACGAATTCCAGCGCAAGGCAGGGGAGGAGGTATCCCTGGGCAATTATCTGGACCACGCGGCCCTCTTCACCAACATGGATCAGAGCGACCGGGCCCAG
This sequence comes from Oscillospiraceae bacterium, assembly GCA_017465745.1. Classification (GTDB taxonomy): domain Bacteria; phylum Bacillota; class Clostridia; order Oscillospirales; family Oscillospiraceae; genus Faecousia. Next base: position 58,324 of record JAFTVM010000012.1, read on the forward strand.
GCGGTGAAGCTGATGACCGTCCATGCCGCCAAGGGCCTGGAATTTCCGGTGGTGTTCCTGTGCGGCCTGAGTGAGGGTATCTTCCCCGGCAAGCGGGCCAATACCCGGGAAAAGCTGGAGGAAGAGCGCCGCCTGGCCTATGTTGCCTTCACCCGGGCCAAAGACCGGTTGTTCCTGTCTGACGCCGCCGGAAGCAATTATGACGGCTCCTTTCGTTATCCCAGCCGGTTTCTCTTCAACGCGGAGAAGGAGAATCTTGACTACGTTCTTCCTCTGGATCCCGACCTGGTGGAAGATGCCATGGATCACATCCGCAGGACCGAGGATTTGGAGCCTGCCCCGGTGCGTCAGAATGAATCCGTGGGCAAACGGGTGCGCCATCCCGTTTTCGGAGAAGGCACCATCATCGGCACCCCCAGGGGGAGTGAGGGCTATATCATCCAGTTCGATAATATGGTGACGCCGCGGACCTTTGGTGCAGCGGTCAAAATAGAATTTCTGTAGCTGCAATTTCAACAGAATTCCCAAGCTTCCCGTAAAATGTCTTTTGCACATAGACAATTGATTTTGCAGGCAAGAAGTGGTAAAGTATAGCATAGAATTTCTGAGATGATTTACCCGAAAGGTTTGACGATCCTATGAATACTGTTACCATTCCCGCGGGCTACAAGCCCATTCTGGATGAATATGATACCCAGCGTGCCATTGCCTACATCAAGGAGACCTTCCAGGAGGAATTCTCCAGGGCGCTGAATCTCAAGCGTGTTTCCGCGCCTCTGTTCGTCACCGAGGCCTCCGGCCTCAACGACAATCTGAACGGTTACGAGCGGGCCGTTTCCTTCGATGTGCCCGCCGTGGGCAGTGACGCCCAGGTGGTGCACTCCCTGGCCAAGTGGAAGCGGCTTGCCCTGAAGCGCTACAATTTCAGCATCGGCGGCGGTCTGTACACCGACATGAACGCCATCCGCCGGGATGAGGAGCTGGACAATATCCACTCCATCTACGTCGACCAGTGGGACTGGGAGAAGATCATCACCCGGGAGAACCGGAACTCCGAGTATCTCAAGCTCATCGTCCGTGCCATCGTCCGGGCCATCTGCGACACCAACGACCGGCTCCACGTGCGCTTCCCCCAGCTGCGCACCCAGATCGACCGGGAGGTCAGCTTCATCACGGCCCAGGCGCTGGAGGATCTGTATCCCGACATCCCCGACGGGGCGCAGCGGGAACGGGCCTATGTGAAGGATCACCACACCGCCTGCATTATGCAGATCGGCGGCGCGCTGCGCTCCGGCAGGCCCCACGGCGGCCGGGCGCCGGACTATGACGACTGGAGCCTCAATTGTGACATTATCCTCTGGAATGAGGTGCTGCAGGAGCCTCTGGAGATCTCCTCCATGGGGATCCGCGTGGACGCCCAGGCTCTGGATCATCAGCTGCGGGTCTCCGGCTGCGATGACCGGCGCAAGCTGCCGTTCCACAGAATGCTGCTGAATGAGGAGCTGCCTCTGACCATCGGCGGCGGCATCGGCCAGAGCCGTTTGAGTATGCTGATGATGGGCTGCGCCCACATCGGCGAGGTACAGTCCTCCATCTGGGACCAGGCCACCCACGACGCCTGTGAGGCGGCGGGGATTCGGCTGCTGTAAAAAAGCAAGGCTTCGGCATATGCCGGGGCCTTTCCTTTGCCAGAAAATGGTTTTGCATTTTTCAATACTATTTTTATATTTGCGTATAAACTATACGAAAATAGTTGAAAATGGATATTGCGATTGTGTATAATAATTACCAAATGAGGAGGTGCAGACAATGATTACCAAGACGGTAAACAGGCTCACGGAACTGGAAACGACGCAGGAGGCTCTGGAACGGACCCGGAAATATTTGCGCTGCCGCCTGGAGGAGATCCTGCGGCCCAATGAGAAGATCCTTGTCTGCTTCCCCGATGACGGCCCCGCCAGTCTGGGCGGCATGATTGGTCAGGTGCTTCGCGAATGCAGGTGCGAGCCCATCTTCTGGTGCACGGACTATCGCTGGAAGGGACTGCTGCGGCAGGCCTTTGTGGACAGCGTGGACGCCATTTTCGGCCCGCCTCTGTTGGTGCTGGGCCTGATGAAAATGGCCAGAGCAACCTCCACACCTCTGAGTATTTACAATGCCTTTCTGGCCGGCTATCCCTATACCAGCTGGATGACCGAGGGCATCAAGCGGGGACTGGACTGCCGGATCTGGGGCTGCTACTGGATCGGAGACGGCCCGGTCATCGCCGGCTTCACCTGTCCCAAGGAGGCCGGTATGCACATCCGGGCGGATATTTTTGAAGCCAGGATCTGCGATGAGCAGGGGCAGCTGAAGCCTGACGCGCAGCGCGGCGCGCTGACGCTGCACTATAGACCCGAACCCGGTCTGGTGTATGATACGCAGGAGACGGCCAAGATCTGGCATCAGCCCTGTTCCTGCGGCTGCGACGATGCCCGTATTGTTGAGACGGTGTTTGTGGGCGACGATGATCCATCCAAGACCATGCTCGAAGAGCGGTTCCTGGCCTGGTCCAGTGTGCTGGACTACCGGGTGAAGCGGACGGAGTGCGGTCTGGATCTGGAATTGGTGGTATTTCCCGGGGAAAGTCTGCCGAAGATCACCTCCTGCGCCCGCCTGACGGTACGTCCCTGGAATCCTGACGCAGATGTGCCGTTCTGCATGGAACGGTACGCAAAATAAGCGAAAAAAGATGGGAATTGTCATTGACTTTTCCGTAGCTTTTATGTAGAATATACTGGATATGCAAAGACAATGCGGAAAAGAAGCAGCCCCAAACACCCTAGCGAGAGGGAGACGGTGAAAGCCCTTGTGTGTACAGCTGCAGGCCACTTCCAAGTCGCCCGGGATGACCGGGACGGGTGCTCCCGTTACAGAGCAGCCAAGATGCCCCGCAAGGGGTAATTAGGGTGGTACCGCGATTTTTCGCCCCTATCTTCCGATAGGGGCGTTTTATTTTTTACTGCATAAATTATTTACGGAGGTAATTCCAATATGAGCACCAAGCCTTACGGCGTAAACGAGCTCCGGGAAATGTTCCTGAGCTACTTCGAGAGCAAGGGCCATCTGCGTCTGCCCAGCTTCTCCCTGATCCCCCAGAATGACGCATCCCTGCTGCTGATCAACTCCGGCATGGCTCCCATGAAGCCCTACTTCAAGGGCGAGGTGGAGCCTCCCCGCCGCCGTGTCTGCACCTGCCAGAAGTGCATCCGTACCGGCGATATTGAGAACATCGGCAAGACCGCCCGCCACGGCACCTACTTCGAGATGCTGGGCAACTTCTCCTTTGGCGACTACTTCAAGCACGAGGCCATTGCCTGGTGCTGGGAGTTCCTGACCGAGGTGGTCGGCCTGGACGCTGACCGGCTGTACCCCTCCATCTACGAGAACGACGACGAGGCCTTCGAGATCTGGAACAAGGAGATCGGCGTGGCTCCCGAGCGCATCTTCCGCTTCGGCAAGTCCGACAACTTCTGGGAGCACGGCTCCGGTCCCTGCGGCCCCTGCTCCGAGGTCTACTACGACCGCGGTGAGAAGTACGGCTGCGGCAAGCCCGACTGCACCGTCGGCTGTGACTGTGACCGCTACATGGAGGTTTGGAACAACGTCTTCTCCCAGTTCGACAACGACGGCAACGGCAACTACACCGAGCTGGTCCAGAAGAACATCGACACCGGCATGGGTCTGGAGCGTCTGGCTGTTGTCTGCCAGGACGTCAACTCCCTGTTTGACGTGGACACCGTCATGAACATCACCAACCATGTCACCGCCATCACCGGCGCTGCCTATGGCCAGAGCTACAAGACTGACGTCTCCCTGCGTGTCATCACCGACCACATCCGCGCCTCCACCTTCATGATCGCCGACGGCGTTCTGCCCTCCAACGAGGGCCGCGGCTACGTCCTGCGCCGTCTGCTGCGCCGGGCTGCCCGTCACGGCAAGCTGCTGGGCGTCAACAAGCCCTTCCTGTTCGAGGTGGTCGGCACTGTCATCAAGGAAAATGGCACCCACTATTCTTACCTGAACGAGCGCGCTGAGTATATCACCCGCATCGTCAAGATCGAGGAGGAGAACTTCAACCGCACCATTGACACCGGCATGGCCATCTTCACCGCCAAGATGGCGGAGCACAAGGCCGAGGGCAAGACCGTCTTCTCCGGCGAGGATGCCTTCCTGCTGGCTGACACCTACGGCTTCCCCGTGGACCTGACCGTGGAAATGGTGGAGGACGAGGGCATGACCCTGGATATGGACAAGTTCACCGAATGCCGTGAGGAGCAGCGTGTCCGCGCCCGCGAGGCCCGTAAGGCTCTGGGCGACCTGGGCTGGGCCGGCGTTGACCTGGGCAAGGAGATCGCAGCCACCGCATTTGTCGGCTACGAGAGCCTGACCACCGATGCCAAGATCGTTGCCATCGTTGCCGATGACGAGATTCAGCAGACCGTGGGCGAGGGTGCCGAGGCCATCCTGGTCCTGGACCAGACCACCATGTACGCCGAAATGGGCGGCCAGGTTGCCGACCACGGCGTCATCAAGACCGCTTCCGGCGTGTTCGCTGTCAACAACGTCCAGAAGAATAAGGGCGACAAGTACCTGCACTACGGTAAGGTCGTCTCCGGTGTTCTGACCGTTGGTGACGCTGTTGCTGTGGAAGTCGATGCTGACCGCCGCAAGGCCATCATGCGTGCCCACTCTGCAACCCACCTGCTGCAGAAGGCGCTGCAGGCTGTCCTGGGCGACCATGTCCACCAGGCAGGCTCTCTGGTGGAGCCCGACCATTTGCGCTTCGACTTCACCCATTACTCCGCCATGACCGCTGAGGAGATCGCCAAGGTCAACGCCATCGTCCAGGAGGCTGTCCTGGAGGGCTACACCATCGAGACCAAGGAGATGTCCATCGACGAGGCCAAGGCCATGGGCGCCATGGCGCTGTTCAGCGAGAAGTACGGCGACACCGTCCGTGTGGTCAACATGGGCGGCTACTCCGTGGAGCTGTGCGGCGGTACCCACCTGAACAACACCGCTAAGATCGGCGCATTCCAGGTGGACGGCGAGGGCAGCGTTGCCTCCGGCGTCCGCCGTATCGAGGCCATCACCGGCAAGGCTGTCATGGCCAAGCTGGAGAAGACCCAGGATCTGCTGGCTGAGGCCGCTTCCAAGCTGAAGACCAAGCCCGCAGAGCTGTCCACCCGTGTCCAGGCTCAGATCGACGAGATCAAGGAGCTGAAGAAGACCATCGAGCAGTTCAAGGCCAAGGAGGCTGCCGGCGCTGTTGACCAGATGCTCTTCGGCGCCAAGGACGTTGCTGGCCTGAAGGTCCTGACCGCTTCCGTTCCCGGCGCTGACGCCGGCAAGCTGCGCCAGATCGGCGACACCCTGCGCGACAAGTCCAGCGCTGTGGTTGCTGTTCTGTCCAGCGTCAACGGTGAGAAGATCTCCTTCCTGGCTGTCTGCGGCAAGGATGCCGTCAAGTCCGGCGTCAAGGCCGGCGAGCTGGTGAAGATGGTCTGCACCACCTGCGGCGGCTCCGGCGGCGGCAAGCCCGATTCCGCCATGGGCGGCGGCAAGGATGCCACCAAGATCGACGAGGCTCTGGCCAATGTTGAGGCATTCGTCGCTTCCAAGGTTAAGTAAATCAATTTTCAGGGCGCTGCCGTATGGCGGCGCCCTTTTCAAACTGACAGAAAGGGGACGGGAATATGCGCAAACTCATGTGGTTTACCATCGGCTTTGCCGCGGCCTGTCTTCTGTGCGCCCTGTTCTGGATCGACGCGCACCTGATGGCCGCCAGCGTCGGCTGCCTGACAGCCTGGATGGCTGCCCTGCTCCTTGGCCGCCGGTACGAGTGGCTGCGGCGGGTGGGCGCGGTGCTTCTGGGGCTGGGCATCGGCTTTGGGTGGTATGATGCGTATGCGTCCGTCTATCTGCACCCGGCGCTGGCGCTGGAGGGAAAGACCGCGCAGATCACTGCCCAGTGCGCCGACTACAGCTACCAGACCAATTACGGCACCGCTGTTGACGCCTGGGTGGAAGTGGATGGCAGAACATACCGTGCCCGGATCTATGTGAATGGACAGCCGGAGATGGAACCGGGCGATTTGGTCATGGGTGAGTTTCTCTTTGCCTTCACCGCTCCCGGCGGGGAAAAGTCCAGGTCTTATCACCAAAGTGAGGGCACATTTCTCCTGGCCTATCAGAAAAACGATGCGAAGCTCGGCAAGGTTTCCCACAGGGACTGGCGATCCTATCCAGCCGTCTGGCGGGGCGCGATCCTTTCGACCATTGAAGACTGCTTCCCGGAGGATGCTGCCGCTTTTGCAAAAGCTCTGCTTCTGGGTGACCGGCGGGATATCGACTATGAAACCAATACTGCGTTCAAAGTCTCCGGCATCAGCCATATTGTGGCGGTGTCGGGCCTGCATGTGTCGATCCTTTTTGCCCTTGTGTATGCCCTGGGCTTCCACAACCGCTGGCTGACGGCGCTGCTGGGGATTCCGGCACTGCTGCTGTTTGCCGCTGTGGCGGGTTTTTCACCCTCGATTACGAGAGCGTGCATCATGCAGATCCTGATGATCCTAGCCCTGTGCCTGGAGAAAGAGTATGACCCGCCGACGGCTCTGGCTTTTGCGGCTCTTGTCATGCTGGCGGTGAATCCGCTGGTCATTCTGTCGGCCAGCTTCCAGCTGTCCGTTGGCTGCATGGCGGGAATATTTCTCTTCCGGGAACCCGTTACTGCATGGATGCGCCGGCGCGTTCCCAGGTGGCTGTCAGACAGCATTGCGGTAACACTGAGCGCCATGACCCTGACCACGCCGCTGGTAGCCTGGCATTTCGGCACCATCAGCCTGGTGGGGGCGCTGACGAATCTGCTGGTGCTGTGGGTGGTAAGTTTTATATTCTACGGCATCATAGCGGTGTGTCTGCTGTCCTTATTCTGGACATTCGCAGCAGAAGCTGTGGCCTGGGTTATCGCCTGGCCCATTCGGTATGTGCTGTTTGTTTCGAAGCTGCTGGCGACATTCCCTCTGGCTGCTGTGTATACGGAAAGTATTTACATCGTCCTTTGGCTGGTTTTCTGCTGTATTCTGCTGCTGGTGTTTCTATGCAGCTTCAAAAAGAATCCCGGTACCCTGCTGTGCTGCGGTGTTCTGGGGCTTGCGATGGCTCTGGCTCTATCCTGGGGCGAGCCGCTGCTGGATGAATGCCGGGTCACAGTTCTGGATGTGGGACAGGGGCAGAGCATCCTGTTGCAAAGCGGCGGAAAAGCATGGCTGGTGGACTGCGGCGGCAGCAACGACGCGGAAGCGGCCGACAAAGCCGCTGAAACCATATTCAGCCAGGGTGTGTTCCGGCTGGACGGTATCATCCTGACCCACTATGACCGGGATCACGCCGGGGGCATCGCGAATCTTCTGACCCGGATTCCGGCGGATGTGGTTTTCCTGCCCGGTGTGGAAGACACCGATGGAGTGGGGGAGCCGATCGCTGCCCTGGCGGATCAGACTGTACATGTTTCAGCGGATATCCATGTGGCATATGGCGACACGGCAATGACCGTGTTTGCCCCGGCGCTGACGGATTCCGACAATGAATCCGGCCTTTGCATCTTGTTCAGCGCTGCAAATTGTGATATACTGGTAACCGGTGACCGCAGCGGATTCGGAGAGCAGCTTCTGCTGCGGCGGGCACAGCTGCCCCAACTGGAGATCCTGATTGCGGGTCACCACGGCGCGGCGTCCTCCACTTCGGAGGAATTGCTGGATGCAACAAATCCTGCTATTGTGGCTGTTTCCGCGGGTAAAAATCCCTACGGCCACCCGGCGGAGGAATTGCTCGAAAGACTGACAGCGCATGGCTGCATCGTATACCGTACCGATCAGGACGGCGATATCATTTTCAGGAGGTGAACACCATGGCGAAAAAGCCCCAGGCCAACGACAATTTACAGATCCTCAAGCAGGCCATCAAGGCCAAAGAACTGGGCAGGCTCTATATTTTCCATGGTGAGGAAGTCTTTCTGCTGAATCACTATTTCGAGCAGATGAAGAAGATCCTCCTGGACGAGCTGACGGAATCCTTTAATTTCCACAAGCTGAATAATGAGACCTTTTCCATCCAGGACTTTGCCGATTCCGTGGAAAATCTGCCCATGATGGCAGCGCATACCCTGGTTCAGGTGGATGAGATCGACCTGTTCAGGCTGCCGGAGGCAGAGCGGAACAAGGCTGCGGAAATACTCTCGGACATCCCTGACTACTGCACCGTGGTCTTTACCCACCAGACCGTAGCCTGGAAGCCCGATAAGCGGCTGAAGAAGCTGTGGAGCGCCATCGATGAAAACGGCACCGTCGTTGAGTTTGCCAAACAGGGTCAGCGGGAGCTGATCACGTGGGTGGGCCGTCACTTCCTGGCGGCAGGCAAGCAGATCAGCAATGATCTGTGTTCGTATCTGATTGACATCACCGGCGGTACCATGACGGCGCTGGCGGGAGAAATTTCCAAGATCTGTGCCTATTCCGGCTCTGATACCATCGTTCGTTCTGATATCGACGCCGTGGTGGAACCGGTGCTGGACGCTGTGGTGTTCCAGATGACGGACCTGCTGGGCGAGGGCAAATACGGCCCCGCGCTGCTGAAACTGCAGACGCTGCTGAAAATGCAGCAGGAGCCCCTGGCGATCCTGGGTGCGGTGGGCGGACATTTCCGCCGCCTGAGTACTGCCCGGACGTTGCTGGACAACGGAAGAAACGCGTCCGAACTGGCGAAACTCTGCGGCATTTCCGATTACCCTGCCCGGAAGACCATGGATGCTGCCCGGCGGTTCAGTCCCGCATTTTGCAAAATGGCAGCCCAGCTGGTGCTGGAGACGGACTATAAAATCAAGACCTCCTTTGACGATCCCCGGCGGCTGCTGGAGATGCTGATTCTGGAGCTTGCCCAGGAGGCACGACGTGGATAAAATTCGAATCAAAGAGGCCGTCGTTGTGGAGGGCCGTTATGATAAAAACACCCTGTCCCAGATCATCGACGCCCCCATTCTGGAGACAGCGGGCTTCGGCATCTTCAAGAACAAGGAGCAGATGGCGCTGCTGCGGAAGGCGGCCGAAAAACGGGGACTCATCGTCTTCACCGATGCCGACGGCGCGGGCTTCGTGATCCGCAACCACATCAAGTCGGCGATCCCCAACAAATACCTCAAACATGCCTACACCCCCGACATTCTCGGCAAGGAGCGCCGCAAGGCAGCCCCCGGCAAGGAAGGAAAGCTAGGCGTGGAGGGCATGAAGCGGGATGTGATCGTCGAAGCTCTCCGCCGGGCCGGGGCCACCTTTGAGGGCGAAACGGCAGGGGAGAGCAAGCACATCACCAAGGCCGATCTCATGGACTTAGGTCTATACGGCCCCGGCAGCGCCGACCGCCGGGCCGCCCTCATCTGTCATCTACGCTTCCCGGAGAAGATGAGCACCAACGCTTTCCTCCAGGCGGTGGATCTGCTGTACACAGTGGAGGAACTGAGCGTCTTGATTGAAAATGTTGAAATTTGAAGTTGTAACGGATGAGAATTTTCATCAGGCGGCAGCCGTATATCCTGCTGCCTGGCGGGAATCTCATAAAAATGTATGTACCCCCGAATTTCTGGTCAGGCGGGATTGTGTTGGATATCTGCGACGATCCATGGATGGGCTGTATTTGATTTTCGACGATGGTCCTGTGGGCGTATTTCGCTTGAATGGGGAAGAGTTGTCCGATATCTATGTCCATCCTGACCGGACGGGGCGGGGATATGGAACCGCGTGCCTGCGGTTTGCCATGGACAGGAACAAGCGATTGAGATTGACGGTACTCTCGACCAATGAGAGGGCAATTCACTTATATCTGAAAATGGGCTTCCGCTTCACCGGGGCGGACACGCAGTTGCGTGACGGTCTCTGGGAGCGGGAGATGATATATACGGAGAATCACAATGGTTGATATACAGGTAAAAAACTTAACAAAATTTTTCGTCATCGGCGAAAATCTGCTGGAGGGCCTCAGTTTTGAGATCCAGGAGGGCGAGCGGGTGGCGATTCTGGGACGCAATGGCTGCGGCAAGACCACCCTGTTCAAGATCCTGACCGGAGAGATGGATTATGATGACGGTGAAGTCTTCGTCAATCCCAACAAGCGGCTGGGCCTGATCTCCCAGATCCCCAAGTTTCCCATGGGCTTCACCGTGGAGGATGTCCTGCGCTCCGCTTATACCGCCGTCCTGGCGGCCAAGCGGAAGATGGAGATCCTGGAGGCCGCCATGGCCACCTCCGTCACCGACGAGCAGCTGAAGGAATATGACGATCTGGTGGCCCGGTTCACCGCCGGCGGCGGCTATGAGATGGATGTGGAAGTGGACAAGATCTGCAACGGTCTGGGCATTTCCGCCGATCAGCGCATCCAGGAGTTCGATTCCCTTTCCGGCGGCGAGAAGACCCGGGTGAACCTCGCCCGCCTGCTGCTGGAAAAAACCGATATCCTCCTGCTGGACGAGCCCACCAACCATCTGGATCTGAACAGTGTGGAATGGCTGGAGAGCTATATCAAGTCCTTCAAGGGCACGGTGCTGGCCATCTCCCACGACCGCTGGTTCCTGGATAAGGTGGCCCAGCGGGTCATTGAGATCACCGACGGCCACGCGGAGTTCTATTCCGGCAACTACTCCTTCTACATGGACGAGAAGCAGGCCCGCTTCGACCTGCAGATGAAGCAGTACGAGCAGGAGCAGGCCAAGCTGAAGCAGCTGGGCTATACCGTGGAGCGTATGAAGGGCTGGGGCATCAACAACCGCACCCTCTACCGCCGTGCCATGTCCATCCAGCACCGCATGGAACGCATCAAAAAAACAGAGCGTCCCAAGACTGAAAAGACTATGAAGGCCACCTTCGGGGAGAAGGATTTCTCCGGCGATATTGTGTTCAAAATGAAGAATGTCAGCAAAGCCTTTGGTGACCGGATCCTTTTCGATAATGTGGAGCTGACCGTGGAGGGCGGCGAGCGCATCGCCCTGCTGGGCGACAACGGCACCGGCAAGTCCACCTTTATCAAGTGCCTCCTGGGTGACGAGGACTGCGCCGGCAAGATCCAGTTCGGCCCCACGGTGAAATGGGGATACTTACCCCAGATCATCCACTTCGACCACCCGGAGCGCAGCCTCTACGACACTATGCTCTACGAAAAAAACTGCACCCCTCAGGTGGCCCGTGACCGTCTGGGACAGTTTCTGTTCTCCGGCGAGGATGTGTTCAAGACGGTGGGCAACCTCTCCGGCGGCGAGCAGAGCCGCCTGCGGCTGTGCATGCTGATGGATGAGAAGATCAATCTGCTGATCCTGGACGAGCCGACGAACCATCTGGACATTGCCTCCCGCGAATGGGTGGAAGCCGCCATCGAGGAATTCGAGGGCGTGCTGCTGTTCGTGTCCCATGACCGCTACTTCATTGAAAAGTTCGCCGAGCGCATCTGGCTTCTCGAGGATGGCCAGATCCGGGACTTCAAGTGCGGCTATCAGAAGTACCGCTCCATCCTGGAGCACGAGGCCATGAACAAGGCACCCGTCATCTCCGCCCCCAAGCCCAAAAAAGAAAAGCCCAAGGGAGGCACCAAGGACCAGGAGAAGCTGATCCGGAAGCTGGAACGGGAGATCGAGAAGCAGGAAAAGGTGGTTGCCGAATTCGATGTTAAGATCGAAGCCGCTGCCGCCGACTACCAGGAGCTGACCCGCCTGCTGGAAGAGAAAGAGGAAGCCGAAATGGTCCTCATGGATCTGATGGAACAGTGGGAAGCTGCCCAGGAATAAGGAGGAAACCTTATGAAAAAAGAATATAGCTGGAAGCTTGCCGTGGACGGCGAAACCCATGTTGTCCGCTGCGTGCCTTTCAAGACGGTTTTTGACGTCTACGTGGACGACGAGCTGGCCATCCGGGTGCCCCGGCACAATGAAGAGGGCACCGATATGGAAGAGGACGTCCGTGTGGGCAGCAAGGTCTGCCGGTTCGTGGTCTACGACGGCGAGCCCGATCTGGCCGTGGACGGCCTGCTGATGGGCGCGGAGCGGGAGCTTCGCCGCCGTGATCTGCGCTACCGGCTGCTGATGATTTTCGGCGGCCTTGCTGCGGCAGCCATGAGCGCCTTCGCGGCGTTCCTGTGGTTTGTCTTTGAAGCGGCAGGCCAGCCCATCTTCGGCGGGTATGTGACATTGACTTTCATCGCCATCTTCGGCATCAGCGGTCTTACGCTGATGTTCTTCGGATTGAAACCCAATAAACGGTATTGAAAAAAGAGGGGCGATTGCCCCTCTTTTTTGACGGTTGACACAGTGGGGCAAAAGTTCTATAATAAACAAGATTGATAAAACAAAAGGAGCGAATTTTCAAATGAGTTCTTGTTCTGGTAACTGTTCCAGCTGCGGCAGCGATTGCGCAGACCGCAAGGCCGAGAGCCTGCTGGCACAGCTGAATCCCCATTCTTCCGTTAAGAAGGTCATCGCCGTTGTCTCCGGCAAGGGCGGCGTCGGCAAGTCCACCGTGACCTCCATGCTGGCCGTGGCCATGGCCCGTGAAGGCAAGCGGGTCGGCGTTCTGGACGCTGACATCACCGGCCCCTCCGCCCCCACCGCCTTCGGCGTCAATGAGTGCCAGGGTGCCACCGAAGAGGGCCTGTATCCTGCCCTGACCCGCAGCGGCATCCAGGTCATGTCCATTAACCTTTTGCTGGATAACCCCGGTGATCCCGTGGTCTGGCGCGGCCCTGTCATCGCTGGCGCTGTCAAGCAGTTCTGGACCGATGTTATCTGGGAAGATGTGGACTATATGTTTGTGGACATGCCTCCCGGCACCGGCGACGTGCCCCTGACCGTCTTCCAGAGCCTGCCCATCGATGGTGTGGTCATCGTCACCACCCCCCAGGATCTGGTCTCCATGATCGTCTCCAAGGCTGTCAAGATGGCTGAGATGATGCACATTCCCGTGCTGGGCTTCGTGGAGAACTACTCCTACCTGAAGTGCCCTGACTGCGGCAGGAAAATCGAGGTCTTCGGCAAATCCCATATTGAGGATATCGCCGCCAAGTTCAATCTGCCCGTCCTGGCCAAGCTGCCCATCGATCCCAGTGTTGCCCAGGCCTACGACAACGGTCTGATGGAGACTGTCTATACCAACGACGTCGACGGCGTCATCGACACCATCCTGAAGCTGTAAGATGGCAAAGCTCGACTGCCTGCGCTGCGGTGCAAAGATGGATGGCCCGCAGCGGGAGAAGATCCAGCTGGGGGAACAGGGGTTCCTCGGCGGCGAGTGGGCGCACCTGATGGCGGGGGCCCTGGTGGTGGATCTGTACCACTGCCCCAAGTGCGGCAAGCTGGAATTCTTTGCCCCGGGTCATGCCCAGGCAGAAGATCCGGATGCTCTGCCGCAGAAGGAGTGCCCTGGCTGCGGCCTTTCCATCGATTTCGATTATCCGAAATGTCCCTGCTGCGGGCATGATTTCTACCGCAAATAAAAGCATACAGACCGACCCGTTCCGGGTCGGTTTTTGTATTGCCAAGTTATGGATGTATACAAAATTGGTTGACAGAAATGTGTCAATCATTTAACATAATAGATATTTCATTTACGAGGAGGCAGTTATGAGAGGTATTTATTCTCTTGTCACCGATATCCGCAAGGGCGTGTTTACGGAAGTGGCCAGGATGGCCTATGCCGGAAACGGTTATGCCCACGCGGAGGATATTCCCTTTACCATTATTCCCGGCGATATGCCCCGGCACCGGGATTCCGTTTTTCTGGAGCGCGCCATTGTGGGTGAGCGGGTCCGCCTGGCCATGGGTATGAGCCTGCGCCCCGCCCAGACCCGTATCCTGATGACCGAAGGCATGGACCACGCCGCCATTGCCGAGCAGTATTATGAGCCCCCGCTGATCAACATCATTCCCTACGCCTGTCACCGATGCCCGCCCAACCAGTACCGGGTCACCGAGCTGTGCCAGAACTGCCTGGCGGCCACCTGCCAGCGGGTCTGCCCCAAGGACGCTATTTCTGTCGTCAACGGCAGAAGCTACATCGATCAGTCCAAGTGCATTAAGTGCGGCAAGTGTGCCAAGGCCTGTGACTACCACGCCATCGTCCATCTGGAGCGGCCCTGTCAGGTGGCCTGCGGCATGGACGCCATCGGCCAGGATGAATACGGCCGTGCCGTCATCGATCAGGATAAGTGTGTCCACTGCGGCCAGTGCCTGGTGAGCTGCCCCTTCGGCGCCATCGCCGACAAGGCCCAGATCTTCCAGGTGATCTCCTCCATCCTCAAGGGTGATAAGGTCATTGCCATCGTGGCCCCCGCTTTTATCGGCCAGTTCTCCAAGCGGTCCACCCCCGAGAAGTTCATCACCGGCATGAAGCTGCTGGGCTTCGATCGCTGCGTGGAAGTTGCCATCGGCGCTGATATGTGTACCATCGAAGAAGCCCGGGACTTCCAGGAGAAGGTGCCCGCCCAGCAGAACTATATGGCCACCTCCTGCTGCCCCGCCTGGCATTCCATGATCGAAAAGAATTTCCCCGGGGAAGTGGGAAAGATGTCCATGACCCTGACGCCTATGGTTTTCACGGCCCGGATGCTGAAGAAGGAGGATCCTGACTGCAAGGTGGTCTTCGTTGGTCCCTGTGCCGCCAAGAAGCTGGAGGCCATCCGTGCCGATATCCGCTCCGATGTGGACTTCGTCCTGACCTTTGAGGAGCTGCAGGGCATGTTTGAGGCCAAGGGCATCAATCTGGATGAGGTGGAATCGGCCGATCCTCTGAATGTGGGCACCGCCGCGGGCCGCGGCTTTGCGGTATCCGGCGGTGTAGCCAAGGCTGTCGCCGATCTGATCGCCGAGACCAACCCCGGCGCTGAGGTCAAAACCGCCCGGGCTGAAGGCCTGCGGGAATGCAAGAAGCTGATGCAGCTGGCCAAGGCCGGCAAGTACAACGGCTACCTGCTGGAGGGCATGGCCTGTCCCGGTGGCTGCGTGGCCGGCGCCGGCACTATGCTTCCTGTGGAGCAGGCGCAGAAGCTGGTCAGTGGCTACATGAAGGAAGCCCGAACCACCAGCCCCCTCCAAAGTCCCTATCACGACCTGGGCAAGGAGCTGGAAGAGGAAGAATAAGTATAAAAGCCGACCTGAAAAGGTCGGCTTTTATTGTCAATTATTGCGCAGAGCTTCATTGATCTGCTTTTCATGGTGCTTCATAATGGCGAAGCATACACCGTAGATAACTGCATAAATTGTCAGGAAACCAGGTAGAATGCTGATGATCAGTTCCAACAGGTCGTTACCGTAGCCGATGATGGCGCAGGCGATGACTGTGACGGCGAAGCAGCCAACAAGGTGCAGACCCAGGGCGGCCGGGAAGGCAAGGTCATGTTTGCTGTAAAACAGTACACCGGAAAGGATGCCGAAGAGGGCGGAGGCGACCATCCACACGGCAAATTCCTGGATGACGCCGTTGAAACCGCCAATAGAGGCCATGCACACCAGTGTGACGGGAAATCCGATGCCCATGCCGGTGAGGGCGGATTGGATTAGGGCGGAAGAATTGATTTTCATGGCGAAACCTCCTTAAATGCGGTCCCGGAATTCTCTGAAATATTTCCGGGAAACAGTCAGTACGTCTTTTGTGGCCTTCAGCTTGACGCGGTAGTTTCCGCTGAACTCGGCTTGAATGCTTTTGACTGCGTTGATGTTGACGATGGTGCTCTTGTTGATCTGAGCAAAGCCCTGGGCGCAAAGCTGGTCTTTCAGCTCAAACAGCTTCTGCCTGGTTTCATAGGTTTCTTTGGAGGTATGGACAATGACGCCGCTGCCGCCGGTTTCGGCGTAAATGATTTCTCCGGCGTTCAGGATGAACTGTTCTTCATCCCGGTATGCCACGACCTTGCCGCTGGTTTTGCTGCGCAGCAGCTGGAGAATGGATATGACCTCTTCACTGGTCACGTTGCCCCGGATGATGATCTCCGTCTCCGGCAGCTGCACGGATTCCAATGTGATCTTCAATGGATCAGCCCCTTTCATATCTGGTGGCTTCAGTATAGCAGATGGAATTTGGCTTGTCACAAGATCCGGGCTGACCCGTCGGGTCAGCCCGGTAAGTGGTCAAAATCAGCCCTCAAATGTCAGAAGTCCCAGCTTCTGTTTCCATCGGAGAACACGGTATACAGCTTCGTCGATGCGCTCCATGGGGATACGTCCGTCCTGAACAGCAGCCAGGACGGCTTCATACTGGCTCACATATTCCGAGGCACACAGCAGGTCATTGCCCGCCAGAACAGCCAGGACAGCGGCTTCTCCGGCACCGTAGGTATCGGTGATGGCCTGCATCACCAGATCGTCCGTCAGGATCACGCCGTCAAAGCCCATTTCGCTGCGCAGGTAGGAAATCACGGCAGGGGAGAGGGAGGCGGGCAGGGTGTCGTCCAGGGCTTCCACGATGGTGTGGCTGACCAGAATGGCATCACACCCGGCGTCAATACCATAGCGGAAAGGTACCAGGTCAGCGGCCTCCAGGGCTTCCAGGGAGCGGTTGTCCCGGGCGATGCCCACGTGGGTATCCGCATTGTTTCCGTATCCGGGGAAGTGCTTCAGGACACTGCCTACCTGGTTTTGGGCCATGGTATCCACCATGCCTGCGATCAGCTGGCCGGTGATTTCCGGGGTCTGCCCCAGGGAGCGGGCGTACATGAAGGCGTTTTTATCCGTGGTGATGTCGCAGACAGGGCCTACATTCACATTCAGGCCGAGGGAGGTCAGAAGCCGGCATTTTTCAGCCTCCGTTTCCATCAGACCCAGCAGCCCATCCCGGTCATAGATCTTGCGGGGAGAGGGGAATTTGGTATCGCGGAAAGCAGAATAACGGCTGACCCGGGTCACGGTGCCGCCCTCCTCGTCCACGGCCATCAGCAGCGGGACGGCGGAGGCGACCTGGAGGGCATCGATTTCGGCGTGGATGGTGTCGGGGGTGTGATGCTCAAAATCTGCGGAGAACAGGATCCATCCGCTCAGGTGGTACTGCTGTACATGATGCTGGGCGTTGGCAGCATCATACCGGGCCAGGAAAAGCTGGCCCACCTTTTCCTCCACGGTCATGGTGTTCACCATTTCTTCAATGGGATCCGTGGGAGCTTCCGTAGGAGCTTCGGTGGGAGCGGTGGTTTCAGGGACCGTTGGCTCCGTTATGACAGGCTGTGTTTCTGTTGCAATGGGTGTGGTGGGCATATGGTCGCCTGCGCTGCATCCGGCAAGAAGCAATGCAAGCAGAATCAATAATCGTTTCATAAGATTCACCTCCAACCCATTATAGCATAGAGAATGACAAAAAGAAATCCCCTCCGCCGCAGCAGAGGGGATGATGTACGTTACAATACATTGCCGACCACGAACCACAGGCCCACCAGCACAGCCATGGGCAGGATACATACGGCAAAGGTCATATCAGACAGGACAAAAGAGCCCAGATCGTTATTGACCAGGTAGATGCTGACGGCACACAGGAACAGGGCACACAGGGCAGCCTTGCCCAGTGCCTGACCCAGCCGGGAGGTGGAGAAGAAAGCGCTGACAGCACCCAGCAGCGGGTTCACCGCAACAAGTACCAGACCAAGCACCACCTTCAGGAAGCCAAGCAGCACCATGAACACCAGAATGGCCACCAGAATCAGCGGTGCAAACTGATTCAGGCCGTCGGGCATGAAATGATTCAGGCACTTTATGACGAACCAATAGAACACCAGCGTCAGGAATGTGATGAATACCTGCAGTGCGATCCAGCCAAAGCCGTTTTTGGCGTCGGGGATCAGATCATCCAGGCCGATAAGAATAAAGGACAGGATGAAGGTGTACAGATAGGCGGCACTGGCATCAAAGGGCTTGTCCAGAGCGAATTTGAACAGGGTGATCTTCTCTCCATCGTATTCGATGAGAGGCAGGACACGCAGCACCTCTGCGACCAAATCATTCAGGATACCGCCGTGCAGCCACATCAGCGTCGTATAGGCGAACAGCAGCGCCATGGCGGAAGCCAGGGCATGATTGTACCGGGATGCCTTCTGGTGAACGATGCGGATCAGCACAGCCGCAATAAAGACAACAGCGATGACGAATCCCAGGAAGGAGATCATGCTGTAGGGATCGTAGCCGTCAGGAAAGAGAAGTTCGAAGAATTTTGTGAGAAATTCCTTCATGGGGTCTCCTTATTTATAGAAAGGCACGAAGAGCCGCCATTGCTGGCGGCTCTTGTATGTTGGGGTAAGCTTTAATTACTTGATCTCGGCTTCGGCGCCAGCGGCCTTCAGCTCTTCGACCAGCTTCTCTGCGTCTTCCTTGGAGATAGCTTCCTTCAGGGTCTTGGGGCAGTTGTCAACCAGCTCCTTAGCGTCCTTCAGGCCCAGGCCGGTAGCGGCGCGGACAACCTTGATGACGCCCAGCTTGGAAGCGCCGGCAGCCTTCAGGATGACGTCGAACTCGGTCTTCTCCTCGACTTCCTCAGCAGCAGCAGCGGGAGCAGCAACAGCAGCAGCAGCGGCGGAAACGCCGAAAACTTCTTCCAGGGTGTGAACCAGCTCAGCCAGCTCCAGAACGGTCAGTTCCTTAACCTGCTCAACCAGAGCAGTGATCTTCTCAGATGCCATGATAATTTCCTCCTAAATAGTTAAAAGTAGAGTGTTTTTAGTGTTTGTGGAAAGGGGATTGCGATTAGGCTTCTGCTTCGGCAGCAGCAGCGTTGGGGTCCTTCTGAATCCGGATCTGATCCAGAACGAAGGCCAGGCTGGAAATGGGAGCCAGGAAGGTACCCAGGACGGATGCGACCAGGGCGTTCTTGCTGGGCAGCTCACCAAAGCCGTTCAGCTGATCGGCGGACAGGACAGAGCCTTCGACGACGCCGCCCTTGATAGCCAGGGTCTTCAGCTTGTTCTTCTTGGCGAACTCGCAAACGATGCGGGCAGGGGCGATGGGGTCGCCGGTGGTGGAAGCCATAGCGGTGGTACCGTTCAGAACCTTAGAGAAATCATAGCCAGCATTCTTAGTGGCGAAATTGGTCAGGGTGTTCTTAACGACGGTGTACTCGACGCCTGCTTCGCGGAACTGCTTACGCAGCTCGGTGTCCTGAGCGACAGTGATACCCTTGTAGTCGACGAAGACGACAGAAGTGGACTCCTGGATCTTGCCGGTCAGAGCTTCGACAACTGCCTTCTTGCTCTCAAGAACCTTTGCGTTGGGCATAATTTTCACCTCCGAAAAATAAAAAAGTGTCTTCCTGCCAGAAGACAGAAAGACACGCAGAAATATCCTATCAGCGCACCTCGGCAGGACTTACGCTCCGATTGAGCACCTGCTGTCTTTGGCAACTCCGATATCTTAACACACGATATTTCATTTGTCAAGCATTATTTTACAAATTTTTTGTTTTTATTTTATAGTCTATTTTGTTGTAGGGCACACATTGCATGTGTGCTCTACGGAAAGGGGATCAGGCGTGGTGTGGATCCAGTTGGGATAGATACGCGACCAGGTCTGCGGCGTCGGCAGGGTAGAAGCAGCTGTCAGAACTGATCTGAGTCTCGCTGACGGCGGTCACATGAAAAAGCTCAGCCCCGGCAGCATCCAGGAATGTCACAGAATCATGCCAGCCGTTCCAGGTGCCGTACCTGCCAACAGCAGGACCCAAATCGTTGACCAGTACGGTGATCTGACGGATGATTTCAGCGTCAGTGACTTGGAAGCTCTCCCCAGTTCGCATGCCATCGGTGACCCGGATGACAGCCACCTGCTCAGCGGGGATGTCGGGATTGAAGAAGCCCAGGTATCCGCTGCCGAACATAGCAATACAGACAGGCAGGGAAAGCAGCAGAATCACAGCCAGTGCGATGAGCCATTTCTTCATGGGACTACCTCCTGTGTATGCGTTTAGGTGGGGGAAAAGGGTGTCAGACATTCCTCCCAGCTGTGCCATTGCGGGTAGGATAGAACAACTTTCATGATTCGGGAGCCATTTCCGATGGTATCTGGCACAAAGTAACCCAGGCGGAAAGCGCTGAGATCCTCCGCTGCCTGCAGGGAAGCCCGTATCTCAATGCTGTAATGTGCAATTCCGGGCTTTGAGTAAACCATGTAATTCACCAGAGCGGGAACCTCGCTCAAGGGTAGTTCCAGAGGGCGGGCATTGTCAGGCAAAAAGTCCTCATTCAGGTAAGCGAAATCTGAAACATCTATGTATCCCTCGAAACGGTCTGTAAGAAAAAGATAGTCCACATAAGTTCCGGTGAAGTTGACGGTAACTTCCTCCCGGTAAGCGGGATCATCCTGATGGCAGGCGTAGCAGGTGAAGTCCTGGTCGATCTCCCGCCGGACGGGAATGGTGATCACACAGGCGGCGATCAGCACGAGAACGACAGTTACTGCGGCAATGATCTTGCGTTTGTCCATGGTGATGCTCCTTTCAGGCAGTGCGTCAGGGATGCTACACCCTACGGCAGGTTATTTGCCCAGGATGGAGTCCACCTCGTCGGTCAGGTCGGGGTAGAGGATCTTGATGACGGAGCCGAGGGTGTTGGCTTTCTCCTGGGTCTCGGGATTGGCAGACGCCATATAGTCCCGTATCAGATCCATGCCGGTGGTTTTCAGGGTCTGCTTCAGGTTCTCCACATCCAGCAGGTCCTCCAGGAAGGGGAATGCCTTCACCAGGGTGTCCTTGGCGTCGGATGCCAGTTCCTCCACGGGGTGCTCCTCGATCCAGGTTTGCAGCTCCTCGCTCTCGGCGACGGATTTCAGCAGGGCTTTCGTGCTGGCGTCGGGATTGCTGAACAGATTCCAGGCAATGGCGGCAAGGAAAATCAGAACCGCCAGTCCAATGAGTTTTTTCATAAATTTACCTCCTTTTCCTTTTCATTCCATTATAGTGGGAACAGGACAGAAAAGTCAAATGAAGATATTGTAAATAGGGGAGTACGCAAACACAAAAACCTGGAAGCGAATGCTTCCAGGTTTTTTGCGTTGAATATCCGATTAGATATACTTGACAGTGGAGACCTTGACGCCGGGGCCCATGGTGGAGGCGACGGTGCAGGAACGGATATACTGACCCTTGGCTGCAGCGGGCTTAGCCTTGACAACAGCGCGGACCAGGGTGTCCATGTTCTCAGCCAGCTTCTCGGTGCCGAAGGAAACCTTGCCGATGGGGCAGTGGATGATGTTGGTCTTGTCCAGACGGTACTCGACCTTACCAGCCTTGATTTCCTTGACAGCAGCACCGACGTTGGGGGTCACGGTGCCGGCCTTGGGGGAGGGCATCAGACCCTTGGGGCCCAGAACCTTACCCAGACGGCCAACGATACCCATCATGTCGGGGGAAGCGACGACCACGTCGAACTCGAACCAGTTCTCCTTGGTGATCTTCTCCACCAGGTCCATGCCGCCGACATAGTCAGCGCCGGCAGCCTTGGCATCCTCAACCTTGTTGTCCTTGCAGAAAACCAGGACGCGGCGGGTCTTGCCGGTGCCGTTGGGCAGGACAACTGCGCCACGGACCTGCTGGTCAGCGTGACGGGAGTCAACACCGAGCTTGATGTGCAGCTCGACGGTCTCGTCGAACTTAGCGGAAGCGCCCTTCACAACCAGGTCCAGGGCTTCATTGGGATCATACTGAACGGAGCGGTCAACCAGCTTGGCGCTCTCCTTGTACTTTTTACCTCTAAACATTTTGTTTTATCCTCCTAATAGTGGTGATGCGGAATAATCCTCCCACAGTCCGGAACTCAGATATTGTCCGGAACAGCAATAATCAATCGACGACGGTAACGCCCATGGAGCGGCAGGTACCGGCAACCTGGGACTCAGCAGCCTCCAGGGTGGGGCAGTTCAGGTCGGGCAGCTTGATCTTGGCGATCTCGGAGACCTGAGCCTTGGTGATGGTGCCAACCTTGGTCTTGTTGGGGACACCGGAACCGCTCTCCAGACCGATAGCCTTCATGATCAGCAGGGGGGTCGGAGGAGTCTTGGTGATGAAGGTGAAGCTGCGGTCAGCGTAAACAGTGATGACGACAGGGATCTTGTAACCTTCCTGATCCTTGGTGCGAGCGTTGAATTCCTTGATGAAAGCAGCGATGTTAACGCCGTGCTGACCCAGAGCGGGACCAACAGGGGGGGAGGCGGTAGCCTTGGCGGCGTTGATCTGCAGTTTGATAATACCAGTGACTTTCTGTGCCATTATAAGCACCTCCAAATTATATAGTGGTAATGATGCGTAAACGCATTGCTAACGGGGTTTTGAACCCCTCCCACGTTCCGGCCGGTAAACGGCCCGTAGCGTTTTACTGGGAAACGACCTCAACCTGATCGAGCTCGAACTCGACGGAGGTCTCACGGCCAAACATGGAAACGATGACGTTGACCGTGTTGCTGTCGACCTCAATGCTCTCCACGGTACCGGTGAAGCTGCTCAGAGGACCATCGAGGATCCGGACGGTATCGCCCACCACATAGTTGACGATGATTTCCTTCTTCTCGACGCCCATGGCGTAAACCTCTTCCTCGGTCAGGGGAGTGGGGTCGTTGCTGGATGTGCCCACGAAGCCGGTGACGCCGCGGACGGATTTGATGACATGCCAGGTGTCATCGGAGTAGACCATCTTCACCAGGACGTAGCCGGGGTAGACCTTGCGGTCGTAAGTCTTGCTGACGCCGGATTCGGTGATCTCAGTGACGGTCTCCAGGGGAATGGAGATGGCCAGGATCTGATCGTGCAGTCCGCGGGACTCGACGGTCTTTTCAATGGTGGCCTTTACAGTGTTCTCGTAACCGGAGTAGGTATGGACGACATACCATCTTGCAGTATCTGCCATGGCCGTTACTCCTTAGTTGAACAGGTTGATCAGCCCGGTGATGCCAGCACCCGCAACGAAGTCGAACAGCCAGATAAAGGCGCCGATCACGCCGCAGCAGCCGCCGACGATCAGGGTGTTGTTCAGGACCTGCTTGGGAGTGGGCCACACGACCTTCTTCAGCTCGCTGCGGAGCTCACGGAAGTACTTGCAGACCTTGCCCCAGGTTCTGACGAACCAGTTTTCCTTCTTGACTTCTGCCATTTTGGTGGGGCCTCCTTACTTGGTCTCGTTGTGAGTGGTATGCTTTCTGCAGAATCTGCAGTACTTCTTCATCTCGAGACGGTCGGGGTCATTCTTCTTGTTCTTCATGGTGTTGTAGTTTCTCTGCTTGCACTCAGAGCATCTCATAGTGACTTTAACGCGCATAACGGCACCTCCTTAAAAAACTGCCTCCCTGTATCACCCCGGCTATATAGAAAGATTTAGGAAGCGGACAACTACAATTTCCGCTCCGGGGCTGAAAAATGGGCATAAAAATAAACCCTTTTTTCACAGGTGAAATCATTCTATCACGCCCCTCTCCAAATGTCAACAATTTTTTTGCTTCCCTTTTTATTTTTTTTGTGGTAGGATAAGACAAAAAAGAAAGGGGTATTCTTTATGAAAAAGATCATGGGCGTCGATTACGGCGACGCACGCACCGGTATCGCCATGAGTGACCTGCTCTGCTCCATTGTGGGATCCACCACGGTGATCCACAGCCGCAGGGATGAAAAGACCATCGCACAGATCCAGAAGCTGATCGAGGAAAACGGGGTGGGGGAGATCGTCTGCGGTCTGCCCAGGAATATGGACGGCACCGAAGGACCTCGGGCCGAGGTGTGTCGGGAATTTGCGAAGAAGCTGGAGGAGGCCACCGGCCTGCCCGTTGCCCTGTGGGACGAGCGCCGCACCACCGTGGAGGCCCACAACATCCTCTCTGAGCACAACTACCACGGCAAGAAACGCAAGAACACGGTGGATGCCGTGGCGGCATCCCTGATCCTGGAAGGCTATCTGAACTTCAAAAAGCGCAATTGAGAAAAGGAGGGCGTAAGCCCTCCTTTACGTTTTTGACTTCCACAGCAGTTCCCGGATCCCGGCGGCAATGAGGATCCCGCCGAAGAGCTTTTTCAGCAGCACCACATCCAGGACGGTGGAAAGATAAGAGAATATCCCGGCGGCAATGCAGCCGGCTGCGGCGCAGGGAAGGACGTTTTTCCATTGGATGGCGCCCTGCTTTCTGCGCAAGCAGATGGCGATGGCTGCCCCGGGGAGGAAAAACAGCAGATTGATACCCCGGGCCATGGCTGGATCCATTCCCAGCACCGCCGTCAGCCAGATGATCAGCAGGCTCCCGCCGCCCACACCCAGCCCTGTCAGAAAGCCCAGAGCGGTTCCGATGATCAGGATGACAGGAAAGCTTTCTAACACAGGTACCGGATCCCTCCCCAGATGATCAGGATTCCCAGAATCCGGTGGAGCCATTTCACGGGGATTCGTTTTCCCCAAAGACCCGCCGCCGCACCGCCGGCCGCACTGCCAATGAGCCAGGGGAGCGCCTGATGCCATGCCAGATTCCCGGTGGCTGCCGTTACCGCAATGGATACCAGACAGATGGGCAGGATGACAGCCAGGGAGGAAGCGAAGATCTCTTCTTCTTCCATATCCGTCAGCAGGCTCAGCAGGGGCACCAGTACCATGCCCCCTCCCGCGCCGAAGAGTCCGTTGACGGCTCCGGCCCCTGCTCCTGCCAGTACGCGGCCCAGGAATTTTCTTTTCTTCATAAAAATACGCCTCCTGTGGAAAGTGTTCTCCACAGGAGGCGTTTCTATTCTTGTTTAGGCGCTGTAGGCGGGGCTGATGACCATGCCGGTGGGAACATGCTCCATGTTCTTCTCGGTGACGGT
Source organism: Oscillospiraceae bacterium (assembly GCA_017465745.1). GTDB lineage: Bacteria > Bacillota > Clostridia > Oscillospirales > Oscillospiraceae > Faecousia. The sequence goes on from JAFTVM010000012.1 coordinate 83,190, forward strand.
GACATCAGCGACCAGGTCGTCATGCCATTCGGTGATATCCTCGTTGAGCAGGGTGTTCTTGATCATCATCTCACGGTAGGTCTGCTCGGAAGCATCCAGTGCGTACATGATGTGGTAACCAAACTCGGACTCGATGATCTCGGTCTCGCCGGCAGTGTGGCCTGCGAAGATCCAGTTGTTGAAGGATTCGACCATCTGACCCTTGTAGACATCGGTGTACAGGCCGCCAGTGGTGCCGTCGCCGTCATCGGACTTCTCGTTGGCCAGGGCAGCGAAGGTGTCCTCGGTAGCCTCACCGTTCTTCCACTCTTCGTAGATAGCCTCAGCCTTTTCCCTGGCAGCAGCCTTCTCCTCGTCGGAGTAGGTCTTGTTGCCGTTGGTGTCGGTGGTGCCGCCCTCGAAGGCAGCCAGGATGTGGCGGATATTGGCCAGCTGATAGTCATTTTCGTTGCGGGCAACGAAGTAAACCACATAGTAGCCGGTGACGGTGGTGTTGCCGTCGGCATCGGTGGTGGTGGAGGGCAGATAGGTCAGATCGCCGGCCTGGCGGCTCTCGTCAGCGACCCAGGACTGGATGGCGGAAGCCAGGTAGGTGTAGCTGGAATCGGTGTAGGGGGTGGAGGCAGCGGAGGCAGCCTCAGCGTTGATCTCCAGAGCAGCAATGGCGGCATCCAGAGCCTCGATGGAGGTGATCTCCTCGGTAACCAGGGACTGGGCAGCAGCCTCGGCAGCGGCGATGGCGGCGGCCTTCTCGGCGTCGGAGTAAGTCTTGGTGCCGTCCTCGTTCTCGGTACCACCCTCCAGGAACTTGGAGGTGGACATGTAGTAGGAGTTGTAGGAGAAGAAGGTATAGGCGTTGGGATCGGCGTCGTCCTTGGCCTGGATCTCGGCGTCGGTGTACTCGATGGCCTCAGCCACGGAGTTCTGGTACATGGATGCGGTGTAGCACTTCTCGAAGTAAGCGCGGACAGTCTGCTGGTTGGCGCCGGTTCCGTACATGGCGGTCAGGTAGTCATCGACATTGGCGTAGCCATACTGCAGGGCGTTCAGGGCCAGGGAGGTCATCTGGGATTCGATGGTGGTCTTGTCTGCCTCGCTCAGGGTGAAGCCATTGGCTTCGGCCTCGTCGCAGATGGCATAGACGGACTTGATGTTGTTCTCGGCGCTGGTCTTGAATTCGTCAGCCCAGGTCTTGCCGGTCTCTTCATCAACGACCTGCTGGTCCAGTGCCTTGGTCACGTCCAGACCGTACAGGGAGGCGTAGGAGCCCACCTGGCTGTAGAAATTGGAAACAGCGTCGACATAGAAGCAGTTGTATTCCACGGCGCTGACCTCGTGGTCACCGACGGTGACGGCCACGGTGCTGCGCATGGCTTCCGCTTCCTTTTTTGCCTGCTGGGGCACGATGACGCCGTTGTAGACGCCCACGCCGATGGCGAAGACCACCATAAGGGCCACTGCGGCCACCATGACGATGGTGAAGATCTTCAGTTTCTTGGCTTCGGTCTGCTCGGCCAGCTGCTTTTCAGTGAGCTGCTCGGCCTTCGCAGCATTGCGAAGCTTCTTCTTGCTGGATGCACTCATTGGTTTATCAGTTCCTCTCGTTGGGTTTATTCCGCCCCAAAAGGCGGACAGTCTTGGGTATTATAAACCATTTCCGGGGCGGTTGCAAGTGCCAAATCAGGCTTTACAGCAAATTTATACAAAAAATTTACAATATTTTTTCTGTTTTGCTGAAAATAAAAACATGGGGAGCCGAAGCTCCCCATGCCAACCCCCGCTTTGGCCGTGATGCATCGATTGTGACCTGCACGAAACGGCAGGTGGGATGCCGCTCCAAGCCTTAACTGCTCCCAACATCCATCCATCGTCAAAGCGTGGACGGGAGGTCTGCTAACCCGGCATGGAAATCTAACGTCCCTATGATAAAATGTGGGTCCAAATGGACACACCACGCACCAAGCAGGTAATTTATAAATTTGCTGTCATTGCGAGGGGCACAGTCCGACGTAGCAATCCCCTTCGGTCCGGGGGATTCCCACGCCAGTGTGGGCGCCGGCCCGGAATGACATGGTGAATCAATCCTCGTCCTCTTCGTCGTCCTCGTAAAGGGCTTCCATGATGAGGTCGTTGACGGCCTGCAGTTCTTCGTCATCCTCGATGGCGCACAGGATGCTCTCGCCATCCTCTTCCACGCTCTTGAGGATGCTTACTTCCAGATCCTCGGTGTCCTCGGCACCGGCGGGGATCACGGCCAGATAGGTATTGCCGTCATACTCCAGGGTGCTGAGCACTTCCAGCTCATATTCGGTGCCGTCTTCGTCCACAATAGTCATGAAATCGGAGCCGTACAGATCGCTCATATGGCAATTCCTCCTGTGGTTTAACTGCCTTTATTCTACTCGGTTTCCGTCCGGAAATCAATAGGGCAATTTGCACGATAACGAGGCGTCCGGATTAGGAAAGATAATTTTCCGCCAGCTCCTCCAGCTGTTCGATGCTTTCAACACGAATGCCCTGCTCCAGGGCCTCCCGGGCCTCTTGAGGCAGGCAGCTGACAGGGTAGGGGAAGACGCGCACAGGCTCCGGGGAGCCGTCCTTCCACAGGGCGATGCTTCCGCCGTGGACGCCCAGCAGGAAGGTCAGGGCCAGCGTCAGATAAACGGAGCGGATCTTTTTCATGGGCAGTACCTCTCTTCTGCGATCTTTAGCTGTAGTATTTCCACGGAATTTAATCTTTATTAATAAATTAGGGCTTTCGTTTTTGGGCAGGATATGGTATAATCTATTGTGTCGTGTTATGTCTGCACGGGAAACAAGAAGCAAACATCACCATGCGGGCCTTTGGGCTGCTGTATTGGAGGACTTATAATGCGTGAAATGTTCGAAAAATTTAATAATTTCAGAAAGAAAAAGGCGGAAAAGCCCCGCCAGGAATGGAATCCCCACTGGTCACTGAAGGGACTGTACGGCCTTTATCACGGTGCTGCCGCCGTGGTGAAGGTCGCGTTGGGCGCCATTGCTACGGTACTGATGATCGTACTGATCTGCGGCTTCGTGTTTGTGGGTATCCTGGGTGATTACCTGCAGACCGACATTCTGCCCAACGCCGTGGAGGATCTGGATGGTTACGATCTGGAGAAGACTTCCTTTATATACTATATCGACAATGACGGTAATATTCAGGAGCTTCAGAGAATTTATACCTCCACTGACCGCCGCTGGGCCACCATCGATGAGATCCCCCAGGATCTGATCAATGCGGCTGTCGCCATCGAGGACAAGCGCTTCTATGAGCACCAGGGTGTTGACTGGATCACCACCATCAAGGCATGTGCCAATATGTTCATCGGCAGCTCCTCCACCTTCGGCGGCTCCACCATCACCCAGCAGTTCATCAAGAACAAGACCGGCGATGACGACGTCACCGTCCAACGTAAGCTCGTCGAGATTTTCAAGGCGATCTATTTCGAGAGCCAGTACGACAAGGACGTGGTCATGGAGTGGTACCTCAATACCATCTACTTCGGCTACAACAAGTACGGCGTCCGCGCCGCCGCCGAGCAGTACTTCGGCAAGGAGCTGGAGCTGCTGAGCACCGCCGAGTGCGCTGCCCTCATCGGCATCACCAACAACCCCTCGCTGTTTAACCCCTTCTCCGAGTCTGAATACGAATACCCCAGAGGCAAAGGCGTGATCAGAGACGGCGCCGGACGCAACCGTTACCGCCAGGAGAACATCCTCTGGTCCATGCGGCAAGAGGGCTACCTGACAGAGGATGAATACAACGCAGCCCTTGCTTACCCCATCGAGTTCAAGAGCGGCATCTCTGACATGGATCGTCTGGCCCATTGTCCCGACGAAGCCTGCGGCTATTTCGGTACGGTCAGTACCTTCCTGGTGCAGACCGAGGAAGGCAATTCCTATAACTGCCCCAGCTGCGGCGCGGTTACCGAGGTGGATGTCGGCGGCTCCCTGGGCGTGTACAGCTGGTTCACCGAAGCCGTCATGGACGACGTCTGCAAGGATCTTGCTGTCCTGGACGGAAAGGACTGGGAGGAGCTTACCGATAAGGAAAAGGAAGGTTATCTGAACCAGCTGAAGATCGGCGGTTACCATATCTATTCCACCATCGACATGGAGGTGCAGAAGGAGCTGGATGCGGTCTATACCGACCTGGATCAGATCCCCACCACCGCCAGCGCCCAGCAGCTGTGGTCGTCCATGGTCATCATCGACAATGAGACCGGCGACATCGTCGCCATTGCCGGCAACGTGGGCGAGAAGACTGCCTACGACGCCCTGAGCTACGCCACCGAGGCAGAGCTGCAGACCGGCTCCACTCAGAAGCCTGTTGCCATTTACGCGCCCGCCTTTGAGCTCGGACTCATTACCCCCGCCTCCGTGATCATGGATATGCCCCACCACTATGAGGACGGCAGTCCCTTCCCCCGCAACGACAACCGCAGGTACCAGTACTCCCGCAGCGTCTACTCCGGTATCGTTTCCTCTGTCAACGCCATTTCCGTCAACACCCTGGATCTTCTGGGTCTGCAGCAGTCCTACGACTTTGCCAAGTACAAGTTCCGCCTCAACGGTCTGACCGACGACTATGTGGCAGCCGACGGTGAGGAAATGTCCGATGTGGGCTGGGCACCCCTTGGCATGGGCGCACTGACCACCGGCGTTACCGTCCGGGATATGTCCGCTGCCTACGCCACCTTTGCCAACAACGGCGTCTGGAGAGAAGCCAGAACCTACACCAAGGTCTATGACTCCGAAGGCAACCTGGTGCTGGACAACACCCAGGAGGTGGAGCAGATCCTCTCCGAGAAGACCGTCAACTATATGAACTACTGCCTGACCGCCGCTGTGGCGGACGGTACCGGCGGCGCCGCCTATATCAGCGGTCAGACCGTTGCCGGCAAGACCGGTACCACTTCCAGCAACCGCGACCGCTGGTTCTGCGGCTTTACCGATTATTACACCGCCGCTGTCTGGTGCGGCTACCAGTGGCCTGAGAGGATCGTCCTGACCGGCGACACCAGCAACCCCGCCTGCCGCCTGTTCAAGAAGGTTCTGACCCCCGTCCATGAGGGTCTGGAGCGGGTGAAGCTGTACGATTCCAGCAGCTTCCGCAGTTACTCCATGTGCCTGGATTCCGGTCTCCGGGCATCCGACGGCTGCACCAACACCACCAGCGCCTACGCTTACTCCGGCGATGTGGATGTGGGCTACTGCAGCAAGCACACCAGCGTGGACTACTGCACCACCGGTGAAGGCGTCGCCACCGAATACTGCACCTTGATGAAGGCCACCGTGTCCAAGAAGTCCCTGGTGAAGATGAGCTCTGAGGACGTGGCCGAGATCAAGCGGGCACTGGGCTGCGGCCTTTCCGGCGGTTATCCCGAGGAAAGCCGGGTCTACTACACCGGCGGCGACTGGCACGGCTACGACGGCACCCTCCAGAACGGACAGAGCCATCCCTATATTGTCTGTCCTGTCCACACCGCTGAGGCTTATGAGGAGTTCCTCGCCTCCCAGATCCCCGAGGTGGAGGAGCCCACCGAGCCCGGCACGGGAACCGTTGCCGGTACGGGCAACGGTCACAATCACAACCACGGTTAAGTTTTATATAGAAGGAGAAAGCCAATGATTTGGATTTCTGATGAATGGAAAGATTACGAGGTTCTCGACACCTCCAATGGGGAGCGCCTGGAACGCTGGGGCAAGTACCTGCTGGTGCGCCCCGATCCCCAGGTCATCTGGAACACCCCCCATGACGCCCCCGAGTGGAAGCGCTACGACGCCCGCTATGTCCGCTCCAACACCGGCGGCGGCCACTGGACGGATCACAAGCTGCCCGAACGGTGGCAGATCCGCTACAAGGATTACCTGACTTTCAACGTCAAACCCATGAACTTCAAGCACACCGGCGTCTTCCCCGAGCAGGCTGCCAACTGGGATTTCATCCGGGAAAAGTGCGCAAATGCCGGCCGTCCCGTCCGGGTGCTGAACCTCTTCGCTTATTCCGGCGGCGCCACTCTGGCCGCCGCCGCAGGCGGTGCCGAGGTCTGGCATGTGGACGCAGCCAAGAATATGGTGGGCTGGGCCAAGGAAAATGCCCAGGCCTCCGGCCTGGCCGACAAGCCCATCCACTGGATCGTGGACGACTGCGCCAAGTTCATCCAGCGTGAGATCCGCCGGGGCCGCCGCTATGACGGCGTGATCATGGATCCGCCCAGCTACGGACGGGGCCCCAGCGGTGAGATCTGGAAGATGGAGACCAGCTTCTATCCCTTCCTCCAGGAGGTGGTGAAGATTCTGTCTGACGATCCCCTGTTCGTCATCATCAATTCCTACACCACCGGCCTGGCTCCCTCCGCCGTGGGCTATGCCGCCGATGTGGTTTTCGGTGCCAAGTTCGGCGGTCATACCCAGGTGGGCGAGCTGGGTCTGCCTGTCAGGTCCTCCGGGCTGATGCTGCCCTGCGGCTCCACCGGACGCTGGACCCCCGATTGATGGAGATAGCTATGAGCGAAATGATCAGAGTTGAACATCTGGCGTATACTTATCCGGGCGTGGACGACACGCCCGGCGTCGCCGTTTTTGAAGATATGAACCTTTCCGTGGAGGCGGGCACCTTTGTTGCCATTCTGGGCAGCAACGGCTGCGGCAAATCCACCCTGGCAAAGCATTTTAATTCCATCCTGCTGCCCTCCGGCGGCAAGGTCTGGGTCTGCGGCATTGACACCGCCGACGAGGACCGCCTGATGCAGGTGCGCCGCAATGTGGGTATGGTGTTCCAGAATCCCGACAATCAGATCGTTGCCAACGTTGTCGAGGAAGACGTCGCCTTCGGTCCCGAGAATCTGGGCATCGCCAGTCCCGAGATCCGCAGAAGGGTGGACCAGGCGCTGAAGCAGGTGGGTATGTCCCACTTTGCCCTCCATGCGCCTCATCTGCTTTCCGGCGGCCAGAAGCAGCGTATCGCCATCGCCGGCGTCATTGCCATGCAGCCCAAGTGCATTGTCCTGGACGAGCCCACTGCCATGCTGGATCCCCGGGGCAGAAGGGAAGTGGTGGAAACCGTTTCCCGGCTGAACAAGGAGAAGGGCATCACCGTGGTCCTCATCACCCACCACATGGACGAAGCCGCCAGGGCGGACCGTGTCGTGGTTCTCCACAAGGGCAAGGTCGCTGCCGACGGCACCCCCAAGGAAGTGTTCACCCAGGTGGAGCTGCTGCACAGCATCGGTTTGGCCGCGCCTGAAACCACGGAACTGTGCTGGGAATTGAACAAGCATGGTTTCAACCTCTCCCTGAACGCCCTCAGTGAGGAAGAATGTGCCCAGGCGATTTTTCAGGAGGTGGCGAAATGAGTCCGATCCTGCAGATTGAAAACCTGAATTATATTTATTCCATCGGCACCCCCTTCCAGCACCAGGCGCTGGACAATGTGAACTTTTCCGTGGAGCGGGGCGAGTTTATCGGCATCATCGGCCACACCGGTTCCGGTAAATCCACCCTGATGCAGACGCTGAATGGTCTGCTGAAGCCCACCGCCGGCAAGGTGCTGCTGGACGGCAAGGACATCTGGTCCGACAAGAAGCTGACCCGGCAGGCCCGGTTCCGGGTGGGTCTGGTGTTCCAGTACCCCGAGTACCAGCTGTTTGAAGAGACGGTCTACCGGGACATCGCCTTCGGCCCCAAAAACATGGGCCTCAAGGAAGACGAGATCGACCGCCGTGTCCGGGAAGCCGCCAGGTCCGTTGGCCTCCGGGACGATCAGCTGGAGGTCTCTCCCTTTGACCTGTCCGGCGGACAGAAGCGCCGGGTGGCCATTGCCGGTGTGCTGGCCATGGAGCCCGAGGTGCTGATCCTGGACGAGCCCACCGCCGGTCTGGATCCCGCCGGCCGGGAAGAGATCCTGGGTCATATCGAGCATTACCGCCGCACCCATAACGCCACCATCATGATGGTCAGTCACTCCATGGATGATGTGGCCCGCCTGACGGACCGGCTGCTGGTGATGAACGGTTCCCACCTGGCTATGGACGGCACCCCCGCGGAAGTCTTCCAGCGGGCGGAGGAGCTGCTGGAAATGGGTCTGAACATTCCTCAGGTCACCCGGGTGTTCCTGAACCTCAAGAATATGGGTCTTCCCGTGGAGCCGGTGTACACCATTGACCAGGCTGTGGAGGCTCTGAAAAAGCTGAGAGGAGGCAATGTCTGATGCTGAAAGATATTACCCTCGGCCAGTATTTTCCCGGTGATTCCGTGATCCACCGCCTGGATCCCCGCACCAAGCTGATCATGCTGGTGGTCTATATTGTTGCGCTGTTCCTGGCGGTCAGCTGGGTCAGCTATGCCTTGATGGCTGCCTTCCTGCTGGTGTGCATCAAAATTTCCGCCATCCCTCCCAGGTCCATCGTCAAGGGCATGAAGCCCCTGGTATTCATTCTGGTGTTTACGGGTATCCTGAACCTGTTCTTCACAACGGGCGAGGGCGACCCCCTGGTCAGCTTCTGGGTGGTCAACATCTACGCCGAGGGCCTGAGCCGGGCGTTCTTTATGGTGATCCGGATCCTGATGCTGATCTCCGGCACCTTCCTGCTGACCTATACCACCTCTCCCATCAGCCTGACCGACGGTCTGGAATCCCTGATGAATCCCCTGAAGAAGGTGGGCGTCCCCGTCCATGAACTGTCCATGATGATGTGCATCGCGCTGCGGTTCATCCCCACCCTGATCGAAGAGACCGACAAGATCATGTGCGCCCAGAAAGCCCGCGGTGCCGACTTCAAGTCCGGCTCCATTGTGGACCGGGCCAAGGCCCTGGTACCCATTCTGGTGCCCCTGTTTATCTCCGCCTTCCGCCGGGCCGACGAACTGGCCACCGCCATGGAGTGCCGCTGCTACCAGGGCGGCGACGGCCGCACAAAGATGAAGCTGCTGCGTTACAAGCTCTTCGACTACCAGGCTTTCCTGGTGGGGGCTGCGCTGATCGCAGCCGTGTGCGTACTGCGCCATTTCGGCCTGTGAGGTAGTGTATGCGCAATATTTGTCTGTTTTTGTCTTACCTGGGCACCAATTACCACGGCTGGCAGATGCAGAAGAATCTGCCCACGGTTCAGGAAACCATGGAAAAAGCCATCGAGATGATCGTCCATCATCCCGTACATGTCACCGGCTGCGGCCGCACCGATGCGGGCGTCCATGCCAAATGCTATGTGGCCAATTTCCGCACCACCTCCACCATTCCCGTGGACCGGCTGCCCTATGCCCTGAATACCCACCTGCCCTGTGACGTGGTGGTGACCAAGGCCTTTGAAGTTCATGAGAATTTTAACGCCATCGGTTCCTGTGCCCGGAAGGAGTATACTTACCGGATCTACAATTCCCGGCTGAAGAATCCCTTCCATGTCAACAGGGCCTGGTTCTATCCCAAGCACCTGGATGAAAAGGTAATGCAGGCCGCTGCGAGCCAGTTCGTGGGAACCCATGATTTTGCCGCTGTACGCAGCGTGGGTACCGATGTCAAATCCACCGTCCGTACGGTATACTATTACAATGTAGAGCGCCGGGGCGACATTATTGAATTGAAGGTCTGCGCCAACGGTTTCCTGTATAATATGGCAAGAGCCATGGCGGGCACTGTTGTTTACGCTGCCGAGGGCAAGATACAGCCCCACGAGATCGGTGCCATCCTGGATTCCGGCAACCGCACCGCTGCCGGCCCCACCGTGCCCCCGGGCGGCCTTTACATGAGCCACCTGTGGTACGACGACGGCGTGGAGCAGTTTGAGTGTACCCCCTGGCAGGATTAAAATTTCATATTCACAATTTGTTTTTCCTTTTTGGTCATGGGTATGTTATACTGTGGCCAAAAAGGAAATTTCCTTGGATAAGGAGTGATTCGCATGCAGCCGAAGATCTGCACCAAGTGCAAGAAGAATATTGCAGTTATTTTTATTACCAAGATCGAAAACGGCAACACCCTCAACGAGGGCTACTGCCTGAAATGTGCCCGGAGCCTGGGCATCCCCCAGATCGATGAAGCCGTGCGCCAGATGGGTATTTCCGAAGAGGATCTGGATATGCTTTCCGATGAAATGGGCAATTTCTTCGGTCAGATGGATCATACCGACAAGCATGATGACGATGAGATCGACAGCCAGACGGCGACTTTCCCCATGCTCAACCAGCTGTTCGGCACCCATTCCGATCTGCCTGCACAGCCTCCCAAGCGTCCCGAATCCAAAAAGGAGAAGGAAGAAGGGGAGAAGAAGGGAAAGAAAAAGCATAAATTCCTGGACAGCTACTGCATGGACCTGACCACCCGTGCCCGGGAAGGCAAGCTCGACAAGGTCATCGGCCGGGATGTGGAGACCGAACGGGTCATCCAGATCCTCAACCGTCGCCAGAAGAACAATCCCTGCCTCATCGGTGAGCCCGGCGTGGGCAAGACCGCCATTGCAGAGGGCCTGGCCCAGCGCATCGCAGCCGGCGACGTTCCCTACAAGCTGCGGGATAAGGAGGTCTTCCTGCTGGATCTGACGGCATTGGTTGCCGGCACCCAGTTCCGTGGCCAGTTCGAGAGCCGTATGAAGAGCCTGATCGGTGAGATCAAGGAGTGCGGCAACATCATCCTGGTCATCGACGAAGTCCACAACCTGGTGGGCGCCGGCGACGCCGAGGGCAGCATGAACGCCGCCAATATCCTCAAGCCCGCCCTGAGCCGTGGTGAGATCCAGGTCATCGGCGCCACCACTTTTGCCGAATACCGCAAGTATATCGAAAAGGACGCGGCCCTGGAGCGCCGATTCCAGCCTGTCAATGTGGCGGAGCCCACCATTGAGCAGGCCGTGGAGATCATGCAGGGCGTTGCAAAGGCATACTCCGCGTTCCACGGCGTCCAGATCTCCCCGGAGATCGCCCGCCAGTGCGTCATTCTTTCTGAACGGTATATCACCGACCGCTTCCTGCCTGACAAAGCGATCGATCTGCTGGACGAAGCTTGCTCCGACCTGAACCTGCGCTGCAAGGAGATCACCCTGCTGGCGGAGGCCAAGAAGGAACGGGACGACTATGAATTGGAGCTGCGCCTGCTGAACGAGGATCCCGAGAATCAGAACTTCGAGCGGATGGCCACCCTGCGCAGCAAGCTGCTGCAGGTTGCTGCCCAAATCGAGGAGCTGGATAAAATGCCAACCCCTGCCGTCACCATGGAGAACCTGGCCCGGATCATCGAGCTGTGGACCAAGATCCCCGCATCCAAGATCAAGGCCCAGGAATACGAGCAGATCAAGGGCCTGGCTGACCGCCTGAAAACCCATATCGTGGGCCAGGACGAGGCCGTGGACGCCGTATCCCGGGCCATCCGCCGCAACCGGGTGGGCATCAGTCCCAAGAAGCGCCCCGTGTCCTTCATCTTCGTCGGTCCCACCGGCGTGGGCAAGACAGAGCTGGTCAAGCAGCTTGCCGACGACCTCTTCGACAGCGTGGACAGCCTGATCCGGGTGGATATGTCCGAATATATGGAAAAACACACCGTCTCCAAGCTCATCGGTTCTCCTCCCGGTTATGTGGGTTATGATGAGGCCGGACAGCTGACGGAGAAGATCCGCCGCCGTCCCTATTCTGTCATCCTCTTTGACGAGATCGAAAAGGCCCACCCCGATGTGCTGAACATCCTGCTGCAGGTACTGGACGACGGACGCATCACCGACGCCCAGGGCCGTCAGGTCAATTTCGAGAATACCATCATCGTCATGACCTCCAATGCAGGCAGCGAGGGCAGGGTAGGGGGCCTGGGCTTCGGTCGTTCTGACCAGGACCGTACCAAGGAAAAGACCATGGCCGCGCTCCGGGATTTCCTGCGTCCTGAATTTATCAACCGCGTCGATGAGATCATCGCCTTCAACCACCTGACGGAGGAGAACTTCCTGGGCATCGCCGATATTATGCTGGCGGAACTCAAGGCCAGCCTGGCCGCCCGCGGTTTGGAACTGACCTGGGATGAAGCTATGCGGCAGTATCTGGTGAAGGAAGCCTATTCCATTACCTACGGCGCCAGAAACCTGCGCCGCACCATCCAGCGCAGGCTCGAGGATCCCATTTCCGAGAAGATCATCGACTCCTTCGAGTCCCCCATTTCTTCCATCCACATCCGCATCGAAGACGACCGGGTTCAGGTGGAAGCAAAGTAAATTCTGACACCGGGAAGATTATTTCTTCCCGGTGAAATTTTTTGTAAGATATTCCTCACTCGCGCGTCAAACAGACAGAAGGAGGTGAGTGCGTGAAGGAATTTGAAGAAGTTTATAGCACTTATTTCCGGGATGTGGAGCTTTATTTACGGGCCATCTGCCATGACGCCCATCTTGCAGAGGAATTGACGGAGCAGGTGTTTTTTAGGGCGCTGAAGGCCCTGCCGGAATTTCGCGGAGACTGCGATATCCGCACCTGGCTGTGCGCCATGGGCCGCAACGCCTATCTGTCCCATCTTCGAAAACAGAAGCCGACTGTCGACATTGAAGAGCTGAACATCCCGGACCCCAGGCAGGGCATTGAAGAGCGGATCTGCGATAAGGAGCAGGCAATGGATATTCACAGAGTCCTCCACGCTCTGCCTGAGCCGTATAAGGAAGTGTTTTCCCTGCGGGTATTCAGTCAGCTCTCCTTTGTAGATATCGGCAGCCTTTTCGGTAAGACCGCCAATTGGGCCTGCGTGACCTATCACCGCGCCCGCCAGAAAATCAAAGACGCACTGGAGGTGTCAGAATGAAATTATCCTGTAATATTATCAAAGACCTGCTGCCCCTCTACGCCGAGGGGATGGTCAGCGCAGACAGCAAAGATGTCATCGAAGCGCATCTGGGTGAATGCGCCCCCTGCCGGGATGTGCTGGCGCAGCTGCGGCAGGAGCCTGTGATGCCCACCCAGACGGACACCGCCCCCCTGGAACACCTGGAGCGGAATATCCGCCGCCGAAGAACCAGCGCTGCGGTGCTGGCGATCCTGATCACCGCGACGGTACTGTTTGCCATGTTCAATTATTTCTACAGTCCCGTCTATCTGTCGGCGGAGGAAGCCGTTGTCAGTGTGACGAAAAACGGCGACATCGTCACCGTGGAGCTGTCTGCTCGGGCGGAATACTGCCGCTGGGAGGATCATGTGGATCCGGACACGGGACGCAAAAGCGTGACCTTCATCGCCGCAAGGCACAAATGGAATGTGCTGATGGACAGTATTTTCGGCGCTGATACAAGGGCAGACGATTCCCGGAAGATGCACCTGGCAGCCAATAAGGACATCTGGTACGCCAGTACGGGAAGTGGGGAGGAGGATACGCTCCTCTGGGGGGAGAAGCCCTCCGGCGGACGGATGTCCCTGCCCCGGTTGGTGCTCGGGTACTATTTTGTGCTGTCGCTGGGATCCGGGTTGATTCTGCTGATCCCCGCCATCATCTTCCGAAAGCGGACCGGCGGAAGATTTCTTGGTGTCATCTGTACGCTCTGCCTCAGCTTTGCCATCTCCGACCTGATGGCAACGGGCGGAAACTGGCGGATCTATGACGGATACGATGTGCCCATATTGCTGACATTAATGACGATTCAGACCATTCTGATGACACTGAGTGTGGTTTTCGGATTCCATGTATGGCGGACAAACCGGACAGAATAAGCCAAAACCGGGAGGGGGAACCTCCCGGTTTCTGTCTTTCTGCGGCGGAGAATTGGTTAAAATAACCAGTTATGGGAGATAAATTACCCAATCCTATACGAAAGACGAGAAAAGTAAAAATTTCGATAAATAATGCTTTGAACTTGTCGAATAATGTGATAGAATAAACGTGTAAATGTCCCTTAGGCAAAATGAAATCAGTTTCAACATTTAATTTACACTTTTTTGTTAATGGAGGAGAAATAGAATTATGTCTAAGAACAGTGTTTCCCCCGCCGAATTTTTTGGCAGTGAGAGACAGGAAGCTTACCTGGCTCTGATCGCATGCCCCGGCGCTGAAGAGATTGCTGAAGCAGTTGACAAGCACCTGGTCGGTTGGGCAAAAGAAGCCGGTATCGACAAGGACACCTTTATCATCCCCTGCGACTGCCCCCGTTTCCAGAGCGGCGACGCCAAGGGCCTGGTGAAGAAGTCCACCCGCGGTCATGACGTTTACATCGTCGTGGATCCCGGCAACTACTCCCTGACTTACAATCTGTTCGGTCACGAGAACCACATGTCCCCTGACGACCATTTCGCCAACCTGAAGCGTATCATCCAGGCTGTTGCCGGTCGTGCCCACCGTGTGTCCGTCATTATGCCCAGCCTGTACGGCGGCCGTCAGCACCGCCGCGTCAGCCGTGAGAGCCTGGACTGTGCATGCGCACTGCAGGAGCTGCAGGCCATGGGTGTCGCCAACATCATCACCTTTGACGCCCACGATCCCCGCCTGATGAATGCCGTTCCGCTGCTGAGTTTCGACAACGTCATGCCCACCCACGAAGTTCTGACCACCCTGCTGGCTCACATGCCCGATCTGAACTTCGACAAGGATCATTTCATGGTCGTTTCTCCCGACGAAGGCGCCATGAGCCGCAACATGTACTATTCCTCCGTCCTGGGCTGCAACCTGGGTATGTTCTACAAGCGCCGTGACTACTCCGTTATCGTCAACGGCCGTAACCCCATCGTGGCCCACGAGTATCTGGGCGACAGCGTCGAGGGCAAGACTGTCTTTATCGCTGACGATATCATTGCTTCCGGCGAATCCATGCTGGAGGTCGCCCGCGAGCTGAAGAAGCGCGGCGCCAAGCGCATCATCACCAACGCCACCTTCCCCCTGTTCACCAGCGGCGTGAAGAAGTTCGACGAAGCTGTCGCCGAAGGCGTTCTGGATGCCGTTCTGGGCACCAACATGACCTACCGCAAGCCCGAGCTGCTGGAGCGTGACTGGTACTTCGACGTCGACTGCTCCCTGCACACCGCTTACTACGTGGCTGCCATCAACCATGACATGCCCTTCTCCTCTCTGTACGCGCCCACCGCAAAGACCAAGGATATGCTGCAGAACCGCTGATTATGCTAAAATGATGACCGCCCGTTCCCGAGAGGGAACGGGCGGTTATTCGTTACATGGAATCCAGTGTCTCGTTCAGCTTGCCGCCGATCTTCATGGCTGCGTCTTCCACCTTGCCTGCCGCCTTGGCAGCCAGCTGGCGGGTGGGGTTGCTCCGGGGCATCATCAGAACTGCCACGGCCCCTGCAGCGGCACCGATCCCCATGGATGCGACAATTGCTTTCATGCTCATTGGAATCACTCCTTTCATGGCTAGTATGCCCCGGGAGAAAAAATTCACAACTGGAAGATTTGCGTCTTTTCATTAAGAAAAATCTGTGATATACTGATAAAAAATGGAATTGGGGGCCGTTTCTATGTCCATTGATGTTCTGCAGACCAAGATTCGAAAAATGAAGAATCCCGCCATGGTAAATCTGACCATGAATCCCGCCGATCTGCCGCCCCACCTGCTGGAGGCAGGCCCCGCTGCCGGCTACGGCACCTTCTGCCGGGAACTGCTGAATGCCCTGAAAGGTATTGTGCCCGCTGTCCGGCTCAGCTTTACGCCCTTTGCGCTGCTGGGCGCTGATGGCCTGAAGACGCTGTCGGAGGTTTTGAATACGGCTTCACAGATGGGCTTCTATGTGGCCCTGGAGGCACCTCAGATCCTGAGCACGGGTATGGCCGCCATGGTGGCCGATCAGATATTTGGCGAAGCTTCCCTGTGGCCCTGCGACGGTCTGATCGTAGACGGGTATCTCGGCAGCGACATCGTCAAGCCGTTCCTGTCCCATTGCAAAGATGGTAAGGATCTGTACTGTGTGGTGCGCACATCCAACAAGTCTGCGCCGGAGATCCAGGACCTGCTGACCGGTACCCGGCTGGTGCATGCGGCAGCCGCTGACCTGTACAACCGGTTCACCGACAAGAGCATGGGCAAGTCCGGCTACTCCCGGCTGGCCATCATGGCAGGTGCCGGCTCTGCCGAAAGCCTGAAGACGCTGCGGACAAAATATCCCCGGCTGTTCATTCTGGTGGACGATCTGGATTATCCCGGCTGCAATGCCAAGATCTGTGCCAATGCCTTTGATAAATTCGGCCACGGCGCGGTGTGCTCCTCCGGGTATGCCATTACCCAGGCCTGGAAAAATGCCGAAAGCGATGGACGTGACTATGTTGAACAGGCTGTTGCCGCCGCAGAACGGATGAAGAATAATCTGACCCGCTATACCATCATTCTTTGATCGGCATTCCGGTCATAAAAATGACAGGCCACGCTTTGCGTGGCCTGTTTTCGTCAGCGTGTGGCAGGTTGTTTTGTGATGGTGCGGCCGGGAGCTTCAGCAGTTGCATCGGTGGTTCCATGCTCCGTGCCGTCCGTGGTGTTTTCGGTGGCGCCGGAAGTTTCCCGTTCCGTGGGGGCTGTGGTAGCAGGCTCCGTGGCGGGCTTGGTGGCCGGGATGGTGACGGGCATGGTGGGGGTCTCCGTGGTTGCCTGGTTGGTAGGGGAGACGGGCTGCATATTCCCGTTTCCTCTGCGGCAGCCGGTAAACAGCGCGCAGCACATCACAAGGGCCAGAGCCAGAATGCCGTATCGTTTCATTTCTTGTTCCTCCTCCTTCATTGGATTCAGACATATTATCTGCATCAGGGCGAAAAATAGACTGGAAAATGATTCCAAAAGACATCCCCTTCCGTTCATTTCCGGACTGGCGTGTTCATAGAATTGAAAGCGGAAGAGATAATCCTCCGATTTTTCTGAATTCCCGAAATTCTATTGAAATTTCTTGCCAAAATGCTATAATGGTTGAAAAATCGTGTGAGGTGTTTTTTATGGAACAGCAAGGAAAAAAGAAGAATAAAGGCTGTCTGATTGCCATTGGCTGTATGCTGGCAGTCGTCGCCCTTGTGCTTGGTCTTGCCGTGTCTGCATACAATTCCATCCTGAACAAGATCCCCCGCGTGGATCCCGATAATGAGATCACGCTGTCCGAAGAGGAGATCCAGGCCATCGAACGGGAGACTGATCCCGCCGGGGAGATTCCCGAAGACGCCACCATCGTGGAGGAAGAGATGACGATGCCGCCTGAGGAGGCAGTACTGATCGAAAATGAGGATCACATCATCAACATCCTGCTCATCGGCCAGGACCGCCGTCCCGGTGAGGGCAGACAGCGTTCCGATTCCATGATCCTGTGCACCATCAATACCCAGGAAAAGACCCTGGTGATGACCTCTTTCCTGCGCGACCTCTATGTGGGCATTCCTGACTGGAACGGCCGCAGTTATATGGATAACCGTCTCAACTCCTGCTATGCCTTCGGCGGTATGGGCATGCTGGATCTGGCGCTGAAACAGAATTTCGGCATCCAGGTGGATCACAATATCGAAGTGGATTTCTCCGGCTTCAAGGATATCATTGAACTGTTCGGCGGCGTGAGTATCTACCTGACCCAGGCGGAAGCTGAGTATATGGGCGGCGGCCTGACGGAGGGTGTCAATTACCTGACGCCGGAGCAGACGCTGACTTATTCCCGGATCCGCTATCTGGACAGCGATTTCGGCCGCACCAACCGCCAGCGCAAGGTACTGACCGCCATGCTCAATTCCGTGAAGGATCTGAGCTACGATCAGCTGACCAATCTGGTCAACAATATCCTGCCCATGATCACCACCGACATGAGCAACTCGGATATTACCGGTTACATGATGGAGATCCTTCCCATCCTGTCCGAGCTGCAGGTGACCACCCAGCATGTTCCGGCTTCGGGAACTTACAGCAGCGTTTATATCCGCGGCATGGCTGTGCTGGTTCCGGATTTCAAGGCAAATATTGCCATTCTGAAGGATACCCTGAGCTGATAATTTCAAAATCATAACACCGCCGCCTGAAAAACGGCGGTGTTTTGTTACAATAATTTCATGTTTGTTATAATTGATATTCCGATGCGGATATGCTATACTGTTACCAATCATACACCCGGAGGCGTTTATGACTGAAATGACTGTTTTTCAAATGAATCTGAGAGAAAAGCTCCCCTCTGTGGAGCTTCGTTTTGACGAGCCCATGAGCCGTCACACTTCCTTCCGCATCGGTGGTCCCGCCGCCGTGATGGCATTCCCCAAGAATGCCCGGGAGCTGGCAGATCTTCTGAAAGTGTCCGCTTTATTGGACGTGAAGCCTGCTATTTTGGGTGCAGGTACCAATGTGCTGGCGCCCGATGGCGGTATCGACAATCTGGTGATCTGCCTGAAGGACTGCATGGGCGGCATGGAGCGCATCGACGATACCACCATTCGTGTGGCCGCCGGCGTTACCATGACCCGTGCTGCCGTGTTCGCGTCCAATCTGGGCCTGTCCGGCATGGAATTTGCCCACGGAATCCCCGGCACCGTTGGCGGCGGCGTTTATATGAACGCTGGCGCTTACGGCGGCGAGATCAAGGATATCTGTGTGGCTGTGGACGTCATGGACATGCAGGGCAACATCACCCGCCGTACGAATGAAGAGATGGGCTTCTCTTACCGCCACAGTGTGCTGGAAGAGGCGCAGCTGATCGTTCTGGCCGCTGAATTCAAGCTCATTCCCGCTCCTTCTGAGGAGGTCAAGGCAAAGATGCAGGAGCTGCTGCGCAAGCGTTCCGCATCCCAGCCTCTGGATCTGCCCAGCGCCGGTTCCGCTTTCAAGCGTCCCGTGGGCGGCTATGCCGCAGCGCTGATCGACCAGGCAGACCTGAAGGGCTACACCGTCGGCGGTGCAGCCATCTCCACCAAGCATGCGGGCTTTGCCGTCAATGTGGGCGGTGCCACCGCTGCAGACGTCCGGAATCTGCTGCGGCAGGTGTCCGACATTGTCTTCGAGAAGTCCGGTATCCGCCTGGAGCCCGAAGTCCGCATCTGGTAATGACACCTAATATCAGAAAGGAGGCCCGACATGGCCATTTCCTTCTCCGGCGCAGCCAAGGCAGAGGTCTGCCGGGTCTTTCCCAATCGGCCCTGCTGTGCTTTGGCTGAATGCTTCGGTATTCTGCTCTACTGCAACAGCTTTACTGCCGATTCCATCAAGATCATTACAGAGAGCAGGGAGTTTGCCCAGCTGCTGCCTGCTCTGTTCAAAAAAGCATTCAACGTCTGCTTTGATATTTTTCCCAGTCTGGAAGCCCCCGGCAAGCTGGTATTCCAGATCACCGATGAAGAAAAGATCGCCCATATTATGGAAAGCTGCGGCTTCAGTCCTGACGACACCGTAGCGCTGCACGTCAATCTTCCTCTGGTGGAGGATGACTGCTGTAAGGCTGCGTTCCTGCGGGGCGCATTCCTGGCCGGCGGCAGCGTCACTGATCCCGGCAAGGGCTACCACCTGGAGATCGCCACCACCCACAAGAGCGTGGCCATGGAGACCTATGTCCTCTTGCGGGAACTGGGCGATATCAACATGAAGAGCGCCCGCCGCAGCGGTGGCCATGTGCTCTATATCAAGCAGAGCGACCTCATCTCCGATTTTCTGACCTTCCTGGGGGCTCCCGTGGCCGGTATGGGCATCATCACCGCCAAGCTGGAAAAGGAACTCAACAACAAGGTCAACCGCCGCTGCAACTGTGACGACGCCAACGCCTCCAAGGTGGTGGAAGCCGCCCAGGAGCAGCTGGCCGCCATCCGCAAGCTGGAAGAACTGGGTGTTCTGGACAAGCTCCCCGCCAAGCTTCATCAGGCAGCGGTGGCCAGAAAGAAGCATCCTTATTCCGCACTGTCCGAGCTTGCGGAACTGATGGATCCGCCCATCAGCAAGCCTGCCATGAATCACCGGCTGAAAAAGCTGGTTGAGTACGCCAAGGAGGCCAGCAAATGAGCTTTGTGCATCTGCACGTACATACGGAATACAGCCTTCTCGACGGTGCCTGCCGCATTGACGGTCTCATGGACCGGGTGAAGGAGCTGGGGCAGTCTGCTGTGGCCATCACCGACCACGGTGTCATGTACGGCTGTATCGATTTCTACAAGGCCGCCAAGGCAGCCGGGGTCAAGCCCATCATCGGCTGTGAGGTTTATGTGGCGCCACGCACCATGGCGGACCATGTCCATGGCATCGATAACAATCCCTATCATCTGGTACTGCTGTGTGAGAACCGCAAGGGTTACGAGAACCTGTGTATGCTGGTGAGTGAGGCTTTCACCCATGGCTTCTACGGCAAGCCCCGGGTGGATCTGGCACTGCTGGAGCAGTACCATGAGGGTCTGATCGCATCCTCCGCGTGTCTTGCCGGCGGTGTGGCTCAGTACCTGATGGAGGAGGACTACGATAACGCAAAGAAATACGCCCTGCGTATGGCCCGGATCTTCGGAGAGGATCATTTCTATCTGGAACTGCAGGATCACGGCATCGACGAGCAGCGCAGTGTCAACCAGGGCATTCAGCGTATTGCGAGAGAGACAGGACTTCCGATGGTGGTGACCAACGACTGTCATTACCTGCGTCGGGAGGACGCCGAAATGCAGGACGTCCTGCTGTGCGTCCAGACCGGAAAAACCGTGGACGATCCCAACCGGATGCGCTTTTCCACAGAGGAATTCTATCTGAAAAGTGAGGAGGAGCTGCGAAAGCTCTTCCCCAATTGTGACGAAGCCTTTGCCAATACCGCGAAGATCGCCGAGATGTGCAACGTGGAATTCGTCTTCAACCAGTACCATCTGCCCTCTTTTCCGGTGCCGGATGGCTACACCAACGAGGAATATTTCCGCAAGCTCTGCATGGACGGCTTCCGGGAACGGTATGAAAACCCGCCCGCAAGCTACTTGGAGCGCCTGGAATACGAGATCGGCGTTATCAGCCGCATGGGCTATGTCAACTACTACCTGATCGTCTGGGATTTCATCCGCTACGCCAAGGAATCCGGCATCCCGGTGGGCCCCGGCCGTGGCTCCGGCGCCGCTTCCATCGTGGCCTATTGTATGCACATCACGGAAGTGGATCCCATGAAGTACGCGCTCATTTTCGAGCGCTTCCTGAATCCCGAGCGTGTTTCCATGCCCGACTTCGATACGGACTTCTGTCAGGAACGCCGGGGCGAAGTCATTGACTACGTCATGCGGAAATACGGCTCCGACCATGTGGCCCAGATCGCCACTTTCGGCACCATGGCTGCCCGGGGCGCCATCCGGGATGTGGGCCGGGCCCTGAATTTTACCTACGCAGAAACGGACGTGGTGGCAAAGCTGGTGCCCACCACGCTGCATATTACGTTGGATGAAGCGCTGAAGGTTTCTCCGAAGCTGAAAGAGATGTACGATAACGATGAGCGGGTGAAAAAGCTCATCGACACCGCCCGGAGCCTGGAGGGTATGCCCCGCAACACCTCCACCCATGCCGCCGGCGTGGTCATCACCGCCGACCCGGTGTGCAGCTATGTGCCCCTGAGCCGCAACGATGACACCATCGTCACCCAGTATACCATGACCACCATCGAGGAGCTGGGTCTTCTCAAAATGGACTTCCTGGGTCTTCGGAATCTGACGGTCATTCGCGATGCGGAAATGCAGATTCAGAAATTTGATCCCGCATTTTCCATGGATCAGGTTCCCGATGATGACCCGGAAACCTTCAAAATGCTCACCGATGGCAAAACCCAGGGTGTGTTCCAGCTGGAATCCGCCGGAATGACCAGCGTCTGTGTGGGCATGAAGGCCGACAGTATTGAGGACATTACCGCAATCGTTGCCCTCTACCGCCCGGGCCCCATGGACTCCATTCCCACATTTATTGAAAATAAGCTGAACCATAAAAAGGTCTCCTACAAATGCCCGGAGCTGGAGCCCATCCTGAAGGTCACCTATGGCTGTATCGTCTATCAGGAGCAGGTCATTGAGATTTTCCGCCAGCTGGGCGGCTATACCATGGGACAGGCGGATAACATCCGCCGGGCGATCTCCAAGAAAAAGATGAAGATCATTGAGCAGGAGCGCAGGGTCTTTGTTTATGGTGACCGGGAGAACAATATTCCCGGCTGTGTGGCGAATGGGATCAGCGAATCTGTGGCCCAGTCGCTGTATGATGAGATCGTTGCCTTTGCAAACTATGCATTCAATAAAGCCCACGCCGTTTGTTATGCTGTTGTCGCATACCAGACTGCGTACCTGAAATGCCATTACCCCCGCCAGTATATGGCTGCCCTGATGACCTCGGTGCTGGATAACGCCGTGAAGGTCTCCGGCTATATTGCCGAGTGCAAGGAGCTGGGCATCGCCACCCTTGCACCCGACATCAACCACTCCGACGACCATTTCACAGTGGAGGGCGATTCCATCCGCTTCGGTCTCGGCGCGGTCAAGAATGTGGGCCGCGGCCTGATCCGCTCCATGGTTGCCAAGCGCAATGAGGGCGGACCCTTCAAGTCCCTGGAAGATTTCCTCCGGCGGATGGGGGAGGGGGAACTCAACAAGCGGGCCGTGGAAAACTTCATCAAGTGCGGCGCCATGGATTGCTTCGGCCACCACCGCAGCGAGCTGCTGGCGGTGTACGAGAATATGATGGACACCGTGTCCTCCAGCCGGAAGAAGAATCTGGAGGGGCAGATGGGTCTGTTCGACATGCTGGACGACGATGACGCTGCTGCTGCCATCCCCATCCCGAAGCTCCCGGAACTGAACCGTGCGGATCTGATGGCCATGGAGAAGGAGACCACCGGCATCTACATTTCCGGCCATCCCATGGATGATTACCGCCAGTTCCTGAAAAATACCCATGTAGTGCCCATGGCGGACCTGATGGGGGAGGAGTGCCGGTTCCAGGATGAACAGATCGTATCTGTGGCCGGCATCGTCCAGAATGTGAAGATGAAGACCACCCGCAACAATTCCATGATGGCCTACGTCACCGTGGAGGATGATACCGCCGGAATTGAAATGCTGGCTTTCTCCAATGTGCTCAGCCAGTACGGCGGTTACCTGAAGGAAAACAGCCCAGTGGTCATTACCGGCAGACTCAGCCTCCGGGACGACAAGGAACCCCAGATCGTCATCAACCGGGCACGCCCCATCTCTGATTTCGAGAACATGCCGGAAGAATCTCAGCGACCCGCCCGGCCCCAGCCGCCGAAAAACGGTACGCTGTATCTGCGGCTTCAGTCTGAGGGGGATCCTGTGTACCGCAAGATCCGGGCCATCCTGAACATGTTCCCGGGAGACAGCGGCGTGGTGCTGTATTTTGCTGATACCAAGGTGCGCCGGGGCACCCGGTGCATCCTTGCGGCATCCATGCTGGACGAGCTGGAAAATGTGCTGGGAAAAGAAAATATTGTCTTGAAATAACTTCCAATTTACGAAAATTTGTGCTATAATATCAGGTCGAAAGGAGCTGAAACTGTGAAAAGAATCATTGCCCTGCTGGTATTGCTGGCCACAGTGCTGGCTCTTTCCGGCTGTGTCACCATGACGGTGGATCAGATGTACGCCCTGCCCAAGCGATCCACCAAGTACAATGACCTGCAGACCGCCATCGACAATGCCATGGGCGGCCTGGAATACGCAGCCCCCACCTCCGGCGAAAATCAGCAGACCGTGCAGATGGCAGACCTAAACGGAGACGGTGAGGACGAATACCTGCTCTTTGCCCGGGGATCCGGTGAGAAGCCCCTGCAGATCCTGATTTTCGGTCTGACCGATGAAAGCTATGTTCTCCTCGATACCATCGAGAGCCTGGGCTCCGCGTTCCAGCTGGTGGAATATGTGAATATGGATGACAAGCCCGGTGTGGAGCTGATCATCGGCCGCAGCGTCGGTGACCAGGTCATGGGCGCGGTATCGGTGTATACCTTCAGCAGCGGACAGCCCGAGCAGCTGATGAGTGTCAGCTACCAGGAATTTGTGACTGCGGATCTGGACGGCAACGGCCTTGCAGAGCTGATGGTCATTTCCGACGGCGCTTCCGAGAATGCCAACGCAGTGGCCTTCCTCTACAGTTACCACAGCGGCACCATGGTGCGCTCTGCCGAGGTGAATCTGTCCGCCCCTGCCGCCAATGTCAAGCGGATCATGGTCAGCGGCCTGTCCGGCGGCGTCAGCGCCGTGTATGTGGCAAGCGCCCTGGCGGAAAGTGCCATCATCACCGACGTCTTTGCCCTGAAGGATGGCCAGTTTACCAATGTGTCCTTCTCCAATGAGTCCGGCACCAGTGTCCAGACCCTGCGCAACTACTACGTCTATGCCGACGATATTGACGACGACGGCGAGCTGGAGCTTCCCAGCCTGATCACCATGACCGGCGCCCATCAGCGCAGCGGTGATGGCATGCAGTATCTGATCCGCTGGTACACCATGACCATCGACGGCGGGGAAGTTGACAAGATGCATACCTTCCACAACTATGATGCCGGCTGGTACATCATGCTCGACAGCGCCCTGGCTTACCGCACGCTGGTGACCCAGGACGGAAGTACCTACACCTTCTATATCTGGGACGAAGCATTTACCAATCCCCAGAAGGTTCTGACGGTCTATGCCCTTACCGGCTCTGACCGGGAGGCTGCCGCACTGACAGACGGACGGTTTGTCCTCCACCGGGGAGACGGCGTCATCTACTGCGCCAAAATGGAGGACATCGTTGCCCAGAGCGGCATTACCCAGGAAGACCTGGCCGATCATTTCCGGCTGATCCAGCTGGAATGGAAAACCGGTGAAACCTGATTTTTAAGAGGTAAGAATATGAAAAAAGTATTGATTATGGAAGATGAAGTCAATATCCGCTCCTTCGTGGTCATCAACCTGAAGCGGGCCGGATATGAAGCCATCGAGGCCGGCACCGGCCTTGAGGCCCTGGAGCGCCTGAACGAGCATCCCGACATTGGTGTGGCGATCCTGGATATTATGGTGCCCGAGATCGACGGTTTCGAAGTCTGCCGCCGCATCCGCGCCACCAATAAGCAGATCGGCATCATCATGCTGACTGCCCGCACCCAGGAGATGGACAAGGTCACCGGTCTGATGACCGGCGCTGACGACTATGTCACCAAGCCCTTCTCTCCTGCGGAGCTGACGGCCCGCATCGATGCCCTGTACCGCCGCATCGGCGGCAATGGCGGTGCCGCCTCCGAGCTGCTGACACAGGGGCCCTTCATCATGAATACCCGCAACCACACCCTGGAGAAGAACGGCGACCGCATCCGTCTGACCCAGGTGGAATATGCCATCATGAAGCTGTTCATGCAGAATCCCGGCCGTGCCCTGAGCCGTGAGGATATTCTCTCCGCCGTCTGGGGCCGGGACTATGAGGGCGAACTGAAGATCGTGGACGTGAACATCCGCCGTCTGCGCATCAAGATCGAAGACGATACGGCCAACCCCACCTACATCACCACGGTCTGGGGCTTCGGCTATAAATGGGGCGCATGAATCCCGAGCTGAAAAAGCAGCGTCCGGCGAAAAAGCTGGGCGGCCTGCGCCGCCGGTGGCTGCAGAATACCATGCTGGTGGTCTGCGCCCTGGGCCTGGTGTGCGTCTTTGCGGTGACGGCCACCTTCGCGGCCTTTTACTACTCCAATATGCGCTCCGATATGCGCTCCCGGGCGCAGACTACGACGGAGTTCTTTGCCGACTATCTGAACCAGAGCTATAATGAATACTACAAGTCCTGCATCACCTATGCCAAGACCTTTGAGGACCGGGAGGATCTGGAGCTGCAGTTTATCAGCAAGTCCGGCCGACTGGTGGCCTCCTCCCATGGCAACTGGGCACTGCAGGTGGCGACCACCCCGGAGATCGCGGAAGCAGTCAGCACCCGGGCTCCCCGTCCCTATGTGGGAAGGGATCCCGAGACGGGGGAGCGGATCATGGCCATGTCCAGCCCCATGATCTACTCCAACGGTGAGGTCATCGGCGTGCTGCGCTATGTCACCTCCACCCGGATCATGGACCGGCAGATCGCCATCGTGGCGACCGTCTGTATGGCGGTGCTGCTGGTGGTGGTGGCCGTGGTGCTGCTCAGCAGCGGCTTTTTCATCCGTACGGTGCTGGAGCCTGTGGATGAGATCATCGAGAAAGCCAAGCGCATCGCCAACGGCAGCTACGGTACCCAGATCCAGACGCCCTACAATGACGAGATCGGCGTGCTGGCCGAGACCATCAATGAGCTGTCCAACAAGATCAGCCAGAATGAGAAAATGCAGGCGGAGTTCATCTCCCAGCTGTCCCATGAGCTGCGTACCCCTCTGACGGTCATCAACGGCTGGACGGAGACCCTGCTGCTGGATGACTCCATGGATTCCATGACCCGCCAGGGTATGAAGATCATCTCCGGCGAAGCCAAGCGCCTGACGGAAATGGTGGTGGAGCTGCTGGACTTTACCCGGATGCAGGACGGCCGCATGACACTGAATGTGGAGCCCACGGATATCCGGGGCGAATTTGAAGATACGGTCTTTATGTATTCCAGCCGGCTGGCCAGCGATGGCATCGATCTGGAATATCTGGATAGCGAGCAGGATATTCCTGAGATTCTCTGCGACCCACAGCGGCTGCGGCAGGTGTTCCTGAATATTCTGGACAATGCCGCCAAGCACGGCGGTGAAGGCAAGCGGATCGAGGCGGCCATTTCCTATGAGGATGATCAGGTCATTGTCCGCATCCGTGATTTTGGCCAGGGTATTCCCGAGGACGAGATCCCCCTGGTCAAGAAAAAATTCTACAAGGGCAGCTCCAGCACCCGCGGCACCGGCATCGGTCTGGCGGTCTGTGACGAGATCGTGGAGATGCACGGCGGTGCTCTGACCCTGGAAAATGCGGAAGGCGGCGGCACCCTGGTGACCATCGCCCTGCCCGGCGCACAATAAGTTCTGTTATGTGAGGAAACTATGTCTAAAAACTGTACCCCCTGCAATGAAAAATTCAAGACCATCATCGGCGGCCAGGCCCTGATCGAAGGCATCATGATGCGCGGCCCCGAGAAGGACGCCATCGTCTGCCGGGGCAAGGATGGACTGACCGTTGAGCTCAGCGACCGAAAGATATATAAGCCCGGCACGCTGCCGGCGCTGCCGTTCATCCGGGGCGCGGTGAATTTCTTCGATTCCCAGGTCACCGGCGTCAAGGCGCTGATGCGCTCTGCCGACCTGGCCCCGGAAGAGTATGCCCAGGAGGAGCAGCCCTCCAAGCTGGATCAGTGGCTGGAAAAGAAGCTGGGCAATGAGAAGTTCCAGCAGTTCATCATCGGTATCGCCGTGGCCCTGGGACTGGGCATGTCCATCGGTCTGTTCTTTCTGCTGCCCATGATCATCGGCGGCTTCTTTGATGGATTCGTGGACAATCTGGTGGTGCTGCACCTGATCGAGGGCATTATCCGCATCATCATTTTTGTGGCATATATGCTCCTGGTTTCCCGGATGGGAGAGATGAAACGGGTTTTTGCCTATCACGGTGCGGAGCACAAGACCATCCGCTGCTATGAGGCGGGCCTGCCTCTGACGGTGGAAAATGTCCGGGTCCAGACCCGTCTGCACCCCCGCTGCGGTACCAGCTTCCTGCTGGTGGTCATGGTGATCTCCATTCTGGTGTTCAGTGTGGCATCCTCCGGTCTGCTGGCGGTTTTTCCCGGCCTGGAGGCCATGCGGGGCACGCTTGCCTACCGCCTGATCATGATCGCCTTCAAGCTGCTGCTGCTGCCTGTGGTGGTTGCCATCACCTATGAGATCAACCGCTGGGCCGGCCAGCATGACAACGCTTTTACCCGCATCATCACCGCTCCCGGCATGTGGTTCCAGAATTTCACCACCAATGAGCCCGACGACTCCATGATTGAAGTCGCCATCACCGCTGTCAACGCGGTGCTTCCTACCGAGGAGGGCGCTGACAGATGGTAAAAACCTATTCTCAGCTTTACCTGGACTGCCGCAAGGCGCTTCGGGCAAAAGAGGACGATGAGATGGCCTGCTTTATGGCCCGGCAGCTGCTGAGCCACTATGCCGGCAAGCCCTTTGAGAAGCTGCTTTCCGATATGTACCTGTATGCGGGCGATGAAATGTGCGCATGCCTGGAGGAAGCCACCAGGCGGCTCCTGAATGACGAACCCCTGGCCTACATTCTGGGCGAGTGGGAATTCTACGGCCTGGATCTGTATGTGAACCCCAATGTGCTGATCCCCCGGGATGATACCTGCGCCGTTGTCAGTCTTGCCATCAATCAGGCGCTGTTTCTGCCCGAAGAGCCCCGGATCCTGGATCTTTGCACCGGCTCCGGCTGCATCGGTCTCGCCGTCGCCAGCCGGGTCAAAGATGCCTGGGTGACCCTGGCGGATATCTCCAAGGATGCCATGGCAGTCGCCAGAAAGAACATCACCCGCCATAAAATGTCCGGCCGGGTCAGCGTCGTCCATGTGGACGCCCTGACGGAGCCGCCTGCATTTTTGGGCAAATTTGATATGATCGTCTCCAACCCGCCTTATATCACCGGGCAGGAGATGACGGAGCTTGACCGTTCCGTTGCCGATTACGAGCCGCATCTGGCCCTCTTCGGCGGCAGTGACGGCCTGGATTTCTACCGGGCCATCGCGAAAAATTATGCCCGTGTCCTTAAACCCGGCGGCTATCTGGCCTTCGAGTTCGGCGACACCCAGGCTGACGATGTGTGCAGGATTCTGGAAGAAAACGGCTACACCATTCTGGAACGATCCAGAGATTTTAACGACAGAGAACGTGCCGTACTGGCTCAGTATGGCGGGAAGGAAGACTGATTATGGCTACGAAGAAGACTGTTTACGAAGCTCCCAGCCCCGCATCCGACAAGAAGAAGGCCCTGCAGACCGCCCTGGCTCAGATCGACAAGAATTTCGGCAAGGGCACCGTCATGCGTCTGGGTGACCGTCCCGAGATGAACGTGGAGGCCATTCCCACCGGCTCCCTGGCCCTGGATGCTGCTCTGGGGATTGGCGGCGTGCCCAAGGGCCGCATTATTGAGATCTACGGCCCCGAATCCTCCGGTAAGACCACCCTGGCCCTGCACATTCTGGCACAGGCCCAGAAGATGGGCGGCGAAGTGGCCTTCGTGGATGCTGAACATGCCCTGGATCCTGTCTACGCCGCAGCACTGGGTGTGGATATTGACAACCTGCTGGTGAGCCAGCCCGATACCGGTGAGCAGGCCCTGGAGATCACCGACGCCCTGGTCCGTTCCGGCGCTGTGGATGCCGTTGTCGTGGACTCCGTCGCTGCACTGGTCCCCAAGCAGGAGATCGAGGGCGAGATGGGCGACACCTTTGTGGGTCTGCAGGCCCGTCTGATGAGCCAGGCTCTGCGCAAGCTGGCCGGCACCATCGCCAAGACCAACTGCGTGGTCATCTTCATCAACCAGCTGCGTATGAAGATCGGCGTCATGTACGGCAACCCTGAGACCACTACCGGCGGCAACGCCCTGAAGTTCTACTCCTCCGTGCGTCTGGATGTGCGCCGCGTGGAAGCCATCAAGGAAGGCGGCAATGTGGTGGGCAACAAGACCCGCGTCAAGGTGGTCAAGAACAAGGTGGCGCCTCCTTTCAAGGAAGCCTATTTCGACATCATGTACGGCCAGGGTATCTCCAAGTGGGGCGAGCTGGTGGACATGGCCGTTCAGCTGGACATCATCCAGAAGAGCGGCTCCTGGTTCTCCATGGGCGACGAAAGAATCGGCCAGGGCGCCAACTCCGTCAAGGACTGGCTCATTAATAACCCCGAGATCGCCGAGAGCGTGGAAGCCCAGGTTCGCGAGAACATGTGGAAGATCATGGGCGGCGCACCCAAGCCCGCTGCAAAGGCTGCTGAGAAGGCGGTAGCCGTCAGCGCCGATGACTTCGACGATGAGGATTGATCTGTTAAAGACTACGCCGGACAGGGCAGGGCGTTATCTGGTGAAATTCTCCGATGATACCACCATGCGGCTCTACCGCCAGACCGTGGAGGATTTTGGCCTCTACAGCGGAAGAGAGCTGACGGATTCGGAGATGGAAAATCTGCGGGAAGCCGCCGGCCAGATGTCTGCCAAAATGCGGGCGGTACGGATCGTGTCCGCGTCCAGCGTCACCAAGGGGGATCTGGAGCAGCGGCTGGTCCATAAGGGCGAGGATCCGAAGCAGGCAAAGGAAGCCGTCCGGTGGATGGCAGACCTTGACCTGCTGGATGACGCGGAAGTGGCCCGGCAGGTGGTGCGCAAATGCGTCAGCCGGGGCTATGGTCCCACCCGTGCAAAACAGATGCTATACGAAAAGAAAGTACCCAGACAGTACTGGGAGGAAGCCCTTGCCGATTACCCTGATATGCAGGAGCAGATCGCTGATTTCCTGCGGGGCAGGCTGGGCGACGACCCGGATGAAAAAGATATGAAACGTGCCATCGACGCAGCCCTGCGCCGGGGACACAACTACAGCCAGATCCGCCGGGCGCTGAACAGCCTGCGGCTGGATCATGAAGATTATTTTTGAGGAGGAATAAATCATGGCAAATATTGGATTTATTTCCCTTGGCTGCGCCAAGAATCAGGTGGACTGCGAGCGTATGATGTACCGGGTCCGGGAAGCGGGCCATAATGTCTGCCCCGATCCCGTGGGCTGCGATGTGGTGGTCATCAACACCTGCGGCTTCATCGACTCCGCCAAGGCTGAAGCCATTGATTACATTCTGGCCACCGCCGGCCTGAAGGCCGAGGGTCAGGTGGGCAGGATCCTGGTGACGGGCTGCCTGTCTCAGCGCTATCAGGCCGAGATCCTGAAGGAGATGCCCGAGGTGGACGGCCTGCTGGGCACCGGCAGCTATACCGAGATCGTGCCTGCCATCGAGGAACTTCTCCAGGGTAATCACTATTTTGATTTTGGTTCCATCGATGCCCCCGAGCAGGAAACAGGCCGTATTCTCACCACCCCCGAACACTACGCCTTTATCAAGATCGCTGAGGGCTGCGACAATAAGTGTGCCTACTGTGTCATTCCCTCTCTGCGGGGTAAGTTCCGCAGCCGCCAGATGGATGACATTCTATACGAAGCCCGGCTGCTGGCAGATTCCGGCGTCAAGGAACTGATCGTGGTAGCGCAGGATACCAGCCGCTACGGCACCGACCTGGCAGGCGGCAAGCGTCTGCTGCCCCAGCTGCTCCGCGAGCTGTGCAAGATCGACGGCTTCCACTGGATCCGCATCCACTATGTCTATCCCGACGAGGTGGACATGGACCTGATCGAGACCATTGCCAATGAACCCAAGGTCGTCAAGTACCTGGATATTCCCATCCAGCACTGCAACTCCAAGATCCTCAGCCTCATGAACCGCCGGGGTAACGGCGAATACATCCGGGAGCTGTTCGCCACCCTGCGGGAGAAGATCCCCGGCCTGGTGATCCGCACCAGCGTTATCACCGGTCTGCCCGGTGAAGGGGAAGAGGAGTTCGAGGAGCTGTGCAAATTCCTGAAGGAGCTGCGGCTGGAGCGTGTGGGTGCGTTTGCTTTCTCCCCCCAGGAGGGCAGCGAGGCGTTCAACATGGAATATGTGGACGAGGAGACTGCCCAGAAGCGGGCCGAAATTCTGGAGATGATCCAGTCCGAGATTATGGACGACTATAACGCCGCCATGATTGGAAAGACTGTGGAAGTCCTGGTGGAGGGCTACGATGAGGAGTTCGAGCAGTACTTCGGCCGTACCTACGCTGACTCTCCCGATATCGACGGCCGTGTCTGGATCGCGGGCAGTGAGGAATCCATCCGGGAGGGCGAGTTCATTCAGGTCTGTATCGACGGTCTGATCGAGGGTGACCTGACCGGTTACATCGTGGAGGAGGAATAATCATGACAACTGCAAGTAAGATCACTCTGATCCGCGTGGCTCTGATTCCCGCATATATGATCCTGATGTACCTTTCCCAGGGCGGCGCCAACATCTACATGTGGGGCGCACTGGCCGTGTTCATCGTTGCCAGCGTTACGGACTTTGCGGACGGCTACATCGCCCGGAAGTATAACCAGGTCAGTGATTTCGGCAAGTTTCTGGATCCTCTGGCCGATAAGCTGCTGACCCTGGCTGCCATGTGCATGTTCTGCGAGTGGGGTACCTTCCCCGCCTGGGCACTGATGCTGGTGCTGACCCGTGAATTCGCCGTCAGCGGCCTGCGGATGGTGGCAGGTCCCAAGGGCAAGGTCATCGCTGCCGGCTGGTCCGGCAAGGTCAAGACCGCTTCCACCATGGTGGGTCTGTGCGCATGGATGGCGTTCCCCACGATCCCCTGGATCGGTGTTGCCGTTACCGCTGTCATCGTCATCACCACCCTGTATTCCGGCGTGGAGTATTTCGCCAAGAACTGGAACTGCCTGTGGGATTAACACAGTGAAAATGGAGCCTCTGCGGAGGCTCCATTTTTATGCTGGATTTTGCGCTGCCCATGTGGTATAATCACCGGGCGATATTTTGAACCTGCGAGGTAAACAACATGAACGAAAAGGAAATCGGCGAGATCCGGCGGCACATGCGCCGGGACCGCAGTAATATGACCACCATTTATGGCTGCTATGTCAATGCCCAGAAGGAGATCATCACCGAATTCTCCCAGAGCCTTGGCATCATGCCAGAGAACGAATCTGAGAAGTATTTTGCGCTCCTGAAGCGGACCCTCTCCGGCGGCATCGGTAAGAACCTGATCGAGATCACCTTTAAGACGAGCCAGGTGGCTGGTTCCGAGGAGCATGGCCTGCTGATGAAGCTGCGGGAGACAAAGCTGAAGGACGAGGAAGCAAGGCAGAGATTCTACCAGAAGGTCATCGAGTCCGTCACCATGGAGGACAACTACCTGATCCTGCTGGGCTGCGACAGCTATGATGTGCCCTTCAAGAGCAAGGATGATTTTTCTCAGGCGGACAACTCCGACCAGGTCTATACTTATCTGACCTGCGCCGTGTGCCCTGTGAAGATGACCAAGCCCAACCTGCACTATGTGGCCGAGGAGAAGCTCTTCCACGACGGCGCCATCAACCAGATGGTCTCCGCGCCCATCCTGGGCTTCCTGTTCCCGGCCTTCGACAACCGGGCCACCAACATCTACAACGCCCTGTACTACACCAAGGACGCCAAGGACAACCACGAGGCCTTCGTGGAGAATATCTTCAATGCCCCCATTCCGCTGCCTGCAGCAGAGCAGAAGCAGGCATTTCAGGCGCTGCTGGGCGCCACCCTGGGGGAAGCGTGCAGCCTGGATGTGGTGCAGACTGTCCATGACGAGATCTGTCAGCGCATCGAGATGCATAAGGAAGCCAAGGTGCCTGATCCGCTGCTGATCGCAAAGGATGACGTGAAGGCGGTGCTCAAATCCTGCGGCGTCAGTGATGACAATCTGGCCAAGTTCAGCGTAGATTATGATGAGACCTTTGGCTTTGAGGCCGAGCTGCACCCCAAGAATATCATCGACAACAAGCGCTTCGAGATCAAGACCCCTGACGTTTCCATCAAGGTGGCTCCCGACCGGGCGGACCTGATCGAGACGCGGGTCATCGGCGGCGTCAAGTACATCCTCATCTGCGCCGACGAAAACGTGGAAGTCAACGGCGTGAATATCCATATCAAAGAACCCGAAGCCGCAATCGTATAAAAATTAGCCCACCGGATCTCCGGTGGGCTTTCGTTATGCGATTATTTCTGATACCGCTTGACGATATCCACGATAATATCCGCGCACGCCTCCACGCCCAGCTTGGAGCTGTCCAGGCACAGGTCGAAGTTCTGGGCATCACCCCAGTTGCGGCCGGTGTAATGCTGGTAGTTGACGCGGCGGCGCTTATCCTTTTCCGCCACCCGGGCAGAGGGAGATTTCTCGGACTGGCCGTAGAGCTTGACGATGCGGTCCTTGCGGAATTCGTCGTCGGCGTGGATGAAGACATGGAGCACATCTTCACGGTCCTTCAGGATGTAGTCGGCGTTGCGGCCCACGATGACACAGGGGCCTTCGTCGGCGATCTGGAGGATCACGCTGCACTGGATATTCCACAGAAAATCATTGGTGGAAAGGCCGTTCATGATACCGGGGACGCCCTGGGGGGCGAAGGCATAGGCAAAGAAGCTGCGGCCGGGGGCATGCTCGCCGTTTTCCTCCACAAAATTGGGGGCGAAGCCGGATTCGATGGAGATCTGCTTGACCAGCTCCTTATCATAGAAGGGGATGCCCAGCTTTTCGGCAACCAGACGGCCGATGGTACGTCCGCCGCTGCCGAATTCACGGCTGATGGTGATGATCTTCTTTTCCATAAATGATACCTCCTTTGGGGGTGTTTCTATTCATATTATACAAAGGCATCTGCACAAAGTCAAGCCGGGCGCTTTAGAGTGCCCTCTTTCAGACGACGCAGAATGATCAGCTGGATGGGGATGGCGATGAGGAAGGATGCAGCGTCCGCCACGCTCTGGGCCATCTGAAGGCCCAATTCATTCAGGAAGAAGGGGAGGATCAGTACGCAGGGAATGAAGAACAGTCCCTGACGGGCCACGGAATTGAAGGTGGCAGGCAGCGTCTGGCCTGTAGACTGCTGCATCATATTGCTCATGACGATCCAGCCGTGCATCCAGAAGGTGGCGCACTGGAACCGCAGGCCAGCGGCGCCGAATTCAATGACTGCCGGATCATCCCGGAACAGGGCGATGAGCTGCGGGGCAAACACTGCTCCGGCAGTGCCGGCGAGGGCCAGGAATACCGTGGAGAATCTGACGCAGAACCAAAAGCCCTCCTTCACCCGGTCATAGCGCTGGGCGCCAAAATTGATGCCGCAGACAGGCTGAAAGCCCTGGCCGAAGCCCAGCATGGTGGATGCGCCGAACATCATGATCCGCTGCACAACGCCCATGGCGGCGATGGCTGCATCGCCGTAGGGCCGGGCGGCGTTGTTCAGGCAGATGGTGGCAAGGCTTGCCAGGATCTGCCGGGAGAGGGAAGGCAGTCCGCCCCGGATGATCTGGTGGAAATAGAACCATTTGATTTTGACATTTCTCAGGTGGATGCGGATATTCTCGCCCCTGGTGCAGCCGGCCAGCAGCAAACAGAAGCTGACGAACTGGCTGACGATGGTAGCCCAGCCGGCACCTGCGATCCCCATGCCGAGGGTGAAGATCAGAATGGGGTCCAATGCGATGTTCAGAACCGCACCCGCCACAATGCCCACCATGGCATAGCTGGCACTGCCCTGGAACCGGAGCTGGTTGTTCAGCACCAGGGAGGCCGCCATCCAGGGCGCGCCCAGGAGAATGACCCGCAGATAGTCCTCCGTATAGGGCAGGATGGTCTCAGTGGAGCCCAGCAGATAGGCCAGGGGTTCCAGGAAGATCTGACCCAGTATGCAGATGACGCCGCCGGTGGCCAGGGCATAGACAAAGCTGGTAGCCGCCATATTGGAGGCCTCCCTGTAATCCTGGCGGCCCATCATCTGGGAGATATACACGCCGCCGCCCTGACCGAAGAAAAAGCCCACGGCCTGGATCACAGCCATCATGGAGAATACCACTCCCACCGCGCCGGTGGCCGCATTGCTCTTGAGCATACCCACAAAGTAGGTGTCCGCCATGTTGTAGAAGGCCGTCACCAGCATGCTGATGATGCAGGGGATGGCCAGGCTGAAGATCAGCCCCCGGACAGGAGCCTCCGTCATTTTGTGAAATTTTGCATCCTGCTGATCCATATCTCTCACCTTTCACCGTTTTCTTCCATTATACAACGGTCGGCGGCAAATGAAAAGAAAAACAGTGCGGGAATCCCGCACTGTTTTGAGCAGATTGTTTATTTCAGGAAGCCCAGGCCACGGATGATGGCAGGCTCCTTGGCTTTGCCGTTGCAGACCTGGAAAAAGGCGATGACCCGCAGCACTTCCACGATCACCAGACACACCGCAGCCACGATAGGTACGATGATGGTGATGGCGAACAGGCCGGCACACAGAACCAGAAGGGCTTCGACGATCAGAAACTTCAGGTTCTGGCGCAGATGGAACTGGACATATGCGGATTCCTTCGCCCCCAGCAGGGCGATGAGGATGCCCACAATGCTCAGCAGATACATGGCGATGGCGAAGAGCTTGTTCTGGGCAATGTCGGCAGCTTCGAATTCGGTGGTGTGGTCGTAGGGATTGTAGGCACTCTGCTGGTAGACGGGCTGTTGGTAGGCGTTCTGGTAGACAGGGGGATGGTAGGGGACAGCCTGGTTATCATCCAGGATCCGGTTGCCGCACATGGTGCAGTAATTACTCTCATCACTGACCTGGCTGTGGCAGATGGGGCAGACTTTCATGGTATATTCCTCCTTCGTAAAAGGGTTTGTTCAATTGGATTATACCATGGCTGTGGTTTCAAAGTCAACGCAGCTAAGAAAGACTTAAGAATCCATCAGAATCTGGGCAAGTCTGGAAATAAAGCGCTTGCCCGTGGGCGGTGCGGCGCAGTCGGGAAAGTATTCCTGCCAGGCATCTGCACGGATGCGCCAGGCGCCGTCGATGGCGGAGCGGATGGAACGCTCCACCTGGTTCCAGCTGCCTGCCCCGCAGATGCTGGCGATGGAGACATACAGTTCCTTGCAGATGCGCTGCTGCGGATCCTGTGCATAGAGGGGGATTCCGATCTTCAGGAACCGGAAGCCGTCATTTTTCGGGTTGAACCGGAATTCCAGAAGCAGCTGTGCCGCTTTGCTCTGGCCGTCAGAGAGGGAGGAAGAAGGGGCGTGGTTCATCAGATGCTCCAGCCTGGATGCAATGACCCGGGGATGGCAGGGTTTGCGGAACATGAAGCCCACCCCCAGTTCCTGGGCGGTCTGGGCAATGTAATCATTGCTGAAATCACAGATACACAGCACCGTGGACGGGCGGACGTCGGCGGTTTCCTCCAGCACGCAAAAGCCGTCCTTGACGGGAAGCATCAGCTCCAGGATCAGGGAATCCGGACGTTCGGAGCGGATCAGCTCCGCGGCGGTGCCGCCGTCGGCGCAGAGAATAATATTGTAAGTGCGCCGCAGCTGATCCGTCAGTGCGCTCTGCAGCACTTTATCCCCTGCAGCGATCAACAATTTACGCATTTTATCCCCCGCTTTTTTCTGTTTATGACAATAGAATACCATATCCGGTGCACATCATCAAGAGGAACGGGGGAGATTAGATTCGACAAATATTTCGAATCCGTTCATTTCGGCGCAAGACCTAAAGCGCACCCTGACGGCGGTACGCCCTTGGGGTAAGATCAAAGAAGCGGAGGAACTGCTTTGCAAAATAGCTGGTATTGTTGTAGCCCACAGCGGCGGCAATCTGCTGGATCTGCATATTGGTATGCCGCAGCAGGGAAGCAGCCTGTTCCGTGCGCTCCCGGTTGACAAAGTCGGTGAAGGTCATGCCAACCTCCCGGTGGAATTTTCCGGACAGGTAGTTGGCGTTGACCAGCAGCGCCTCTGCGGTGCTGCGAACGGAGAGATTATCCGTCAGATGGGTTTTGATGTAGAC
Organism: Oscillospiraceae bacterium; assembly: GCA_017465745.1. Classification (GTDB taxonomy): domain Bacteria; phylum Bacillota; class Clostridia; order Oscillospirales; family Oscillospiraceae; genus Faecousia. The sequence goes on from JAFTVM010000012.1 coordinate 120,704, forward strand.
CACAGCCTGGCGTGAAAACGGCTCCAGGTGGGCGTAATTCTTTTCAAGGGCCAGTTCACAGTAGCGGCGGATGATCTGAGAAAAGAACTGCAGTACTTCATCCTGGTTTTTCAGCATTTCGATCTGCCGGGCGATTTCGGTGGAGACGGTGTCCAGCCGGTAGGGATGGATCCGCCGCTCTTCCATGGCGTGGCGCAGCTGGGTGTTCAGGACGATACACATGTTCTGGGCGTTGCGCAGGGGATCGGGATTGCGGGTCAGGAAAGGGGACTCCATGCGGATTCCCTGGATCATGCGAAGCGCCAGGGAGAGATTTCCCTGCTTGACTGCCTCCGTCAGGGCCGTGCTGGCCTCGTAGCGCATTTCGATCTGCCGGATTTTGGAATGGTCTGCGTATGGCTCCGGTTCGTGCACGGAAGCGGCAGGCGTCTGGTTCCAGTTGTATTCAATCTGGCGGTAGGGGACAGGCTCCGGCAGATCCAGTACCAGATGCCCCAGTGCGATACCAAGCCGGTGGATATTCTCCCGGGAAAGGGCTGGCTGCCAGCGGCAGTAGCCGATGATCTGCCGGATGGTATCGGTACTCAGATCATAGTGGCGCAGGCTGCTGCGCACTCGTGCTTCCGAATAGTCCTGGGACCGGCAGGGGCCGGCAAACAGAAACCGGTGCAGGTCCGGCAAACGGATGGCAATATACGACAGCCCCAGAATGCCGCTGAGAAAATAGACACAGCCCGGTTCCAGCCGGTCAAGATAAGCGGCCACATTCTGTTCGTTGACCAGTGGCAGAGCGGAGGCGGGGAAGTTGTCGCGGAGCAGGGATGAAAGGGAACCGTCATCGTTGCGGAGCATAACGACCTCGACTCCGCTGAGACAGGCGGCGATTTCCCGGGCGAGATGGAATTTTTCTTCCAATGTAAATTCCCCCAATGTGAAATAACTGAGATATGTATTATAATAACAAAGAATTGATGTTTTTTCAAGGCGTTCCATTTGTTAAAATGTAGTAAGAAAATCGTCAGTTTGACGTTTTTTTATACAATTTGCAAGAGGAGGATCTCAATTGAAAACCACCAATCAACTCCGTCCTTTCGGAATGAAGGACAAGCTGGGCTATCTGTTCGGCGACTTTGGTAATGACTTTACCTTCATCCTGTCCACCATGATCCTGAGTAAGTTCTACACGGACGTCATGGGTGTCTCCGCCGGTGTGGTCGGCACCATCATGATGCTGGCCCGCTTTGTGGACGCAGTCACCGACGTGGGCATGGGCCGCATCTGCGACCGCAGCAAGCCCACCGCCGCCGGTAAGTTCAAGCCCTGGCTCATGCGTATGTGCGTGCCCGTGGCTGTTGCCTCTTTCCTGATGTACGCCCCCGGCCTTGCCGGTGAGTGGGTCAGCCAGTGGTCCGCCGGCGTCAGGATTGCATACCTCGCCATCTCCTACCTGCTGTGGGGTTCCTTCTGCTACACCGGCATCAACATTCCTTACGGTTCCATGGCTTCCGCCATCTCCGCCGATCCCGGCGACCGTCAGTCCCTGTCCACTTTCCGCACCATGGGCGGTATGCTGGCCGGTATGGTCATCGGCATCGGCCTGCCCCTGATCGCCTATGAGAAGACCCCTCTGGCCGACGGCACCGTCAAGGAGACTCTGATCGGCAGCAAGGTCGCACTGGCCGCCGCCATTTTCTCCGTCCTGGCTGTGGTCTGCTACATTCTGTGCTACAAGCTGACCGTCGAGCGTGTCCGGGTTGAGAATTCCGGTGAGCAGCAGGGTGCTTCTGTGGGCGCAATGCTCAAGAGCGCCTTCTCCAACCGGGCACTGATCTCCATCATCGCCGCTTCTGTGGTTATGCTGCTGGCACAGCTGACCATGCAGAATATGGCTGCCTACATCTATCCCGACTACTACAATAACGCCACCGCACAGTCTGCCTCCACCATGCTGATGATGGTTGGTATGATCGGCGCCGCCGTCATTGCCAAGCCCCTGGCCGCTAAGTTCGGCAAGGCTGAGGTCTCCGTTGTTTCCAACCTGTTTGCCGGTGTGGTCATGGTGGTGATCTGGATCATCAAGCCTGCCAATGTCTGGGTCTACTGCGGCCTGCAGATGGTCTCCTGGCTGAGTCTGGGTGTCTTCTCCATGGTGTCCTGGGCACTGATCACCGACGTTATCGACTACTCCGAGCTGCGCAACGGCGTCCGTGAGGACGGTTCCGTCTACGCGCTGTACTCCTTCGCCCGCAAGCTGGGCCAGGCCCTGGCTGCCGGTCTGTCCGGCTGGATGCTGGAGGGCATCGGCTACAACTCCCAGGCTGCTGCCGATGGCCTGAAGCAGACCGAGGCAGTTCTGGACGGCATCTTCAACATTTCCACCCTGCTGCCTGCGCTGGGCTTCGTGCTGCTGGCTCTGGTCCTGTGGTTCTGGTATCCCCTGCACAAGAAGCAGGTGGACGCCAATGTGGCTGCACTGAAGGAAAAGCGCGGCGAGTAAAAATCGTTTATACTTCCTTCACATTTATCTGTTATGATTCATAAAACCAAATCTGGAGGGTAATTGAACCGTGAGAGAAATTTTCAATTTTAACTACCGCTGGGCCTTCTCCAAGGAGGCCACTGCGGTTCCCACTGAGATCAATCGCAAATGGAATTTCGTGAATCTGCCCCATTCCTGGAATGCCATCGACGGCCAGGATGGCGGCAATGACTACTACCGCGGCACCGCCTACTATGCCAAGGCGTTTGACAAGATGGATCTGCCCACCGCCGACCGCTACTACCTGGAGATCAGGGGCGCAAATTCCTCCGCTGATGTTTTCGTCAACGGCAAAAACCTTGCCCACCATGACGGCGGCTACTCCACCTGGCGCGTGGACATCACCGATGCTCTGGAGCGTGACAACCTACTGGTCATTGCTGTGGACAATTCTGCCAATGAGACAGTCTATCCCCAGGTTGCCGACTTCACCTTCTACGGCGGCCTGTACCGTGATGTGAATCTGATCTGCGTTTCCGAGTCCCACTTCGACCTGGACTACTACGGCGGCCCCGGCATCAAGGTCACTCCCACGGTCACCGGCAATGACGCCAGCGTGGAAGTGGAGGTCTTCACCACCAATATGAAGGGCGACCAGTACTTCCAGTACACCATCTGCGACGCCGAGGGCAACGCTGTCGGCAATATGGTCAGTCATGATACCAAGGTGACCTTCCCCCTTGAGAATGTCCACAAGTGGCACGGCCTGAAGGATCCCTACCTGTACACCGCCGAGGTCAATCTGGTGGAGGGCAAGGAGATCCTGGATAACGTCAGCGCCCGCTTCGGCTGCCGTACCTTTGAGATCCATCCCGACAACGGCTTCATCCTCAACGGCGAAGCGTATCCCCTGCGCGGCGTCTCCCGTCACCAGGACCGCTGGGGTATCGGCAACGCCCTGCTGCCCGAGCATCACAAAGAGGATATCGACCTGATCTGTGAAGTGGGCTGCACCACCATTCGCCTGGCCCATTACCAGCATGACCAGTATTTCTATGATCTGTGCGACGAGCGGGGTCTGGTGATCTGGGCGGAGATCCCCTATATCTCCAAGCACATGCCCACCGGTCGTGCCAACACCATCTCCCAGATGAAGGAACTGGTGACCCAGAACTACAACCATCCCTCCATCGTGGTCTGGGGTCTTTCCAATGAGATCACCATCAGCGGCAGCGATGATGACCTGCTGGAGAACCACCGCATCCTCAATGACCTGTGCCACGAGATGGACAAGACCCGCCTGACCACCATCGCCTGTGTGTCCCCCTGCGACATCAACGATCCCTATATTGCGATCCCCGACGTGGTCTCCTACAACCACTACTTCGGCTGGTACGGCGGCGACACCTCCATGAACGGTCCCTGGTTTGACAAGTTCCACGCTGCCCATCCCAATATTCCCATCGGCTGCTCCGAGTACGGCTGTGAGGCCCTGAACTGGCACACCTCCAAACCCGTCCAGGGTGACTACACCGAGGAATACCAGGCCTATTACCACGAGGAGCTTATCAAGCAGTTGTTCACCCGTAAGTACATGTGGGCCACCCATGTGTGGAATATGTTCGACTTCGGCGCCGACGCCCGCAGCGAGGGCGGCGAGAACGGCCAGAACCACAAGGGTCTGGTGACCTTCGACCGCAGCTACAAGAAGGATTCCTTCTACGCCTACAAGGCATGGCTCAGTGACGAGCCCTTCGTCCACCTGTGCGGCAAGCGCTATATTGACCGCGTGGAGGACGTGACCAAGGTCACCGTCTACTCCAACCAGCCCACCGTGGAGCTGTTCTCCAACGGTGTCTCCCTGGGTGTCAAAGAAGCAGCCGACCACTTCTTCTACTTCGACGTTCCCAACGTGGGCCGCACGCATCTGGTGGCCGTCTCCGGTGAACTGAAGGACGAGGGCGAGATCAACAAGGTTGCTGTTTTCAATGAAGCTTACCGCCTGAAGGAGAAGAACGCCATCCTCAACTGGTTCGACATCACCGAGCCTGAGGGCTACTTCTCCCTGAACGACAAGATCTCTGACATCATGGCCACCCTTCAGGGTAAAATGCTCTTCATGGGCATGATGGCCAAGATGATGCCCAAAAAGGGTGAGAAGGTCATGGGCGGCTTTGAAATGACCGGACCCATGATGGATATGATGGGCGGCTTCACCGTGCTGCGCCTGTCCGGCATGATCGGCACCATGGGTGTCAACCTGACCAAGGAAGATCTGCTGGGGCTGAATGCAAAGCTCAACAAGATCAAGAAGCCCAGTAAGTAAATCAACTCAAAATGACCACCCTCCGGGGTGGTCATTTTTTCGTGCGGCAGGGGAGCGGAGGGGTTTTTGTATATTCTGCATGAAAAATGGTGGACAAATTTATTTTCAGCCATTCTGACAAATTTTCAGGTAAATTCGGAACAATGTTAATAAATCCCATCTGTATGAAGGGATTTGGGATGCTAAACAAAGATATTTTACAACTTTATGTGAAAATTGTGTTTTGTGAACAAAAATCTTGATATCTTCATCGGAGTGTAGTATAATACATAAAACCCCATGCTGTATGTATTTGGCATTGGGAGGAAAAAGAAAGGAATGAAAACACTATGGAAAAACTCGCAATTCTTGCGCCTGTTCTCGGCGTGCTGGCTCTGCTCTTTGCGTTCACCCTGTCCCGCAAAGTGTCTAACCAGGACGCTGGTACCGACCGCATGAAGGAGATCGCTTCTTACATCCATGAGGGTGCTCAGGCATTCCTGATGGCTGAATACAAGATCCTGATCTTCTTTGTCATCGCTCTGTTTGTTGCCATTGGCTTCGGCATCGGCTGGGTTTCCGCCATCTGCTTCGTCATTGGCGCCCTGTTCTCCACCATCGCCGGCTACTGCGGCATGAACGTTGCCACCAAGGCCAACGTCCGTACCGCTGCTGCTGCCAAGGATTCCGGCATGAACCGTGCACTGTCCATCGCTTTCTCCGGCGGTGCCGTCATGGGTATGTGCGTCGTCGGCCTGGGTCTGCTGGGTGCAGGTCTGGTCTACGTTATCACCAAGGATCCCGGCGCGCTGTCCGGCTTCTCTCTGGGCGCTTCCTCCATCGCCCTGTTCGCCCGTGTCGGCGGCGGTATCTACACCAAGGCTGCTGACGTCGGCGCCGACCTGGTGGGTAAGGTCGAAGCCGGTATCCCCGAGGATGACCCCCGTAACCCCGCTACCATCGCCGACAATGTCGGTGACAACGTCGGTGACGTTGCAGGCATGGGCGCTGACCTGTTTGAGTCCTATGTTGGCTCCATCGTCTCTGCCATCACCCTGGGCGCTGTCAGCGCCTACGCCATCAAGGGCGCCGTGTTCCCCCTGATCCTGGCTGCTGTCGGTATCGCTGCCGCCATCCTGGGCACCTTCTTCGTCAAGGGCGACGAGAAGTCCAGCCCCCACAAGGCTCTGAAGACCGGTACTTACACTGCTTCCGCCATCGTCGTTGTGGCCTCCCTGGTCCTCAGCAAGGTCTTCTTCGGCGATTTCAAGGCTGCCATCGCCATCATCTGCGGTCTGATCGTGGGCGTTCTGATCGGTATCATCACTGAGATGTATACCTCCGGCGACTACCGTCCCGTCAAGAAGATCGCTGAGCAGTCCGAGACCGGCCCCGCCACCACCGTCATTTCCGGTCTGGCTGTCGGTATGGAGTCCACCGGTATTCCCATCCTGCTGATCTCTGTCGGCATCATCGGCGCATATCTGGCTGCCGGCCTGTACGGCATCGCTCTGGCTGCTGTCGGTATGCTGTCCACCACCGGTATCACCGTTGCCGTTGACGCTTACGGCCCCATCGCCGACAACGCCGGCGGTATCGCCGAGATGTCCGGCCTGCCCAAGTCCGTCCGCTCCATCACCGATAAGCTGGACGCTGTCGGCAACACCACCGCTGCCATGGGCAAGGGCTTCGCCATCGGCTCCGCTGCTCTGACTGCTCTGGCTCTGTTCGTCTCCTACGCTGAGGCTGTCAAGCTGTTCGACGCAGGCATCAACCTGCTGGACTACAAGGTTATCGTCGGCCTGTTCATCGGCGGCATGCTGCCCTTCTTCTTCTCCGCTCTGACCATGGACTCCGTTTCCAAGGCCGCTTACAAGATGATCGAAGAAGTCCGCCGTCAGTTCCGTACCATCCCCGGCATCCTGGAAGGCACCGGCAAGCCCGACTACACCTCCTGTGTTGCCATCTCCACCCAGGCTGCTCTGAAGGAGATGCTGGTTCCCGGCGTTATGTCCGTCATCGCTCCTCTGGTCGTTGGCTGTGTCCTGGGCACCGCTGCCCTGGGCGGCCTGCTGGCAGGCGCTCTGGTCACCGGCGTTCTGATGGCGCTGTTCATGTCCAACGCCGGCGGCGCAGGGGACAATGCCAAGAAGTACATCGAAGACGGCAATCATGGCGGCAAGGGCAGTGAAGCTCACCGCGCAGCCGTTGTCGGCGACACTGTCGGCGACCCCTTCAAGGATACTTCCGGTCCCTCCATCAACATCCTCATCAAGCTGATGACTGTCGTGGCTCTGGTCTTCGCACCTCTGTTCCTGCTGATCAACAGCGGCATGGGCCTGTTCTAATCATCCGAAAGGAGA
>JAFTVM010000062.1 GCA_017465745.1 Oscillospiraceae bacterium
GGAAAAGGAGAAGGAAAAGGAACAACAACATCAAATAAAGAAGAAAAGGGCGGTGATGATGGTGGTGCTGCTTCTGTTCCTGTTTCTGTTTCCGTCCCAACAACCCTTGCTTGGGAACGCTACATCGACGAACTCCTGCAGGAGAAACAATGGATAGAGGTGATGGCGATGCGCAGTGGCTTAGGGTTGGTGTTCGTAAACCGATTCCCAGAGGTGCTCCGGCTCTTCAAGCTGCATGTGCAGGCGGTGGGTAACGAGAAGGATATCCAGTCGCCCGGCGATGCCAAGCGGTATTTCTGCTTCTTCAACACGCCCGGCAGTGCGCCTTTCCGTCAGCTGATGGCGGAGCTTCAGAAACCCGTCGACAAGGGGAAGTACCGGTACGAGGACAATGACCCTGCCACGGGGCAACGAAGCTATTGCGGGGTACCGATACCGCCGGAGGCTCCGCCAAGGCCCAATGCGCAGGCGGTTTGGAATGGGGAGAAATGGATTTATTAGATTCAAATGGAAATAGATTACGAAAAACTGAAAGAGTTTGGCATAAACAGCAACGGAAAGAAGAAGAAACAGTTCTGTCCGAAATGCCACAGCGAACGCACAAACAAGGCGGACAAGTCGCTGTATGTAGATTGGGAAAAGTGCTTTGCACGATGTTACCATTGCGATGAAACCTTCTTCTTCGGAAAGACCGAAAGGATAGGCCATCAACCAACCAAGAAACAACCGATGAAAAAGGAAACCAAGACCTACAAGAAACCCGGTCGCCTGACCAACGAGGAGCCTCTGGACGAAAAGATGAAGCAATGGTTTGCCTCACGCGCCATCCCTGTCGAAGTAGCCGAGGCGGAAGGCATCGTTAAAGTTTGCCGCACCATGCCGCAGACGGAGAAAATAGAGAAGTGCATCGTCTTTCCCTACACCGTAGAGGGGGAACTGGTGAACCGCAAGTACCGCGACGGGGCGAAGAACTTCATGCTGGAGAAGGATGCAAGGCTGGTGCCGTGGCGCATCGACCACATCCGCGATACCTCCGAGTGCATCATCACCGAGGGAGAGATGGATGCGCTGTCGTTCGTCGTGGCGGGATACGACAACGTGGTGAGCGTACCCAACGGGGCACAGAAGAACCTCACCTGGCTGGACGACTTCATCGAAACGCACATCGAGAACAAGAAACGCATCTACATCGCTGCCGATACGGACGAGAAGGGACGGGACTTGAAGACGGAGCTGGTACGGCGCTTCGGTGAGGAGAAATGCCGCATCGTGACCTATGGCGAGGACTGCAAGGATGCCAACGAACTGCTGCAGCAGGGTGGGGCGGAAGCTGTATGCCAAGCCATTGCCGAGGCGCAGGAGGTGCCGTTGGAGGGTGTCTACACGGCCGGCGATGTGCGCGAAGAACTGGGAGCGCTTTTCGAACAAGGGCTGCAGAAGGGGGCTACCCTGGACATGGGCGAACTGGACGACCTGCTCAGCGTAGAGGTGGGGCGGTTGATGATAGTGACGGGTATCCCCGGCGACGGCAAGAGTGAGTTCCTGGACGAGGTGGCCGTGCACCTCTCGCTACGCTACGGCTGGCGGTGCGCCTGGTTCAGTCCCGAAAACTTCCC
>JAFTVM010000013.1 GCA_017465745.1 Oscillospiraceae bacterium
CATGCTGCCGGTCAGGGGAATCAGGCGTTGTTCCGCCTTCGCCATCAGCGCCCGCTCCGCAGTGGATGCGCCTTCCAGCGTGTCCATATTATCCCTCCAGTCTGATTGAAAAAAGGGCCGGGGAAACCCCGACCCTTGATGTCGCTATGTAGTTGCGATTAGGACTTTGCAGTCTCCCACTCGCTCTTGTTCAGCAGAGTGGTGCAGTGAGTATTGTCTCCATCCTCACCACGCCAAATGACGACCTTGACAGGGGACTTATGCTCACCGCTGCAACCCCCAAACCAGCTATTGTAATAGGTACACTCTTCGTAAGTACCGTTGATGAAGTCATCAGTACTCTCAGCAGTGTGCTCGATATTGCAGGCAGCATAGTGGGTAACATTACCATCTTCACCAGTGACACGACCAGGCTCACCGTCGCCGGCAGTGCACTTGAACTTGTAGGTAATACCGCTGTCGCCGCAGGCAGCAACGTACTCATTGGCCAGGAACTGTTCCACCTGGGCCAGGGGCTTGGTCCAAACTCTCTTCTCCATTTTTACTCCTCCTTATGAAGTAAGCCTAATTCGGCATAAACATTTACAAATTCATGAATGTGCTGGGCAATGACGCCTGCGGGGGCTTCGAAAGCCTCCTCCGCGGCTTCCACCGCCTCCCGCTCCGTATGGGGGGCTTCCGAGAAGAACTCCCACAGGAACACCGTTGTCTCGTTCACGGAGATCATGCAATTGTCAAATCTGGGATCCGGAACTTCACCGATGGGAATGAGGACGCTTTCTCCGGCGATGGTTCGCAGCAGAAAATTCTCATTGGCACACCAGCGAATGTCCGCCGTCTGCTCACTCACGATCGTCACTTCCATTCCGGCAGATCTTACATTGCGCTTAATCAAAATTCATACATATTGTACCACATCCACCCCAGATGTCAATATGTATTTTCCATATATTTTACCTGCAAAATGGGCAAATCTGGATGTATTTTTTATACCTCTACCCACTTTTCCAGTTTTTGTATCCATGTCTGCGCAGTACACACATCCACCGCCGTTCTGCCTGTGGTGTGATGACAAAATCAACATCGCAGTTACCCGAATCTAACCTTTCGCTCCCCGCAGCGAAGCCACCCAGAGAGCGCGCTTCCTTTTGGAACTCCCCGTGTGCATGCGAGCAACCGGGCTTCGCCCGGCTCTTAGCGAGTCGCAGGCTGCCAGTTCAACCAAGGTGTAACTATAAGAAAACACCGAAGTCGAAAATGACTTCGGTGTTTTCTTGGAGCTGCTAGCCAGATTTGAACTGGCTACCCGGTTTCCACGGGATCTCCGATCCCGCGGAAGCCTTACGACCTCTTTTTTGAATCTGCCCTTCGGGCATGGGATGAGGTCGCCAGTTCAACCATGGTGTAACTATAAGAAAACACCGAAGTCGAAAATGACTTCGGTGTTTTCTTGGAGCTGCTAGCCAGATTTGAACTGGCGACCTCATCCTTACCAAGGATGCGCTCTACCGGCTGAGCTATAGCAGCAAAATATGGAGCTGCTAGCCAGATTTGAACTGGCGACCTCATCCTTACCAAGGATGCGCTCTACCGGCTGAGCTATAGCAGCATGTTCCATTGCACCGGTTGCCCGGCGACTTGCTTATATTACTACAGATTCCCCGATTTGTCAAGGATTATTTTTATTTTCCTCGAGCTTTTTTTACATGGATCCCGTCGGGGACGCCGCCCTCCGCCCCATGGAATACAAAAAGGGCGCGCCCCTTCCGGGGTACGCCCTTCAAAATGCCTTATAGAACCGGATTACACCAGCTCGATCACAGCCATCTCAGCAGCATCGCCGCGGCGAGCGCCGGTACGGGTCACTCTGGTGTAGCCGCCGTTGCGGTCAGCGTACTTGGGAGCGATCTCGTTGAACAGCTTATGAGCGACATCTTCCTTGGTGATGAAAGACAGAGCTCTGCGGTAGTTGAACAGGCCGCCCTTCTTGCCCAGGGTGATCATCTTCTCAACCACGGGCTGGACTTCCTTGGCGCGATAGAAAGTGGTTTCCATCTTGCCGTTCTCCAGCAGGTCGGTGACCTGCTGACGCAGCAGGGCCTTTCTCTGAGTGCTGGTCTTACCCAGCTTACGAGTGCCGAACATGAACGTTTCCTCCTTTTGAAAAGGTTAGCTTAGTTGTTGCTGCCAGAATCTTCGCTGGCCAGGGACAGGCCCATCATTTCCAGCTTCTTCTGAACTTCGTCCAGAGACTTCTTGCCCATGTTACGGACCTTCATCATGTCCTCGCCGGTCTTGTTGATCAGGTCGGCAACGGTGTTGATGTTGGCGCGCTTCAGGCAGTTGAAGCTGCGGACAGACAGATCCAACTCATCAATGGTCATGGCCAGCTTGGCGTCGGGCCGATCGGCAGTCTTCTCCACCACGGTGGAGGAGGTAGCGACGGAATCAGACAGGTTGGTGAACACAGTCAGATGATCGCTCAGGATCTTGGCGCCGAGGGAAACTGCGTCCTTGGCAGTGATGGTGGAATCGGTCCAGACCTCAAGGGTCAGCTTGTCGAAGTCGGTCTTGTCGCCGACTCGGCAGGGCTCCACCGTATAATTCACCTTCTTAACGGGAGAATAGATGGAGTCAATGGCGATCACGCCGATGGGCAGCTGGGGATTCTTGTTCCGATCAGAGGAAACATAGCCCCGGCCCTGGGACAGCGTGAGCTCCATGTTGAAAGTGGCATCAGGACCCAGAGTGCAGATGTGCAGTTCAGGGTTCAGGATCTCGACCTCAGCGTCAGCCTTGATATCGCCGGCAGTGACCTCACAGGGGCCAACAGCGTCGATATGCACAGTCTTGACACCCTGGCAGTGCAGCTTGGTGATGATCCGCTTGACATTCAGGACGATCTCGGTGACATCCTCGGTAACGCCGGGGATGGTGGAGAACTCGTGCTGAACGCCCTGGATCTTCACGGAAGTGGCTGCGTAGCCGGGCAGGCTGCTCAGCAGGATCCGGCGCAGGGAATTGCCCAGAGTCATGCCGTAGCCGCGCTCCAGAGGCTCCACCACGTACTTGCCGTAGGAGGCGTCCTCGGGATTGTCCAGACAGGTGATGCGAGGCTTTTCAATTTCTACCATGAATCAAAACCCTCCTTAACAGTGTGGGGCGAAATTCGCCCCACCAGACAAACATGCGAACAATATCAGGGGATTGATTACTTGGAGTACAACTCGACGATCAGATGCACAGCGATGTCGAAGTCGATATCCGCCTTGGTGGGCATTGCAATAACCTTACCCTGCAGGGTATTCTTATCGCGGTCCAGCCACTGGGGAGCAGCAACGAAAGCGTCAGCTTCCTTCAGGCCCTTGAAGAAGGCGTTGGAAGCGGACTTCTCGGAAACGGCGATGACGTCACCCACCTTGATCAGGTAGCTGGGGATGTTCACGCGGTTGCCGTTGACAGTGAAATGACCATGGTTCACCAGCTGGCGAGCCTGGCGGCGGGAGTTAGCGAAGCCCAGACGATAAACAACGTTGTCCAGACGGCGCTCGACGAGGGTCAGCAGCTCCTCGCCGGTGTTGCCGGCCATGCGGGAAGCCTTCTCGTAGTAGTTACGGAACTGCTTCTCCTGGATACCATAAACAAACTTGACCTTCTGCTTCTCGGTCAGCTGAGTAGCGTACTCAGACTTCTTAGCTCTTCTCTGGCCACCGGGGTTCTTGTTGGAAGTCTTGTTGTAACCCATTGCGGCAGGAGAAACGCCCAGAGTTCTGCAACGCTTCAGAACGGGCTGCATATTCTTAGCCATAATTCAATATTCCTCCTAATGCAAAATCAGACGCGACGGCGCTTGGGGGGACGGCAGCCATTGTGAGGAATGGGAGTGACGTCCTTGATGGAAACGACTTCCAGACCAGCGGACTGCAGGGCGCGGATCGCAGCCTCACGTCCCTGGCCGGGACCCTTGACGTAGACCTCAACGGTCTTCAGGCCACAGCCTTCGATGGCTGCCTTGGCGGCAGTCTCAGCAGCAGTCTGTGCTGCGAAGGGAGTGGACTTACGGGAGCCACGGAAGCCCAGACCGCCGGAGGAAGCCCAGGACAGGGCGTTGCCGTTCAGGTCGGTGATGGTCACCATGGTGTTGTTGAAAGAGGAGCGGATATGAGCGGCGCCCTTTTCAACGTTCTTGCGCTCGCGACGGCGCTTAATAACCTTCTTAGTAGCCTTTGCCATTTACATATCCCTCCTTACTTCTTCTTGTTAGCAATGGTCTTCTTGGGACCCTTGCGGGTACGAGCATTGGTCTTGGTGCGCTGGCCGTGAACGGGCAGACCACGACGGTGGCGCAGGCCACGGTAGCAGCCGATTTCGCTCAGACGCTTGATGTTCATAGCGGTCTCACGGCGCAGGTCACCTTCGATCAGGTAGTGATGCTCAATTGCTTCACGCAGCTGAGCCTCCTGCTCTTCAGTCAGATCCTTAACGCGGATGTCGGGGTCAATGTTAGTGACCTCCAGGACCTTGGCAGCACGAGCAGGGCCGATGCCGTAGATATAAGTCAGCGCAACTTCAATACGCTTCTCGCGGGGAAGATCGATACCAGAAATACGTGCCATATTACTTCAGCACCTCCTATTAACCTTGTCTCTGCTTGTGCTTGGGGTTTTCGCAAATTACCATAACGCGACCCTTGCGCTTGATGATCTTACACTTTTCGCACATGGGTTTAACGGACGGTCTTACCTTCATACTGTTTAACCTCCAATGAGTGATAACTCTGTGTCTTACTTGCTTCTCCAGGTGATCCGACCCTGGGTCAGATCATAAGGAGACATTTGAACGGTTACTTTGTCACCGGGCAAGATCTTAATGAAATTCATTCGGAGCTTGCCGGAAATGTGTGCCAGAATGGTGTGACCGTTGCCAATGTCAACAGTGAACATAGCATTCGGCAGTGCATCGACTACGATGCCCTCAATCTCGATTACGTCGTCCTTTGCCAAGTTTGTAACCTCCTCAGGTTGTCGCTTGCAGTGTGATTCTTCGTAATTCGCTGTTGAGCACCCTGCCGCCGGCATAACCGGCGGTCGCTGGTCTCAGAGCGAAGGACCTCAGAAGTGAATCCGGTCCCTATTGCGGATCAGCCGCAAGGCTGGATCCATTCTTAAAGTCCTTCAGTGACGGTGAGTATTTCCGGCTCGCCGTCGGTGATGAGTACAGTATTTTCATAATGGGCCGAGAGCTTGCCGTCAGCGGTGACGGTCGTCCATCCATCCTTGAGGACGCGGACGTCATAGACGCCGGCGTTCACCATGGGTTCGATGGCCAGGGTCATACCCCGCAGCAATCTGGGTCCATGTCCGGCTTTACCGAAATTCGGTACCTCCGGCTCCTCATGCAGCTGCCGTCCCACGCCGTGACCTACGAAGGAACGAACAACTGAAAAACCGTTAGACTCCACATACGTCTGAATGGCGTGGGAGATATCGGACACGCGGTGTCCGGGACGTGCAAAAGCAATGCCTTCGAAAAAGCTCTGCTTCGTCACGTCGATCAGCTTTTGTGCTTCGGCACTGATGGTGCCGCAGGGGAAGGTTGCTGCGCAATCTCCATGAAATCCCTTGTAGAGCGCACCCACGTCGATGGACACGATATCGCCGTCTTTCAGGACGTAACCGCCCGGAATTCCGTGGATCACCGTGTTATTGACGCTGATGCAGACACTTGCAGGGTAGCCGTGATAATTCAGGAACGACGGTTTCGCGCCCTGGGCCACGATGAAATCGTGGACGGCCTTGTCAATTGCCTTGGTGGACACGCCGGGTCTTACCATTTCCCCTGCCAGAGCACGGGCTGCCGCGGTAATTCTACAGGCCTGGCGCATACACACAAGTTCTTGTTCATTTTTGATTACGATCATTACTTCGCCCCGATTGCCTTGAGGATATCCTCGTTGGCGCCCTCGATGGACTGGTTGCCTTCGATGTGGCGGATCTTGCCCTGCTTGCCGTAGTAGTCCATCAGGACCTCGGTCTGAGCATGGTAGACTTCCAGACGCTTGCGCACGGTTTCGGGAGCGTCGTCCTTACGGATGACCAGCTCGCCGCCGCACAGATCGCAGACACCTTCCGTCTTGGGAGGATTGGCAACAACGTGGAAGCTGCCGCCGCAGGCGGAGCAGACACGACGGCCGGTCATGCGGCCCTCGATGACGCTGTCGTCAATCTCAATGGAGATAACATGGTCGATGCGGACACCGGCTGCGTCCAGAGCCTCGGCCTGGGCCAGCGTGCGGGGCACGCCGTCCAGAATGAAGCCGTTTGCGCAGTCAGGCTTTGCCACCCGCTCCGCGACGATGCCCATGATGAGCTCATCGGGAACCAGCAGGCCGCCGTCCATGTAGGATTTAACTTTCATGCCCAGCTCGGTGCCATTCTTGATGGCCTCGCGGAGCATGTTGCCGGTGGAGATGCCAGGGATGCCGAGTTTTTCGATCAGCAGTTCGGCCTGGGTGCCCTTACCGGCACCGGGAGCGCCGAGCAGAATGAGATTCATACTGTTGCCCTCCTTAAGATCTTAGTCCAGGAAACCCTTGTAGTGGCGCATCAGCATCTGAGCCTCCAGAGCCTTGACGGTCTCCAGAGCAACACCCACGACGATGATGACAGAGGTGCCACCGATTGCCAGGTTCTGCAGGTCGGCAACCAGGTTACCGGCGACCAGAGGCAGCAGAGCCACGATAGCCAGGTAGATGGCGCCGAAGATGACGATCTTGTTGATCACGCGCTTGATGAAGTCAGCGGTGGGCTTGCCGGGACGGAAGCCGGGGATGAAGCCGCCGTTCTTCTTCAGGTTGTTGGCGATCTCCACGGGATCATACTGAATGGTGGAGTAGAACCAGCTGAAGAAGAAAATCATCAGACCGTACATGATCACATACACCCAGCTGGTGTTGGCAAACAGCACCTTATAAATGGTGGTGTCGGTCCAACCGCCCAGGGTGCAGATGGTAGCGGGGATGGAGCAGATAGAGCTTGCGAAGATGACGGGCATAACACCGGACATGCTCACCTTGATGGGCAGGTTGGTGCTCTGGCCGCCGTAGATCTTACGGCCCACCACGCGCTTTGCATACTGAATGGGGATCCGGCGCTCAGCATCATTGATGAAGACAATGAAGACAACCAGAGCGATGATGGCGATGACAACCAGAATTGCCTGCCACCAGCCCATGGCGATCAGAGAGCTGACGCCGTGAGGAATTGCAGAAATGATATTGGCAAACAGGATCATGGAGATGCCGTTGCCGATACCGTATTCGGTGATCTGCTCACCGAGCCACATGACCACTGCAGAGCCAGCGGCGAAGGCCAGGATGATGACCAGAGCGGGCAGGATGCCGTCCTCGGTGATGATGGGAAGACCCTGGGATGCATAGTTGTTGAGCATCATGTAGTAGGCCCAGCCCAGCAGCAGACCCAGACCAACAGTGGTGTAGCGGGTGATGCGGCCGATCTTCTTCTTACCTTCCTCGCCCTCTTCCTTTGCCATACGCTCCAGGGCGGGGATGGCAATGGTGAGCAGCTGGATGATAATGGAAGCGTTGATGTAGGGCTGGATGCCCAGTGCAAAGACGGTTGCCTGGGAGAAGGCAGAACCGCTCATTGCATCGTACAGGCCCAGAATGGTGGTGGACAGGGTGCTCTCAAAGTAAGCTGCCAGGGTGCCGACATCGATGAAGGGAACGGGAATGACGTTGCCCACACGATACAGCATCAGGATCAGCAGGGTGAACAGGAGCTTCTTGCGAAGTTCGGGGATGGACCAGGCGTTCTTAAGTGTGCTGAACACTTACACCACCTCGGCCTTTCCGCCTGCCTGCTCGATCTTTTCCTTAGCAGACTCAGAGAAAGCCGCAGCCTTAACAGTGATGTTCTTGGTCAGGGTGCCGTTGGACAGAACCTTCAGACCATAGGGGCAGCTGGCGATGATGCCAGCCTCAATCAGAGCAGCAGCGTCAACGACAGCACCGTCTTCAAAGCGGTTCAGGACAGCCAGGTTGATGGCGGTCAGGGGCTTTGCGTAGATGTTGTTGAAGCCACGCTTGGGGATACGACGAGCCAGAGGCATCTGGCCGCCTTCGAAACCGGCGCGGACCTTGCCGCCGGAACGGGCCTTCTGACCCTTGTGGCCGCGGCCGCCGGTCTTGCCGTTGCCGCTACCGTGGCCACGGCCCTTGCGCTTGCCCTCGAAAGTGGAGCCAGCGACGGGAGAGAGTTCATGAAGCTTCATATTCTTTCTCCTCCTTACTCAACTTCAGTGACCTTCAGCAGATAGCCGATCTTGGCGATCTTGCCGCGGGTCTGGGTGTTGTCGGGCTGGATGGTGACCTGGCCGATCTTACGCAGGCCCAGGGACTCAGCAGTAGCGATGTGCTTAACCAGTCGACCGTTCAGGCTCTTAACAAGCTCAATTTTCAGGTTTGCCATGTTAATTGCCCTCCTTAACCAACGATTTCTTCCACGGTCTTACCACGGATAGCAGCAACCTGCTCGGGGGACCGCAGGGTGGTCAGGCCCTGCATGGTGGCCTTGACAACGTTCTGGGGATTGTTGGAGCGCAGGCACTTTGCGCAGATGTTCTTGATACCAACAGCCTCCATGACAGCACGCACAGCGCCGCCGGCGATAACACCGGTACCGGCGGGAGCGGGCTTCAGCAGGACAGTACCGGCGCCGAACACGCCGATGATGTCATGAGGAATGGTGTCGCCAGCCAGCTGAACCTTGACCATGTTCTTCTTGGCATCAGCGATGCCCTTCAGAATAGCCTCGGAAACTTCGGCTGCCTTACCCAGGCCGTAGCCCACAGTGCCCTTGCCGTCGCCGACGACAACCAGAGCAGAGAACTTCATGACGCGGCCGCCCTTAACGGTCTTGGAGACACGGTTCAGGTAAACGACCTTCTCAATGAGCTCGGGAGCATCATTGTTAGTCTTATTGTAAGCCATTAGATTTTCCTCCTCTACACTTAGAACTTCAGGCCGCCCTCGCGAGCACCCTCAGCCAGAGCAGCGATACGGCCGTGGTAGACACAACCGCCGCGGTCGAAGACGACCTCTTCGATGCCCTTGGCCTTGGCACGCTCTGCCAGGACCACGCCAACCTTCTTGGCAGCTTCGCAGTTGCCGGTGGCGCCCTCAAATTCCTTCTCCAGCGTATTGGCGGAAACCAGAGTCACGCCATTGACGTCGTCGATGATCTGGGCGTAGATGTTTGCATTGCTGCGGAACACGTTCAGACGGGGACGAGCGGGGGTGCCGGAGATCTTGCCACGAACGCGGACATGCCGCTTCAGGCGCATAGCCTTCTTATCAATCTTGCTAACCATTTCGGCACACCTCCATTACTTCTTGCCACCGGTCTTACCAACCTTACGGCGGATGACCTCAGTGGTGTACTTGATGCCCTTGCCCTTGTAAGGCTCGGGGGGACGCTTGCCGCGGACTTCGGCGGCAAACTGGCCAACGACCTGCTTGTCGATACCGGAAATGGTGATCTTGTTGCCGTTGACAGCGATGTTGATGCCGGGGATCTCTTCCATGAAGACCTCATGGGAGTAGCCCAGACGCATGACCAGCTGGTTGCCCTTCTTCTCGCAGCGGTAGCCAACACCGTTGACTTCCAGCTCCTTGGAGAAGCCCTTCTCGACACCCTCGACCATGTTGGCGATCAGGGTACGGGTCAGGCCGTGCAGTGCTCTGTGGTTTGCCTCGTCGCTGGGACGGGAAACGGTCAGAACATTGCCCTCGACAGAGATGATCATGTCGGAGTTGAAGGTGTTAGTCAGTTCGCCCTTGGGGCCCTTGACGGTGACGACGTTGCCCTCAGCAACGGTCACAGTGACGCCTGCAGGAATCACAACAGGCTTCTTACCAATTCTAGACATATCGTACCCTCCTTACCAGACGAAAGCCAGGACTTCGCCGCCGATGTGCAGCTCGCGAGCCTTCTTGTCGGTCATAACGCCCTTGGAAGTGGAAACGATAGCGATGCCCAGGCCCTTCAGGACGTGGGGCAGCTCGTCAGCGCCGGCGTAAACGCGCAGACCGGGCTTGGAAACGCGGCGCAGGCCGGAGATGACCTGCTGCTTCTTTGCCAGGTACTTCAGAGTGATGTGGATCATGCCCTGGTTGCCGTTGTCAACCAGAGAGTAGGACTTGATGTAGCCCTCCTCCAGCAGGATCTGAGCGATGGCCTTCTTCAGGTTGGAAGCGGGGACATCGACGGTTTCGTGCTTTGCAGAGTTAGCGTTCCGGATTCGGGTCAGCATATCTGCTACGGGATCGGTGATCTGCATGTTAATTATCCTCCTTTTAGAAGTTACGGTTTTACCCGTGAAGACCCGGAGGTATCCGGGGAATGCGCTTCACACTCTGGTGAAGCCATCTTCCCGGGACTCTCCGAATCTGTGTTACATTTTAATCGTGAACCCTTGTTGGGTAATTACCAGCTGGCCTTACGGACGCCGGGGATCTGGCCCTTGTAGGCCAGCTCGCGGAAGCAGATACGGCAGACGCCGTAGTCACGCAGATAAGCGTGGGGGCGGCCGCAGATCTTGCAGCGGTTGTAGCGGCGGCTGGAGAACTTAGCCTCAGCCTGCTGCTTCAGGATCATAGACTTCTTAGCCATTTTCTATCCTCCTAATCAAGCGTGGAAGGGAGCGCCCAGGGCCTTCAGCAGTTCCTTGGCTTCCTCATCGTTGGTGGCGGTGGTGCAGATGCAGATATCCATACCACGGATCTTGTCCACCTTGTCGTACTCGATTTCGGGGAAGATCAGCTGCTCCTTCAGACCGAAGGCGTAGTTGCCGCGGCCGTCGAAGGAGTTGGGGTTGATGCCGCGGAAGTCGCGGACACGAGGCAGGGCCACGCTGAACAGGCGGTCCAGGAACTCGTACATCTTGTCACCGCGCAGGGTGACCTTCACACCAACGATTTCGCCTTCACGGAGCTTGAAGTTAGCGACGGACTTGCGGGCCTTGCAGGTCACGGCCTTCTGGCCGGTGATGATGCCCAGGTCCTTGGCAATAGCCTCGATCTCCTTGGCGTTGTTCTTGCTCTCACCGCAGCGGACATTGACGATGACCTTGTCCAGCTTGGGGATCTGCATGACGCTCTTGTAGCCGAACTTCTTGAAGAGGGCGGGAGCGATCTCATTCACATACATTTCTTTCATTCTTGCAGCCATGATATTACTCCTCCTTCTCTCAGATTTCAGCGCCGCACTTGCGGCAGACGCGGGTCTTCTTGCCGTCGACCATGTTGTAGCCGACGCGGACGCCCTTACCGCACTTCTCGCAGTACAGAGCGACCTTGCAGGAGCGGATGGGGGTCTCCTTCTTCACGATGCCACCGGTCTCGCCCTGACGGCGGGGCTTGGTGTGGCAGGTGGCGACGTTGACCTTCTCCACGATGACCTTGTTCTCGGAAGGCATGGCCACCAGGACCTTGCCCTTGACGCCCTTGTCCTTGCCGGACAGGACGATAACGGTATCATTCTTCTTAATGTTCATTCCTTTGGTCCTCCATTAGATGACCTCGGGAGCCAGGGACAGGATCTTCATGAAGTCCTTCTCACGCAGCTCACGAGCAACAGGTCCAAAGATACGAGTACCCTTGGGGTTCTTGTCTTCCTTGATGATAACGGCAGCGTTCTCATCGAAGCGGACATAGGTGCCGTCCTCACGGCGCAGGCCGCGCTTGGAACGGACGATGACGGCCTTGACGACCTCACCCTTCTTGACAGTGCCGCCGGGAGCAGCCTTGCGGACGGAAGCAACGATGACATCACCGATGTTGCCGTACTTACGCTTGGAGCCGCCCAGGACACGGATGCAGTGAATTTCCTTGGCGCCGGTGTTGTCGGCAACCTTCAGGTAGCTTTCCATCTGAACCATAGCTTACCGACCTCCTTACTTAGCCTTTTCAATGATGCGGACCAGTCTCCAGCGCTTGTCCTTGGACAGGGGACGGGTCTCCATGACCTCAACGGTATCGCCGATGCCGCACTCGTTGTTCTCGTCGTGGGCCTTCAGCTTGTAAGTCCGCTTCATGGTCTTCTTGTACAGAGGATGCTGCACGCTATCCTCGATTGCAACCACAATGGTCTTGTCCATCTTGTCGGAGACGACCTGACCGATTCTGGTTTTACGGAATGCTCTATTTTCAGTCATTTACGTATCCTCCTCAGATGTTGGTCTTCTCGCGAATAATGGTCTTGACGCGGGCGATGTCCTTCTTGACAGCAGCCAGCTGCATGGGGTTATCCAGCTGGTTGGTGGCGTGCTGCATGCGCAGCATGAACAGGTCCTTCTTCAGGCCGTCCAGCTTGGCGGTCAGCTCTTCAACAGACAGATTCTTCAGTTCCTTTGCCTTCATCATTATTCACCACCAATCTCGGTTTCGACTTCCTTGGTGATGATTCTGGTCTTGATGGGCAGCTTGTGCTGAGCCAGACGCAGAGCCTCGCGGGCGACTTCCTCAGAAACGC
>JAFTVM010000014.1 GCA_017465745.1 Oscillospiraceae bacterium
ACCCTGGACACCTGGTTCTCCTCCGCCCTGTGGCCCTTCAGCACCCTGGGCTGGCCCGATGAGGACGCAGAGGACCTGAAGTATTTCTATCCCACCAATACCCTGGTCACCGGCTATGACATCATCGGCTTCTGGGTCAGCCGTATGATCTTCTCCGGCCTGGCCTACACCGGCAAGGCCCCCTTCGACACCGTCTGCATCCACGGTATCGTCCGCGACAGCCTGGGCAGAAAGATGTCCAAGTCTCTGGGCAACGGCATCGATCCCCTGGTGGTCATCGAAGAGTACGGCGCCGATGCCCTGCGCTTCATGCTGGTGGACGGCTCCACTCCCGGCAACGACATGCGCTACTCCGAGGAGAAGGTCAAGGCCGCCCGTAACTACGCCAACAAGCTGTGGAACGCTTCCCGCTATGTGCTGATGAGCCTGGCTGAGGATGCCAAGATCCAGCTGCCCGATGCAGCCGATCTGGAGATCGCCGACAAGTGGATCCTGTCCAAGCTGAACACCCTGATCGCCGAGGTCACCGAGAACCTGGAGAAGTACGAGATGGGCATGGCTGTCCACAAGATCTACGACTTCAGCTGGGACGCCTACTGCGACTGGTATATCGAGCTGACCAAGGCCCGGCTGTACGCCGAGGACGAGAAGCGCAAGCAGACCGCCCTGTCCGTGCTGACCTACGTCCTGGACCAGACCCTGCGCCTGCTGCATCCCTTCATGCCCTTCATCACCGAGGAGATCTGGCAGAGCCTGCCCCACCAGGGCGAGAGTCTGATGGTGGCTCAGTGGCCCCAGTACCGTGAAGAGCTGAACTTCAAGGCAGAGGCTGACGCCATGGAGTCCGTCATGGAAGCCATCCGCGCCATCCGCGCCCGCCGCGCCGACATGAACGTGCCCCCCAGCAAGAAGGCCGCTCTGTACGTCCTGACCTCCAAGTCCCAGATCTTCGCCGAGGGCGAGGGCTTCATCCAGCGTCTGGCCTACGCCGACTCCGTGACCATGCTGGAGACCGAGCCTGAGAACCTGGACGGCATGGTGACCATCACCACCGCCGACGCCAAGCTGTATATCCCCATGGGCCAGCTGGTGGATGTTGCCAAGGAAGTGGAGCGCATCACCAAGGAGCTGGAGAAGGCAAAGAAGTTCCTGGCAAGCCTGGAAGGCAAGCTGAAGAACGAAAAGTTCATCTCCCGCGCCCCCGAGGCCGTCGTCGCCGCCGAGCGTGAGAAGGCAGCCAAGACTGCCGATCTCATCGCCCAGCTGAGCGAGAGCCTGGCTGCCATGCAGAAGATGTAATTGAAAACGATTCGTGCCGCAGATCTTCGGATCTGCGGCACTTTTGTCATCAAATCTTAAACATTTTGTTCTTGTACATGCATGACACCGTGCTATAATGATATTAAGGGGGTGTAAAGTATGAGAAGAATATTGATCGTTATCCTGGCGCTGCTGCTTCTTTGCGGCTGCGGTGCCGATGTGGAACCTACGGTTCCGCCCACTCAGCCCACCCAGCCGCCCATTCCCTGGACGGAGGAGGTGGGAATTCCCTGGGATGCCGAGGGGGTGCTGCTGGAGATCCCGCTGACCATTCCTGATGGTCTCCATTATTCCGGCGGCATGGGCTTTGACGGGGATCTGCTGCTTTGGAGTGTGGATACCCACCGCACCGACATCACCACCACGGAGCTGTGTCTGGTGGAACTGGACGACGGACATATCATCGCCCAACGGGATATCGCGCTGAGCGAGTACGTGACGCCCCAGGTGCTGGGGGATGACCTCTATCTGTGCGACCGCACTTCCGGTCAGATTCTGCAGCTGGACAAGGAACTGAAAACCATCAGGCAGTGGAATACCGAACCCAACGAGGGCAGCTGGTACATGGGTGACGGAGAAAAGCTCTACCAGTTTGATATGGAGGAGCATTTCACTGTCCGGGATCTTTCCACCGGGCAGTCCGGTCCGGTGATCGAGGGGGATCCAGCATATGCCTGGATGACCTGCTATGACGGCTACATGACGATGGAATACTACAGCCCCGATACCGGTGCGAAAACGCACGGCGTTCTGGACCTGTACACCGGTGAGATCCTTTATCCCGATCTGGATGAGGAATACAGCTCCATTTCCTACCAGGACGGCAACTGGCTGTGCAGCAAGTATCTGGATGGATACATCTTTTACTTCAGCGCGGACGGCGCGCCCTTTCAGCGGCTGCCTCGTCAGGAGGATCACGTGACCATGCTGCCGGAGGGCTATCTGCTGGAAACAGCCACCGACAACACCTGTCTGCGGCTGTATGACCTGGAGGGCAAGCTGGTATCCTCTGCCTGCATCTTTGAGTCCGGCAATGGCTACCCCAAGTCGGAGATGATCTGGAATGAGTCCCTGGGGGGCTACTTCCTGCAGGTATTCAGCTATGATGAAAATGCCCGGCTCCTGTTCTGGGACATCAGCAGATCTGCAGGCGGCGGAGACCTGGAATTCATGGAGATTCCCACTCCGGAAGAGGCCCAGGTGCAGCTGCAGCAGCGGGCGCAGAAGATCGGTCAGGAACATGGTCTGATTATCAAGGTGGGCGACGACTGCGATACGGTCTTCGACGAGTTCTCCGCTGAGATCGTCACCGACTGGGATCAGATCACCATGGCGCTGGATACGCTGGAGGAGGCCCTGGAAGCCTATCCCGACGGCTTCATTCAGCAGCTGCGCCATGATAATATCCGCAGCATTGAGGTCCAGCTGATCACCAATCTCTGGGCCGATGGCAGTGGCCGCTACGGCGACGGCTACGCCGCCTTTGCCCAGCCCCTGTGGGATCATTATCTGTTGGTCATGGATATCGAGGACACTTCTGCCCAGACCTACTATCATGAATTTTCCCACATCATCGACGTTTATCTGGAATGGGAGGCAGGCCAGCGGGAGGGTGCCCTATTCAGTGAAGAAGGCTGGGATTCCTTCAACCCCGGTTGGTTTACGGACTATTCCTACGACTACAGCGACGAGCATGCTCTGGAGGATTACAACAGCTTCGTTGATGGCTACTCCACCATCAAACCCACGGAGGATCGGGCACGGGTCATGGAATACGCCATGGCGGGGGGCGAATGGGTATTCGAGGATGCGCCGATACTGTACAGCAAGCTGGAATATTACAGCAAATGTATCCGGGATGCCTTCGACACCACCGGCTGGCCGGAAATCACCCGCTGGGAGGAACCGCTTCAATAACCGCAACGGTGCAGACGCAAGTCTGCACCGTTTTTTATGAAACTGCCCGATTGCGACTGCATACGCAATCGGGCTCTTTTTATACTGTAACCATCCAATACAAAGGAGGACTATCTATGCAATTTACCAGCTTTCTGGATGACGGCCGTCTGACAGTGGCCCTCACCGGAGAGATCGACCATCACTGCGCCAAGGGATACATCGGCGCCATTTCCGCCAAGATAGAAGCCTATACCCCGGAGGTATGTATTCTGGATTTTTCCGAGGTAAGCTTCATGGATTCGTCCGGCATCGCCGTGGTTATCAATGCCCTGCGGGATATGAAAGCCATCGGCGGACAGCTCATTCTGACTGCCATCGGCCGCCAGCCCATGCGTGTTTTCCGGGCATCGGGCATCGACCAGCTAGTTGATATCAGGGAGGCATTTGTATGAAATTCGGAAATTACATGACATTGGAATTCCCAAGCAAATCCAGCAACGAGGCATTTGCGCGCACAGCGGTGGCCTGCTTCGCCGCCCAGCTGGATCCGACCCTGGAGGAACTGGGGGATATTCGTACTGCTGTCAGTGAGGCAGTGACCAACTGCATCGTCCATGCGTATCCGGAAAAGCTGGGGGCCATCATGCTGCGCTGCCGGATCCTCAAGGACAACACCCTGGATATCGTCATCCGGGACAAGGGCGTTGGGATCCCCGATCTGGAACAGGCCCGCCGTCCCAGCTTCACCACAGGCGGCAGTGACCGCAGCGGCATGGGCTTTACCATCATGGAAAGCTTCATGACCACATTTGAGGTGACCAGCCAGCCGGGGAAAGGCACCTCCGTCCATATGCGCCGGAAGATCCGCCAGCGGAAATGACCAGAACGGAAGAACTGATCCGCTTATCCCAGGCGGGGGACGCAGCGGCAGGGGAGATGCTGGTGACGCAGAATACGGGGCTTATCTGGTCGGTGGCCCGGCGGTTTCAGGGCAGGGGCGCGGAAATGGACGACCTGTATCAGCTGGGTTGTCTGGGGTTTCTGAAGGCGGTGGAGGGGTTTGATCCGGCATTCGGCACCCAGTTTTCCACCTACGCGGTGCCGAAGATCGCCGGAGAGATCCGCCGGTTTCTGCGGGATGACGGCGCGGTGAAGGTCTCGCGCACCATCAAGGAGCAGGCCGCAGCCATCAAGACGGTACGAAACACCCTGACCAATGTGCTGGGCCGGGAACCCACGGTGGGGGAGATCGCCCGGCAGACCGGATTCACCCCGGAGGAGATCGCCATGGCGGAAACCGCCACTGCCGCCACGGAATCCATCCAGCGCCAGACCGGGGAGGAGGGCTTCAGCCTGGAGGATGTGCTGACGGATCCGGATTCGGAGGAGCGGATGCTGGAGCATATAGCCCTGAGCCAGGCGATTGAGAAGCTTCCTGAGCGGGATGCTTTGGTCATCAAGCTCCGTTACTTTCACGCCCTGACCCAGCAGCGGGTGGCGAAGGTGCTGAATGTCAGCCAGGTTCAGGTTTCGAGGATTGAGAAGAAAGCGCTTGCACAGCTGCGTCAGCTGATGCAATCATAGAAATTACCCCCTTTACCTTTCGGCGAAAATCGGGTAAAATAGCACCATCACGAATATGGATAGGTGCGCACTATGAATGAATCCTATGATACCCGATTTCTGACCGCCCGGCGGCAGTATATCGCTTCTCAGTTTCAAAATCTCAACAACATGCAGCAGGAGGCGGTGCTGACCACCGAGGGACCCCTGCTGCTTCTGGCGGGTGCAGGCTCCGGCAAGACCACGGTGCTGATCAACCGCATCGCCAATCTGATGAAATATGGCTCCGGTGCGGACAGCTATGAGATCCCGGACACCGTGACGGAAGAAGATGTGGAATTCCTGGAGTCCGCGGCCAACATGGAGCTTTCTGAGCTGGACCGCCACCGGGCTGACTGGCTGTGTGCCGTCCGTCCCGCAGCGCCCTGGAGCATCATCGCCATTACCTTCACCAACAAGGCTGCCAACGAGCTGAAGGAGCGGCTTTCCGTTCTGCTTGGCCCCGAAGCCCAGGATATCTGGGCCATGACCTTCCACTCCGCCTGCTGCCGGATTCTGCGGCGGGAGATCGAGCGGATGGGATATTCCCGCAGCTTCACCATCTACGATGCTTCCGACTCCGAACGGGTCATGAAAGACGTCATCAAGGACATGGGCCTGGACGACAAGACCTTCCCCGCCAAGGTGGTGCTGGGCGCCATCAGCAAGGAAAAGGATAACCTGACCAGTCCCCAGGATCTTCTCGACCGGGCGGAGGCTGCCAACGATATCCGCCTGCTGCATATTGCCCGGGCTTATGAAAAGTATCAGACCCGGCTGCGCGACAACAACGCCCTGGATTTTGACGACATCATCTGCGTCACTGTCCGGCTGCTGCAGGAGCATGAGGAAGTGCGGAAATACTATCAGCGGAAGTTCCGTTACGTTCTGGTGGACGAGTATCAGGACACCAACCATGTCCAGTACCTGCTGACCAGCCTGCTGGCCGGCGGTTATGAGAATATCTGCGTGGTCGGTGACGATGACCAGTCCATCTACCGCTTCCGGGGCGCGACGATTGAGAATATTCTCTCCTTCGAGCAGCAGTACCGGGGTGCCCGGGTGATCCGTCTGGAGCAGAATTACCGCTCCACCCAGTCCATCCTGAATGCTGCCAACGCTGTCATCGCCCACAATATCGGCCGCAAGGGCAAGAAGCTCTGGACGGCCAACGGCAGCGGCGATCCCATCACCATTTACGAATCCGCCGACGAAGGCGCAGAGGGCAATTTCGTGGCCGGAAAGATCCTCTCCGGCTGCAAGGGCAACAAGGGCTTTAAGGACTACGCCATCCTCTACCGTACCAACGCCCAGTCCAACGCTCTGGAATTCGCATTGAAGCGCAACGGAATCCCCTACCGGGTCATCGGCGGTATGCGCTTCTTCGACCGGGCGGAGGTCAAGGATATGCTGAGCTACCTGTGCGTCATCAACAACCGGGCAGATGACCTGCGCCTCAAGCGCATCATCAACAATCCCGCCCGGGGTCTGGGCGCGAAAACCATCGAGACCGCTGACCGCCTGGCCCAGGCGGAGGGCAAGCCCCTGTACAGTGTCATTTCCGATCCCTATTCCTACGGCCCTCTGGAAAAGCCTGCCATGAAGCTGATGCAGTTCGTCTCGCTCATCGAGGGCCTGGCGGAGCTGCTGGAGACCGGTATGACGCTGCCTGAATTCTATGATGAGGTTCTCGAGCGTACCGGCTACGCCGCCATGCTGGAAAGCAAGCCCACCGAGGAAAACAAGACCCGGCTGGAAAACGTCAGGGAACTGAAATCCAGCATTAATTCCTATGTGGAAAATGCGGATACCCCCACTCTGGCAGGCTTCCTGGAAGAAATCGCCCTGTATACCGATCTTGAGACCTACAACGATTCCGACGACTGCGTGGTGATGATGACCATGCACTCGGCCAAGGGTTTGGAATTTCCTCACGTGTTCCTGGTGGGCTTCGAGGATGGCCTGTTCCCCGGTATGCGTGCCATCGGAGACCGGGAGGAAATGGAGGAAGAGCGGCGGCTGTGCTACGTGGCCATCACCCGGGCCAAGCAGACCCTGACCATCAGTTACGCCAAACAGCGTATGCTCTACGGCCGTACCGCAGCTGCCATGAAATCCCGCTTCCTGGGAGAGATCCCGGAGGATTATGTGGTACATAAGGGCGGTATGAAGCCGCGGCCTGAGCCTGTCTACGGCGGTTACGGTGGATACGGCGGCTACAGCGCTTATCCCAGAAAGCCCAGCCCCCAGCAGATCGCCCGGAAGGAGCATATCAAGCGCAGTGAGGTTTCCGGGCTCACCGGCAAGACGGCTGCTTACCTGGACCTGAACAAGGGCGATATGGTCATGCATGCCGCCTTCGGCAAGGGCATGGTGGTGTCTGTCATGAAAATGGGCGGAGACGCTCTGCTGGAGATCGCCTTCGATGACATCGGTACCAAGAAGCTGATGGCAAAGACGGCGTCTGTGCACATGAAAAAACTGTAATGCGGCTGCATATCCTGTCCTGACAGGGGGGATATGCGTGATCCGTCGCATCATACGAAAAACCGGTCTGATCCTGGCCCTTTTGGGGGCGGTTTACATGCTCCTGCGGGGGCAGTATCACGACGTCGTCCGGGATCTGGCCCGGACCCAGGTGATGAATGTCACCTCCGATCTGATCAACGACGCCATCGATGAACAGATCGAACAGGGGACCATCGCCTATGACCGGATGGTCTATTTTGAAAAGGATCTGGACGGAAAGATCACGGCCCTGAAAACCAATATGGGTCTGGTCAACCGTCTCAAGACCGATATTCTGAATATCATCAATGACGAGATTCTGGCTCTGGATACTGACCACATCGGCATCCCCATGGGCAGCCTGATCCTGCCGGAGATTCTGGGCGGAAAAGGTCCCCAGATCCCGGTCAGGGTACTGACCATCCGCAATTCCGAGGCGGATTTTGCCAGCAATTTCTCGGAAGCTGGCATCAACCAGACCCTGCACCAGCTGATCATGGTGGTCTACGTGGATGTTGCTGTGCTGGTTCTCGGCCAGACCGAGAGTTTCACGGTGGAAAGCCAGGTGGTGGTAGCCGAGACAGTCATCGTGGGCGCAGTGCCCGATACCTTTCTGCAAACAGGAGGAAGAAATGGAACCTAGAGAAAGAGCCGCGCAGCTGACCAAGCTGCTGCAGGACGCAAATTACAAGTATTATGTACTGGATGATCCTGACATGCCGGACTTTGAATATGACCGTCTTCTGCGGGAACTGGAAGAACTGGAAGCAGCCCACCCGGAGCTGGTCACCGCCGATTCTCCCACCCAGCGCGTGGGCGGTGCGGCCATCAGCGCCTTCGAAAAATATACCCATCCGGTGCCGCTGATGAGCCTGCAGGATGTGTTCTCCATGGAAGAACTGAATGAATTCCTGGGAAAAACCCTGGAAAGCGATACTGCGACAGAATTTTCCGTGGAGCCCAAGATCGACGGCCTGTCTGTGGCTTTGGAATACGTGGACGGCCATTTCGTCCGGGGCGCCACCCGGGGCGACGGCAATGTGGGCGAGGATGTGACGGAAAATCTGAAGACGATCCGTTCCATTCCCATGACCATCGATGCCCCTGGCCGGCTCATCGTCCGTGGTGAGGTGTATATGCCCAGGAAGAGCTTTGACAAGCTCAACGCCAAACAGGAAGCCGAGGGAAAGCCCCTCTTTGCCAATCCCCGCAATGCCGCCGCAGGCAGCCTGCGGCAGCTGGATCCCAAGATCGCTGCCAAGCGGGGACTGGACATTTTCATTTTCAATATTCAGCTGTACGACGAAAAAGAATTTGCCACCCATGGGGAAACGCTGGCCTGGCTCAAGAGCCTGAAGTTTAAGGTCATCCCCAGTAAGATCCTGAAATCCGCAGCCAGGATCGACGAGCAGGTACTGAACATCAACGACACCCGGGAGAAGCTGCCCTGCGACATCGACGGCGCTGTCATCAAGGTCAACGACCTTGCCCAGCGGGAGCGAATGGGCGCCACTGCCAAGTGCCCCCGGTGGGCTGTGGCCTATAAGTATCCCCCCGAGATCAAGGATACCGTTGTGGAGGACATCGTCATCCAGGTGGGCCGCACCGGTGTGCTGACCCCCAAGGCCGTTGTCCGGCCCGTCCGTCTGGCAGGCACCACCGTCACCAATGCGACCCTGCACAACCAGGACTTCATCACCCAGCGGGACATCCGCATCGGTGACACGGTTAAGATCCGCAAGGCAGGCGAGATTATCCCCGAGATTTTGGAAGTGGATTTCGGCAAGCGTCCGGAGGATTCCGCACCTTATCATCTGCCGGCATCCTGCCCCGTCTGCGGCGCACCCACTGCCAAGGACGAGGACGGCGCGTTCCTGCGCTGCACCGGCGCGGAATGCCCCGCCCAGCTCAGCCGGAACATTGCCCATTTCGCCAGCCGGGACGCCATGGATATCGAGGGCCTGGGCAGTGCCATCGTCGACGGCCTCATCGAAAAGGGACTGATTAAATCTCCCGCTGACATCTATTACCTGACTCTGGAGGATATCGCATCCCTCTGGAAGTCCGGCTCCACTGCTGCCAAGAAGCTGCTGAAAGCTGTGGAGGCCAGCAAGCAGCAGGATGTCAGCCGCCTGATCTTTGCCCTGGGTATCCGCCAGGTGGGTGCCAAGGCCGGTAAAGTACTGGCCAGCCATTTCGGCAGTCTGGACGCGCTGATGGCTGCCACCGAGGAAGAGCTGACGGAAGTAAGCGATGTGGGTGCGGTGACTGCAAAGAATATCGCTGATTGGTTCGCGCAGCCTCAGTCCCGGCATCTGATCGAGCGGCTGCGGGAAGCCGGGGTTAATTTCGAGAGCAAGCGGGTCATTACCGACGCCCGTTTTGCCGGAAAGATCTTCGTCCTTACCGGCGCTCTGAGTAAATTCACCCGGGAAGAAGCCACCGAAAAGATCGAACTGTTCGGCGGCAAGGCATCCGGCTCCGTATCGAAGAAGACCAGCTATGTGATCGTCGGCGAAAACGCCGGCTCCAAGGAGCGCAAAGCCCGGGAACTGGGTATCCCCATCCTCAGCGAGGATGAGTTCCTTGCAATGATCCAATAACACAAAACAGCACCTCCGGAGAATCGGAGGTGCTGTTTTTATGCAGCTTACAGAGAGAAATCTTCTTCGTCATACTTGGAAAAATCCAGAGGCTTCGCCTTCTTGGGGATGCGCTTATAGGGGTCGTAACGAAACCGCAGGCACTGGGAATCAATATTCTGGACGCCCTTTTTGGCGCACAGGACGGTATTGTCGTCCAGACGGGTGCTGTGGGCGCAGTAGATGCAGGCACGTTCGATCTTCTTACGGAAAAGCATTGTGGACACCTCGCTTGTGTGATGACCCGATTATACTATAACCGGACTCCGATTTCCACATCTTTTTTCATTTTTTCTCAACCCAAATCCGAGAACCACAGCAAAAACTGCTGCAGATACCTGAAAAACGGGGGAAACTGCTCCCGGGCAGAAGAAGGAAGCGGCCAGCATGGACACAGCGCACTGGAAGATCTTTCCCGGGAAATACAGATGGGTGAAGATCCCTTCTGCCACGCTTGCGGTCTGCAACATCACGCACAGACCCCCGAATGCAGCAAAGCCTGCTGCAAGGACTGTTCCCAATTCGGGATTTACAGATTTCAGTGCCAGGCATCCGTTGGAAAGTTCGAGAATGCCGTAAACTGCGATTCGTCCCCAATCCGGAAGCAGCCACAGCACCCACCTGTCCAGGATCGACAGGATCACCCGGAACAGGATCACCCATCCACACACCCCTGCCATAGCCCGAATCGCGTCAAAAAGCGCCTGGTGCAGCTTGACGGGCGGTGCACAACTGGATGCAGGCTGTGCTTTTGGAAAAACCAGCCGCAGTGCGAAAACGCTGACCAGGCAGCAAATCCAGACGATCATGCCTCTGGCACTGCTTCCCAGAGCCGGAGCGATGACGCCGAACAGAAAAGATGGCCCGGGACAATTGCACAGCACCACCATCCGTCGGGCATCCGCCCGGCACAGCTGTCCTGCACGGTAGGCGCTGGCTGCATTGCCTGCACCCACGGGATATCCCCCCAGGATTCCTGTCAGCAGAAGCCCGCCGCCGGACAGGGAGCTTGTCAGCATGCCCGACAACAGAAAAAAGGGGAAAAGACTGGGGATCAGGGTCTGGATGCACAATTGAAGACCCTCTGCTGCGCCATCCATGGCAGTTTTTCCGTCCAGGATCAGTACCAGCATCCCCAAAGCCCATCCAGCGCAGGACAAATATTGCTTCACCGTTCATCACCTCGGAAGAATCTATGTCCATCCGGGAAAAAGTATCCCGCGCGCGCATAGAATTCTCCCAAAGGAGGTGGCCCCATGGCAAAGGGAAACTGGGCCGACAGGCTGATGGAGGGCATGGATCTGGCAGGGGAGAGCCTGCCGGGGATGACGGTGGCCGAACTGGCTGGGGACAGACAGGTGCTGGTGGAAGGGCACCGGGGCGTGACGGAATACTGCCGGGAGCGAGTAAGTGTGAAGGTCGGTTATGGTCTGCTCAGTATTTCCGGCTGCGGTCTGGAACTGCGCAGGATGTCAAAGCAGCAGCTGGTGGTCTGCGGACGCATTGACTGCATCCAGCTGCGGAGGAAATGCTGATGGGGCTGTTTCGGAATCTGGCGGGGGAAATCCGTGTAAGGCTCACCAGCGCGGATGTGGCAGAAGCACTCGCTGCCGTCAGCGGAGCGGGGATTCCGATCAAAAACGCAGCTGCGGAGGATGAACTGACATTCAGCTTCACCATTGCCCGGGGAGATTACAAAAAGCTGTCGTCCATCGCAAAACGACGGGGGGATCTGATCCGACTCACTGACAGGCGCGGCATTTACTGGGATCTGCAACGGCTGCGCCGGCGGCCTGTTTTTATATTTGGCATGGTGTTTCTGTTGATGATGGCCATGTTTGTACCCAGTCGGGTTCTCCTGATCGAAGTCCGGGGCAATACCACCATTCCTGCAAGCCAGATCATCGAAGCGGCAGGGGAGTGCGGCATCTGTTTCGGGGCCTCCCGGCGGGAGGTCCGAAGCGAAAAGGTAAAAAATGCACTTCTTGAAGCCATGCCGGAGCTGGCCTGGGCAGGGGTGAATACCTATGGCTGCCGCGCGGTCATCTCTGTCCGGCAGCGGGATCCGGAGCCGGAAAAAATGCAGCGGCCGGAGGTGGCACACATTGTTGCGGCCCGGGACGGGTTCGTGCTGTCCTGTGATGTGGTCAGTGGCAGCGGGCAGTGTATCCCGGGGCAGGCGGTGAAAGCGGGAGAGGTGCTGATCTCCGGCTATACCGACTGCGGCATCTGCATCACCGCCACCCGGGCGGATGGGGAGATCATGGCGGCCACGACCCGTGCCCTTACCGCCGTGACTCCGGCAGAATGTATGAAAAAAGGGAGGCAAATCAAAGAAACGGTGAAATATTCACTGATTGTCGGAAAAATTCGCATAAATTTCGATAATAACAGTGGAATTTTGGATGCGAGTTGTGGTAGAATGGTGACGAACTATCATTTGACCCTGCCCGGGGGGTACCGGCTGCCCGTCACACTGGTGAAGCAGACGGCCACAGAAATGGAGCTGTCTGCCATCGGTACAGAGCCAACGGTGCTGCAGGACTATGCGGTGCGCTACCTGGGAAGTCAGATGATCGCCGGGACGGTGACGGAGGCAGTGGAATCCATCACCGAAGACGGCGGCGTCTGGATGCTGACAGGGGATTATGCCTGCACCGAGATGATCGGAAGAGAGCGGGCAGAACAGAACGGAGAATTGCATGAAACAGATTGAACGCATCGTCAATGCCGACCGGGTGGATGACCTGATCGCCGTATTCGGCTCCTTTGACGAGAATATCAAGCGCATCGAGGATAACCTCTCTGTGCGCATCATCAACCGGGGCACCGACCTGAAGGTCTCCGGCGATGAGGAAAATGTTGACAAGGCCGTGCGGACCCTGGAGGGCCTGCTGGCCCTGGCTGCCAAGGGCGAGACCATCGACGAGCAGCGGGTGCGCTACCTCATCACCCTGGTCAGCGAGGGCAACGCCGACATGGTCAATCAGATCGCCAAGGATGTGGTCTGTATCACTGCCAAGGGCAAGCCCATCAAGGCCAAAACCGTGGGCCAGCAGAAATACATGAAGGCCATCGCCAAAAACACCGTCACCATCGGCGTCGGCCCTGCCGGCACCGGCAAGACCTATCTGGCGGTGGCCGCCGCCGTGGCCGCCTTCCGGGAGCGCACCGTCAACCGGATCATCCTGACCCGGCCTGCGGTGGAAGCAGGTGAGCGCCTGGGCTTCCTGCCCGGCGACCTGCAGAATAAGGTGGATCCCTACCTGCGTCCCCTGTACGACGCCCTGTACGATATGCTGGGGGCGGAGACCTTCCAGAAATACCAGGAGCGTGGCTCCATCGAAGTGGCCCCCCTGGCCTATATGCGCGGCCGTACCCTGGATGACAGCTTCATTATCCTGGACGAGGCCCAGAACACCACCAAGGAGCAGATGAAAATGTTCCTGACCCGTCTTGGCTTCGGCTCCAAGATCGTCATCACCGGCGACGTGACCCAGATCGACCTGCCCGACGACAAGACCTCCGGTCTGAAGGACGCCTGCCGTGTTCTGGAGGGCATCAAGGACATTGCTATCTGCCGCCTGACCGCTGCGGACGTGGTCCGCCACGCCCTGGTGCAGGAGATCATCAACGCCTACGAAAAGGCGGCCCACAAGCCCGAATTCAAGAAACCCAGCCCTGACCACAAGGGCCACAACTACCAGAGGAAGAACTGATATGAGCCATAAGATCAATCTGACTTTTGATATTTTTTCCTTCCAGCAGCCCATCGTGACAGGCATCATCAAAAAGTGCATCCAGGCCACCCTGGATGCCGAGGGCGTCACCGCTGACTGTGAGATCAACGTCCTGGTCACCAACGACAAGGGCATCCACGCCATCAATCTGGCCAGCCGCCAGATCGACCGTCCCACAGATGTGCTGAGCTTCCCCATGTTCCAGCTGGAGCCGGGCAATC
This sequence comes from Oscillospiraceae bacterium, assembly GCA_017465745.1. Taxonomy (GTDB): domain Bacteria; phylum Bacillota; class Clostridia; order Oscillospirales; family Oscillospiraceae; genus Faecousia. The sequence continues at coordinate 13,933 of JAFTVM010000014.1, forward strand.
CTCCTGAGGACTGGGAGGAATATCTGGACTTTGAAACCGACCTGTGCCCCCTGGGCGATATGTGCATCTCCCTGGAGCGGGCCCAGGCCCAGGCCAGGGAATTCGGCCACTCCGCCCGCCGGGAGGTGGGCTACCTGACCATCCATTCCATGCTCCACCTGCTGGGCTACGACCACCTGGATGAAGGTCCCATGAAGGCGCAGATGCGGGCAAGAGAGGAAGCCATCGCTGCCACCATTCCCGGTATGAGCAGAAAATAAGAGGAGAATACTTATGAATACCAAAACCGCTATGATCACCATTGCCGGACGTCCCAACGTCGGCAAGTCCACTCTGACCAATTACCTGGTGGGCGAGAAGATCGCCATCGTTTCCAATAAGCCTCAGACCACCCGCAACCGTATCTGCGGCATCGTCACCCGGGGCGATACCCAGTTCGTGTTCGTTGACACCCCCGGCTACCACCGTGCCCGCACCAAGCTGGGCGACTACATGGTCAATGTGGCCCGGGAGTCCATTGCCGACGTGGATGCCACCATCCTGGTGGTGGAGCCGATCCCCTCCATCGGCCCTCAGGAGGAGGGACTCATCGAGAAGATCAACGGCAGCCGCTGTCCCGCCATCCTGGCCATCAACAAGATCGACACGGTGGAGAAGGACAAGCTGCTGGAAGTCATCGCTGTCTATTCTCAGGCAGCCAAGTTTGATGCCATCATCCCCATCTCCGCCAAGACCGGCGACGGCGTGGAGCAGCTGCTGGCCCAGTGCGACAAATATGCCATCGAATCTCCCTTCCTCTTTGACGAGGAGCTGACCACCGACCAGCCTGAGCGTCAGGTCATGGCCGAGATCATCCGCGAGAAGATCCTGTGGAACCTGGACCGTGAGATCCCCCACGGCACGGCTGTCGAAATCACCCGCTTCTCCGAGCGCGACAGCGGCATCATCGACATCGACGCCACCATCTACTGCGAGAAGGCAAGCCATAAGGGCATCATCATCGGCAAGCGGGGCGATATGCTCAAGAAGATCTCCACCCAGGCCCGTACCGACTGCGAGAAGTTCATGGGTACCAAGGTGTACCTGACCACCTGGGTCAAGGTCAAGGAGAACTGGCGTGATTCCGATTTCCTGGTCCGTAATTTCGGCTACAACGACTGACGCAATTTTCCACGGCTGATATGGCCCCATCCTGCAAACACTATGGCGGGAGGGATGAGCCATGGAAGCAAACGATTACTGGAAATTCTTTTTGGAGACCGGTGCGCCGGAGTACTATCTGCTCTATCAGCAGCAGCTCAAAATGGAGGCATCCCATGTATCTGACGATCCAGGCCATTGTCCTCAGGGTAACCGATTACAATGACCGGGATGCCCTGCTGACGGTGCTGAGCCGTGACCACGGCAAGCTGACCATTAAGGCCAGGGGACTGCGGCGGAAAAATTCGCCGCTCATCGCCCCCTGCCAATTGCTTGCCTACGGCGAATTTACCCTGTTTGAATACAAAAACCAGTACACCATCAATGAGGCCCATTCCTTGGAGCTGTTCATGCCGCTGCGGCGGGATCTGACCAAGCTGTCCCTGGGTACATACTTTGCCCAGGCGGCGGAGGTGATCAGCCAGGAGGATCTGCCCAATCCGGAATTGCAGAGCCTGCTGCTCAACTGCCTGTTTGCACTGTCCAAGCTGGGGGAGCCGGAGGATAAGGTCAAGGCGGTGTTCGAACTGCGGGCGGCATGTCTGGCAGGCTATATGCCCGACCTATTCGGCTGCCATGTCTGCGGCAGTCAGAGTCCGGAGCGGTTCGACCTGTCGGAGGGCCGTCTGGAGTGTGCCAAGTGCCGCAGCTATGATTCCGCCGGCATCCGCATGCCTGTCAACGCCGCCGTTCTGGAAGCCATGCGCTATATCTGCCTGTGCGATCCCAAGCGGCTGCTGTCCTTCCAGCTGGGCGGGGAGAATATGGAAATTCTTTCCTCCCTGACGGAAGCTTACTTAACCACTCAATTGGAGCGTGGATTTTCCACCCTCGATTTTTACAAGTCATTACTTATTTAGGAGTAATTATGTCTGAATTATACGAAAAATCCCTGCAAAAGCTGGAGCTTGACCGGGTTCTGGAGATGCTGGCGGAGTGTGCCGGCAGCCTGGAGGGCAAGGAAGCCTGCCGCCGGGTGCGCCCCCAGTCTGATCTGGAGGACGTTCGTCTGATGCTGGATCAGACCACCGCCGCCTCCAATCTCTGCACCCGAAAGGGCAATCCTGCCTTCGGTGAGGTGCGGGATGTTTCCGCATCCCTGGAACGGGCCGACCGGGGCGGCACCCTGCAGCCCAAGGAGCTGCTGCATATTGCCGGCATCCTGCGCTGCGCCCGCACCATCAAGGGCTATGTCAGTGAGGATGATCCCGCCACGGTGCTGGACGCCATGTTCAAGGCCCTGACCCCCAACAAATATCTGGAAGACAAGATCTTCGGCGCCATCCTCTCCGAGGAGGAGATCGCCGACAACGCCTCCCATGAGCTTTCCGACATCCGCCGGAAAATGCGCATCCAGGCAGGCAAGATCCGTGACGGTCTGCAGAAGATCATTTCCTCTCCTGCCTATGCCAAGTACCTCCGGGAACCCATCATCACCATCCGCCAGGGTCGCTATGTGGTCCCTGTCAAGGCGGAGCATAAGAATGACGTGCCCGGTCTGGTCCACGATACCTCCGCCACCGGCTCCACCTATTTTGTGGAACCGATGTCTGCTGTCAACGCCAACAACGCCCTGCGGGAGCTGGAGATCAAGGAAAAGAAGGAAATCGAGCGGATCCTGGCGGAGATGTCCGCTGAAGCCGCCAACCACCGCGACGACATTACCCTGAACTTTACCATGCTGGTGCAGCTGGACGTGATCTTTGCAAAGGCCAAGCTTGCCTACCGCATGAACGCCTGGGCGCCCATCATGAACGACCAGGGCAGGGTGGAGCTGCGCAAAGCCCGGCACCCCCTCATCGATCCCAAGACTGTCGTGCCCATTTCCCTGCGGCTGGGCACCGATTTTGATACCATGATCATCACCGGCCCCAACACCGGCGGCAAGACTGTCACCCTGAAAACCATCGGTCTGCTGACCCTGATGGCGGAGTGCGGCCTCCACGTCCCCGCCGGGGACGGCAGCGAGCTGTCCACCTTTGAGGCCATTCTCGCCGACATCGGTGACGAGCAGTCCATTGCCCAGAGCCTGTCCACCTTCTCTTCCCACATGCGCACCATCGTGGATGTGGTGGCCCAGTGCGACGACCGTACCCTGGTGCTCTTTGACGAGCTGGGAGCCGGCACCGACCCCGCCGAGGGCGCGGCCCTGGCCACGGCCATCATCGAATTCTGCCGCAAGATGGGCAGCCGCGTGGTTGCCACCACCCACTATGCCGAGCTGAAGCTCTACGCCATGCGAACCAAGGGCGTCATCAACGCCTCCTGCGAGTTCGACGTGGAGACCCTGCGGCCCACCTATAAGCTGCTCATTGGTATCCCCGGTAAGTCCAACGCCTTCGCCATTTCCCGGAAGCTGGGCCTGTCTGAAGAGATCCTGAAAGAAGCCGACGACCTGGTGGACAAGAGCGACAAGGACTTCGAGGACGTTCTGGCCCAGCTGGAAGCACAGCGCCAGCAGATGGAATCTGCCCGACAGGAGGCCGAGCACCTGAAGGCTCAGACCGCCAAGATCAAGCAGCAGAGTGAGGAATATGCCGCCACGCTGCAGCGGGAAAAGGACAAGGCCATGGAATCCGCCCGCCGGGAGGCCCAGAAGATCATTGACGACGCCCGCTACGCCGCCAATATGGCCTCCGAAGAGCTGAAGCAGCTGCGCAAGCAGCTCCAGGACAGCGCGGACGCTTCCAATATTAATGCCCGTCAGGCGGAAGTCCGCCGCAGCCTCAACGAGATGGAGAGTAAAATCCGTGCCAACCAGCCCAAGCAGGAGCGTCCGACACCCAAGCGTGCTGTCCTCGTCGGCGACACCGTGGAGTTGCTGAAGCTGGGCACCAAGGCGTCTGTCATCGCCATCAACAAGGACGGTACCTACCAGCTGCAGGCCGGTATTCTGAAAATGACCGTTAAGCCCGATGAGGTATATCTGCTGGAGGAGCAAAACCCCTACAAGGAGAAGAAGCCCCGCCCCGCCCATTCCGGCCGGGAGATGAAAATGGAAGCCCAGCCCCTGGAAGTGGATCTGCGGGGTATGGATGCCGTGGAGGCCATCTGCACCCTGGGCAATTACCTGGACGGCGCCATGCGCGGCGGCCTGAAACAGGTGCGCATCATCCACGGCAAGGGTACCGGTGTTCTGCGCGCTGCCGTTCATCAGGAGCTGAAACACAACAAATATATCAAGAAATTCCGCCTGGGCGTCTATGGCGAGGGCGAAGACGGTGTGACCATTGCGGAGTTCCGTTAAGTTTCATGTTTTGAAACGTTTTCACAACTTGGAAACTATTCATTATGAATATTTATCCAGAATATTGTGAATTTTCGCTAAATATGATTGACTTTTCTGGTAAAAATGCTATCATATAGTAAGACGCACGATACCCCAAACGGCAATGGATGCGTCTAGAAGGAGTGTTAGTATGACCAATAAGGAAGTTATCGTTCGCTGCGAGTCCGGTCTGCACAACAGACAGGCTACATACTTCGTCCAGAAGGCCAACGAATTCGAAAGCAGCATCTGGCTGGAATCCGGCAGCCGCAAGATGAATGCGAAAAGCCTGCTCGGCATCATGTCTCTGAGCATCGTTACCGGCGCCACCGTCAATCTGTCCGCCCAGGGCTCCGACGAAGAGGCTGCTGTGACCGCTCTGGAAACGCTGCTCCAGCGGGATGTTTATTGATTATTACGCTCAAATCCAACCGCCTCGATGCTGCCTGACCAACTGCACCGAGGCGGTCATTTTATGTGGGCTTTGCCCTGAGATTTTAATTTGCCCCGTGGGCGGATCCTTGGAACCAATTCTGCGGAATGTTAGCCTTGAAATTCACAAAGTATTCCTGCGGCTCGCGTTCCTTGACTTGCCCCCCAATCTCCCGTCCAATGCTGCAAAACAGATTCCGGGACGGTACCTGAGTTTAATTGCATCATATTTGAAGATACTTTAATTGCTATGACATTTGATGAACTGAAAGACAAAGCCCTGAGCCTGCCGTATGCCCCCGGCGTGTATATCATGCGGGATAAGAATGACAAGGTCATTTATGTGGGCAAGGCGAAAAAACTGAAGAACCGGGTCAGCCAGTACTTTCAGTCCACGGCGGCCCACACACCGAAGACCCGGCTGATGGTGAGCCACATCGACCATTTTGACGTCATTGTGGCGGCTTCCGAATTCGAGGCCCTGGTGCTGGAATGCAGCCTGATCAAGCGCTACATGCCCAAGTACAACATCCTGCTCAAAGATGACAAGGGCTATCCGTATCTGCGCCTGGACATGCGGGAGATTTACCCCCGGATCACCATGGTCAGTAAGATCGCAGATGACGGGGCGGGGTACTACGGCCCTTACGGCAGCCGGGGCGTCACTCAGGATGTGATGGAAGCCATCCGCCTGATGCTGAAAATGCCGGGCTGCAAACGGGAATTCCCCCGGGACATTGGCAAGGACCGCCCGTGCCTCAACTACCACATGAATCAGTGCGCCGGCTGGTGCCGGGAGGGGACCTCTGCAACGGAATACCGCAAAATTGCAGAACAGGCCCGGCAGCTTCTGATGGGCAACTATAAAACGGTGGCAGAAGAGATCCGAAAGCAGATGCTGGAGGCGGCGGAAAACCTGGAATTCGAGCTGGCTGCCAGTCTTCGCGACCGATTGACTGCCGTGGAAAATCTCGGAAAGAAGCAGCTGGTCACCGCCGGAACGCTGGCCGATACCGACGTCATCGGCTACGGCCAGACGGAGGCGAAGGCCTGCTTTGCAGTGCTCCATTTCTCCGGCGGCAATCTGCTGGATAAGGATTACGAAGTCTTCTCTGTGCCGGATGATAAGGAAGCGGCTGTTTCCAGCCTTTTGAAACAGTACTATCTCAGCCGCGGCATGGCGCCCCGCCGTGTGCTGCTGCCCTTTGGAATTGACGACAGCGAGCTTTTTGCCCGGCTTCTGGAACAGCAGTCCGGTCGGAAACCCCATATCCGGGTGCCTCAGCGGGGCGATAACCTGCGGTTGGTGGAGCTGGCCTGCAAAAACGCCTACGAGGAAGCGGAGCGGGTCACAAGCCGGGAAGAGAAGAATCTCGGCACCCTGAACCTTCTGGGGAAAATGCTGGCCATGGAGCCTCCACGGCGTATCGAGTCCTTCGATATCTCCAACATCTCCGGCACGGACATTGTGGCCAGCATGGTGGTATTCGAGGACGGCAAGCCCAAGAAGCGCGACTACAAGCGTTTCAAAATTGAAGCCCTCACAAACCAGGACGACTATGAATCCATGCGCCAGGTGGTGCGCCGCCGGTTTTCCCACTATAGGGACGGCGACGCCGGATTCGACCAGGCCCCCGATCTGCTGCTCATCGACGGCGGCGTAGCCCACGCGAACGCGGCTGTGGAAGCCTTGGCGCAGCTGGGACTGACCATGACGGTGTTCGGCATGGTCAAGGATGACCGGCACCGTACGCGGGCGCTGGTGACCCCGGAGGGGCAGGAAATCGCCATCGATGCCAACCAGTCCGTCTTTGCCTTCATCGGCACCATTCAGGAGGAGACCCACCGCTTCGCCATCACCTATCACCGTCAGCTGCGGAGCAAGCGGCTGCGGTATTCTGAGCTGGACGGGATCCCGGGGATCGGTCCCAAGCGCAAGCAGGATCTGCTGAAAGCCTTCAAATCCCTGACTGCCATCGGCCAGGCGAGCCTCTATGATCTGGAGCGGCATCTGCCGAGGGACGCAGCCTTGAACGTATACAAACATTTCCATCCTACGGAGGAAACCCAATGAGAGTCATTACAGGCAAAGCCAGGGGCGTCCAGCTGAAGACCCCTGATGGCATGCTGACCCGTCCTACTGCAGACCGGGTTAAGGAAGCCTTATTCAGCATCATCAATTTCGATCTGCCCGGCGCGGCCGTGCTGGATCTCTTCGGCGGCACCGGTCAGCTGGGCATCGAGGCCCTGAGCCGGGGCGCCAAGTCCGCCACCTTTGTCGACGCCCGGGAGGATGCCTGCAGAATCATTCGGGAAAATCTGAAGCGCACCCGCCTGGAAAGCCAGGGCAGGGTGGTGCGCTCCGATTATCTGGCCTATCTGCGCCGGTGCCGGGAGAAATTCGATATCATTCTGCTGGATCCCCCATATGCGGAAGTTTTTCTGGAAAATGCTCTGAAATGCATTACGGAAATTGACATTTTGCAAACTGGTGGTATAATAGTAGCGGAACGCCCTGTGGAAAAGGAGTTGCCCTTCGAATTTGAGGGCTATACCCGTTCCCGGGACTATAAATACGGAAAGACACTGCTGACGATCTACCGGAAGGACTGACAGGCCATGAAAATCGCCATCTATCCGGGCAGCTTTGACCCGGTCACCAGCGGACATCTGAATATCATCCGCCGGGCGGCGAAAATCTTTGACCGTCTTGTGGTCTGCGTTATGGTGAACGGCGGCAAGAGTCCCATGTTCACTCTGGAAGAGCGGGTGGAGCTGATCCGCCGTGTTACGAAGGATCTTCCTAATGTGGAAGTAGATTCGTCCAACGAGCTGCTGGCGGAATACGCCCGGCGCAAGGGTGGTTCGGTTCTGGTCAAGGGCCTGCGGGCAGGTTCTGACTTCGAGTACGAATTCCAGATGGCGCTGATCAACCGCAGCATCAACCCCGATCTGGATACCATGTTCCTGACTGCTGAACATCAGTATATGTACATGAGCTCCAGCACCGTCAAGGAGTTGGGCAAGTACGGCGTGGATCTTTCCGACTTCCTGCCGGAGGAAATCATTCCGGATTTTCAAGAAAGAATAAAGTTAAACCTTCAAGGAGGAAAATAATATGAGCACCAGAAATACTGAAGATATTATCGGCGCACTGTATGACCTGGTTCAGGATGCCCGCAGCGTCCCCCTGAACGCTGACAAGTGCATGGTTGAGCGTGACAAGGTCCTGGATATGCTGGATGAGATCATCACCAATCTGCCCGCCGAGCTGAAGCAGTCCCGCACCATCGTGGATTCCCGCAATGAGCTGATCAGCCAGGCCCGCCGTGAGGCTGAGACCATCATCCGTCAGGCTCAGGAGCAGGCTGAAGAACTGATCAACAAGGAAGCCATTTATGTGGAAGCCCGCCGCCGCTGCGAGGAAATGGTCAAGCAGAATCAGGCCCGTGTCAACGAGCTGAAGGCTGCTGCCAACGCTTACATGGACGGCAACCTGCGCCAGACTGAGGAAGTCATTGCCAAGTGCCTGGCAGAGGTCCGGGAGACCCGCACCAAGTTCCAGACCCTGACCGGCGGTCAGAAGGACTAATTCCATACATTCCAACCGGGACGATCATTGGATCGTCCCGGTTCTTTTTTGCGTTCAGTCCGAATAGCATGAAAGCGAAAGGGGGAGGGAATGATGACGGTCAATCAAAAGGTAACAGGAACAGCATCCACAATACCGGGTGGCCTCGCAGCGGCGGGCCTGGTGAGCATGGGCATTACGGCGGCACTGTCCGCCCTGGCGGCCTGGCTGATCCTGAGAGGGACACTGCCGGAGCAGAGCGTTGGATACTGCTCCATGGTGATCCTGCTGCTGGGTGCTGCCGCAGGAGCCGTGACGGCCATCGCCAGGATAAAACGGCGAAGATTCCAGATGGGTCTTGCATCCGGGGGGATCTACTTTGCGTGTTTGCTTCTTGTGACGGCCCTGTTCTTCGGCGGTGTCTATGATGGGGTGGGTGTGACTGCGCTGATGATCCTATGCGGCTGCGGCTTGGTGATTCTGCTTGTTCCGAATGGACAAAATAGGGCAGGATGCCGAAGGCGGAAAAAGCGACATTAAGAACTTGTGTATTCTGCACAATGGGTAAATAATATTTACCGAGTAATTAAGAAATGCAAGAGTCCTTGCATCAACTATATTTTGTGGAGTTGCCGGATTTAACCCCCAATATCTGGATAAATAGTTGAAAATGATAAAGCTTCTTTTCTGATTTTTGGAATGGTTGACATAACGATGTTGACATAAAAATCGGCACATTTTACAAAAATGCTCAAATGTACGAATAACTCTTGAAAAAATGATAAATTTGGAGTATAGTATGGAAGTAATGATACGCTTCGGGGATACTGTACTCCATTTGATCTCTTTACCGATTTCACAGGAGGAATCCCATGTCGAAGCACGCAATCATTCATTTTCCGGAATTTCGTCACCAGGGTCCTGCGCTGGTGCTGGCAGCTTTCTTCTTTCTTGGCCATTTTTTGGGCGTCTTGCTTTCCGGTTCCGCAAGCCAGCATTTCTTTTCTGCGATGCGCACGGCGGTAAGCAGCCGTGTGTCGATCATCGGCTTGCTGTCATCGGTCGTTCTGCCGTTCGTCTTTTCCGCCGCCGCGGTATATCTCGGCAGACCCGTTCTTTTGTTCCCGATAGCCTTCTGGAAGGCGTTTTTATTTTCTTATCTGGGATCCGGCCTGTGCTCTGCCTGGGGCAGTGCCGGCTGGCTCATGATGCCTCTTGTGATGTTCGGAAGCCTCTGCTCCATGCCGGTTCTTTACTGGTACTGGATGCGGTCTGTCGCCGGCCACCGGTTCGAAATCGGCGTGTGCTGTGCGATTTTTGGCATCCTGTTGGCTGTATGGGCCGTTGATTATTATTTGATCGTGCCATTTCTGGCTGGTATCATAACTTTTTGAAGGGTAAAGGAACGCTGTTTCATGCTTGACCTGATCAATGCTTACGAAAATTACCTGACGAAGGTAAAGCAGGCGTCCGCGAATACCGTCTTCTCCTACATGCGTGACATCCGGCAGTTTGCCGGTTGGCTGCGGGATGCGGAGAATACGGACGTTGTGGATGCCGGACAAGTGAATATCAGCGCCTATCTCAGCCACCTGAAGGGAGAGGGGCGGTCTGCCGCCACCGTTTCCCGGTGCCTGGCCAGCCTGAAGAATTTTTATTCTTATGTGGTTTCCTCCGGTTTTCTGGAGGCAAGTCCTGTGCCTGCTGACATCAAGGTGGAGCGTGGCGAGAAAAAGCTGCCCCAGATCCTCACCGGTGAGGAAGTGGAGCTGTTGCTGAATCAGCCCGTCTGCTCCGATCCCAAGGGTTACCGGGACAAGGCTATGCTGGAAGTGATGTACGCCACCGGCATCCGGGTCTCGGAGCTGATCGACCTGAACGTGGACGACGTGAATCTGGATTCCGGCTTTATCCGCTGTGCAGGTTCCCGGAAATCCCGGAACATTCCGCTGTATCCCGGTGCGCTGGCCGCGCTGTCTGTGTACCTGTACGAGGTTCGCGGCGCCATGCTGGCTGACCCCGGCGAAAAGGCGCTCTTTGTCAACGTGGGCGGCTCCCGGATGAGCCGGCAGGGCTTCTGGAAGATCCTGAAGCACTACCAGGCCACCGCCCGGATCGACAAGGAGATCACGCCCCATACCCTGCGTCACAGCTTCGCGGTGCACCTGCTGGAAAACGGCGCAGATCTGAGTTCCCTTCAGGAACTGATGGGTCACAGCGATATCTCCTCCACCCAGGTCTATACCCACCTGATCAACAACAAGCTGAAATCCGTATACGAAAAATGCCACCCCAAGGCATAATGATAAAAGCTCTGCCTTGCGGCAGAGCTTTTTCCGTGCAAAAACCGCCATGCGAAAGCATGGCGGTTTCCTTATGAAATTCAGGCGTTGTCCCGCAAGCCGGTCATGGCAGTCATGACGTCCAGCTCCATGGACTGCAGGCGCTTGGTATCCTCCAGCGCCTTGTCGATGTCCACGTCGATGAAATCACCGTGGCGGGTGCAGACGATGCGGTTGTTCTTGCCTGCCAGCAGCAGTTCCACAGCCAGATAGCCCATCTTGGTGGCATTGACGCGGTCACGGGCGGTGGGGGAGCCGCCGCGCTGAATGTGGCCCAGAACGGTGACGCGGGGTTCCATGTCGATTGCCTCGTGGATCTTCTTGGCAATATCAGTGGCGCTGCCGGCGCCCTCAGCAACCACGATCATGTAGTGGGTGAAGCCGCGGAAGCGGGCCTGGCGGATCTTCTCGATGACGTCCTTCTCGAAGTCCACGGGCTTTTCGGGCACCAGAACAGCGGTGGCACCCACAGCAAGTCCTACGTACATGGCCAGGTAACCGGCGTTGCGGCCCATGACCTCCACCACCGAGCAGCGCTCGTGGGCCTGCATGGTGTCACGCAGACGGTCGATGCACTCAATGGCGGTATTGGCGGCGGTGTCGAAGCCGATGCAGTAGTTGGTGCAGCTGATGTCGTTGTCAATGGTGCCGGGGATGCCGATGACATTAATGCCGTGTCTGGACAGGGCCCGGGCACCCCGGAAGGTACCGTCGCCGCCGATGGCGATGATGCTGTCCAGACCCAGGAATTTGCAGGCGGAAACAGCCTTCTTCTGACCTTTTTCGGTCATGAATTCCTCGCTTCTGGCGGTGTAAAGGATGGTGCCGCCCCGGTTGATGGTGTGGGCGATTTTGGTTTCGTCCATCTTCATTACATCGCCGTTGATCAGGCCGTTCCAGCCACGGCGGATACCGTAGCACTCGATGCCGTGGTACAGGCAAGCGCGGACAACGGCGCGGACGGCTGCGTTCATACCGGGGGCGTCGCCACCGCTGGTCAGAACGCCGATTCGTTTCACACTCATAAGGATACCTCCCGATGATTATTATTCATGTATCTATTTTACCGGGAACAGTGCGGCTTGTAAAGGCTGAATTCGATTATTTCCTTACCAATTTTACCGTTTCCACTTGACTGTAAACCTCCTTTATAGTATATGATGAGTAACGAAAGGAGGGGAAGACCCCATGAGAATACAGGAACTGGAGCGGCAGGTAGGCATCGAGCGTGCCACCATCCGCTTTTATGAGAAGGAAGGTCTGATTACCCCTGAACGGTCGGAAAACGGCTACCGGGATTATTCTGATGCCGATGCCGCTGAACTGCAGCGCATCAAGCTGCTGCGGGAGCTGTGTGTTAGCCTGGACACCATCCGCAATCTCCAGGCGGGAAAGGAAGATTTTGCCGCCGTCATGCGCCGGCAGAGCCACATCCTCCAGGGCAGGCGGGATCAGATGGAGCGGGCGCGGATCGTCTGCGACCAGATCAGCGACGACGGTGTGACTTACATCGGCATGGATACCGGCCATTATCAGAATCTGCTGAACGCCCCGCTGCTGCCTCAGCCGCCCGGACAGGGGAGTGGGAAGGTTTTCGAGGAACGGGACTACCGGGAACCTCACCCCTGGCGGCGGTTCTTTGCCCGCTTCCTGGACTACGAGCTGACCTATGCGGTGCTCTGGTTCATTGCGACGGTGGTGCTGCGCTGGCGGGTCGTCAGCGATGTCGGAATGATCTTTATTGGATTTGCAGTTTGGTTTATCCAGGTGCCCATCGAGGCAGCGTGGATCCATTTCCTGGGTACCACGCCGGGCAAGTGGATCTTCGGCATCCGGGTGGAAGCCATCGAGGGCGGAAAGCTCACCTACGGCGAAGCCCTGGAGCGGGCCTGGCGGGCCTACTATGCGGGCATGGGTCTGAATATCCCCCTGCTGCGGCTGTGGTGCTTCTGGCGGGGCTACAGAGCCCACAAGGACGAATGGGACACCGACTGGGACGAATACAGCGAGGTTAGCTTCCGGGACTTTAACTGGAAGAACTGGGTGCTGATCGTTGTGGCTTACGCTGCTGCGGTTGGTCTGGGCGTGGTATCCGAACTGGAAGCCCAACTGCCCAGCTACCGCAGCAATGAGCTGACGGTGGCGCAGTTTTCGAAGAATTTCAATTTCTATGATCAGCTCCTGGCCAATGATTCTTGTCAGACCATGTACCGGGACGGTACGATGCAGGAAAAGAATTACACCGAGAATATGGTGCTGCCGGATTTCGGCGAGCTGGAATACGATCCCTGGGACCAGTTTGAATACGAGATGGACGGGGATGCCATCAAAGCCATCCATTTCAATCATACCTGGTATGAGCGGGATTCTGCCTTCAACATCTTTGAAGTGTTCGGAACAGGGGAGATCGACAGCCTGTCCCACTGGATCCCAACCTACTGCCGCCTTGCCATGATCACCGCCATGGCATCCCAGGAGGGAATCACCAGCAATGCGCTGGCTGGATACATTGAAATATTCAATGAGGATATTCGAAAGCCTGCATCCGATGGATTGACAGCCACCTACGGCGCGGTTACCTGCAGCTGGGATCTGGGGCTGGAGCTTATTAAGGACTATCCGGAAGACAGCACCAATTCCGATGTATATGAAGTGACCTTGGATCTGACGATCAAATTCGGATAAAAAATCTCCCTGACGGGTTTACCGTCAGGGAGTTCGTTTTACTGCATGTGCTTCTTGCGCTCATGCTTCAGGTCGAGAGCGTCGACGCAGATGGTGCAGGCGGCGTCGCCGGTGATGTTGACGACGGTCCGGCCCATGTCCAGGATCCGGTCAATACCGGCAACCAGGGCGATGCCTTCCAGGGGCAGCCCCACGCTCTGAAGGACCATGGCCAGCATGATGACGCCGGAGCCGGGGACGCCGGCGGTGCCGATGGAGGCAAGGGTTGCGGTGAGAATAATTGTGATCTGCTGGCCCAGGGTTAGATCAATACCGAAGATCTGGGCGATAAAGATGGCGCAGACACCCTGATAAATGGCGGTGCCGTCCATGTTGATGGTGGCGCCCAGGGGCAGGACGAAGCTGGCAATCTCCTTGCGGGCGCCCAGCTTCTGAGTGGCTTCCAGGTTGAAGGGGAGCGTACCCACGCTGGAGGCGCTGGAGAAGGCAAACAGCATGGCCTGGCTCATGCCCTTGAAGAACTTGACAGGACTCATGCCGGCCAGCAGCTTGACGGAAACGGAGTAGACAACCGCTATGTGGATGATGTAGCCCACATAGGCCACCAGGATGACCTTCAGCAGAGGCAGCAGCACGGCAGGACCGTTCTGGGCCACGACAGGGCAGATCAGGGCGAAGACGCCGATGGCGGACAGCTGAATAATCATACCCATGATCTTCAGGGCAACTTCCGTGAAGCTATCTACAACTTTAACGGCCATCTCACCTTTTTCGCCGGCAAGGATGATGCCGAAGCCCATAAACAGGGACAGCACGATGACCTGCAGCATATTGGCCTCTACCAGGGGAGAGAAGAAGTTGGAAGGAAAGATACCCACAATGGTATCGATGAAGCTGGGAGCTTCGGTGGCGGTGTAGCTCAATTCGTCGCCGGGCAGCACATAACCGGCGCCCACCTGCAGCACATTGGCGAAAACAAGACCAACCGTTACGGCCAGTGCAGTGGTGAACAGATAGTAGACCACGGTGCGCAGGCCGATGGTGCCGACCTTTCTGACATCCTGCAGGGAGATGATACCCTGGGTGATGGACAGCAGCACAACAGGCACCACGATCATCTTGATCAGGTTCAGATAGATCGTGCCGATGGGCTTGATGTAGTCCACGGCAATGTATGCATGATCCTGCAGCAGCAGACCGGCAATGATGCCAAGAACCAGACTGATGGTGATCTTTAATGTCAATGACATTTTCTTTTTGCTTTGATTCATAAACAATTCTCCTCTTTCGTATTTTACTGGGTATTTAAGGATAGAATACCATATAAAATGAAATTTTGCAATCTGAAAATTGCAATTTAATCAACTATTTCTGTAAAGAACCAGCAGGGTAAAGGGAAATGAGAAGGAAGAAAGAAAAGATTTATTCACCGGATCAATACGAAGTACCCAGAGGGAAGGGGGATACCACTCGTTTTGTTGGAATGTATGAATAGAATGAACGCAACAAAATTATATCCTTTGTACCCTCTGACACACAAATGATCCAAAAACAAGAAGAAATCCATAAAATACCTCTAATTTCGAACCTGACCCATTTGGGGCTTGGTTCGGATTTTTTGCCCAGCGGTGCCAATTCACGTCGCCTGCGACAGCAGCGGAGTAGGCGCGGCGCGCCGCTGCCTACTTCCGCTTGCTGTCTGCGGCAACGTAGACATTGGTGATTTGCTGGGCGGGAGGTTCCTTAAATCCTTCCTTCGCCAGGGTATGAATGACCTTGTATGTATCATAGGCAGCGCGCAGTTCCGGCGTATGCGTGAAGCAATACATGCCTTTATGTTTCAACTCGATCACATTACCCTCGCTGTCGAACTTCGGCTTACGAATCAGAACGACCGTGAAGCAGCCGAGAAAAGTATGGGGCTGATAGATCAGATTGACCTGCTCCCGCAGACCCTTATTCACACGGGTAAAGACCTGGGCAGTACAACAGAGGATCCGACGATTCTTCCGGTTCTGGGTCGCAACCTCCAGCATTTCCACGGGAAGCTGATTTTTACCAGACATGAACCAGTTTTGAATTTCGTCGATACCGACGATCACGCCCTGGTGCCCATTGGTATAAGTCAGGAGCTGCGACCAATGGACAAGGGCATCATCCTGGGTCGACACATCGAAATTGGTAATCAACTTAGCAGCGGGATATTGCTTCTGGAGCCGGAGCATCATTTCCACCGCAGCAATCGTTTTTCCTGATCCCTGTTCTCCTGTAAACATGTGGATGCCCTGGACTCCGAAAAAACCCGGTTCACGCTCAAATCGGTCCATGACATAACGCCGGGGCACATCATAGAACAACTGACGCAGCAGGCCGGGACGCTTCTGGCGGACCTGGCCAAAAGCCGGCAGCTCCATTTTCTTAATATACCGGAAGTATGCCATCCAGGCCAGGCACAGCAGCGTGAATAGTGCCATCATGCCCAGGAGCACATACAGGACAGGGAGGAGCCAGCTGACGCAGGCCCACATGAATTGCAACGCTTGTTTTATCATAACACACCTCACACCAGTGGGAGCAGGTCCCAAATTGTCTTAATCAAGGCGATGACGGCCCGCACGATGGTAAATGTAACGATCAGACCGCAGATGGTACCGACAGTATCCATAGGGAGCAAATAACAGGCCACCTTCAGGATCCCGATGAAATAACCAAAGACCGAAGTGTCGGGCGAAATGGTCACATCTGGCAGCATATCCAGCAGGCTGGAAACGATATTGAAAACGATATTCAGGAAGAACTCAGATATCATCATCGACGCCTCCATATCGAGTTATGGTTATCCCGGCGCTGGATCTCATAGGCAGCATTACGGGACGGGAGATGACCCGCCAGGCCGATGGAGTTCAGGCCATCCATAACAAAGTCGCCGGGCATGCCGGAAATCAGGCCAGGGAGCCGTTTGAACATCTTCCACCAGAAGACGATCCAGAGCAGAGCCGACAGCAGCATATCAACGGTGGGCTTATACTCCGCGTACCAAGTCAGGTCGATAAAAGCGACTTTACCGCCCAGCTCATAAGAACCGCGGGACGCACCCAGGTCGACATAGATGATGGGCGGGGAAGTTTCCATGCCGGACATGGCGCTGCCAATGAACTGACCCGTTTCGACGATGGGAGCGACAAAGGGGAATTCCGCAAGAACTGCATCGACCTTGACCGTGACAAAATCCGCAGAGGGGACAAAAATGGCGCTGATGCCTTGCAGCACAGGCTCCACGATGACGCTCGTCCATAGGGCGCTCAGCGCTTCGGGAATCGAAGTCACGCCCGCCAGAATATCAGAAAGCCACTGTCCCAGGGCGTCCAGCTTCTCACCAATCCAGCGGAAAGGCGTCCAGAGAGCATCGATCAGGGAGTTAATGAACGTACCAACGGCAGTATCCGCAAAGGTTCCGGTGATTACTCCGGTCTCGGTGTCCGTTGTGGTGTCCACATATGTTCCGGTGCCTGTCCATACATCCGTCTGCAACATGCTTTGGGTTTCCTCCATGGTCTGACCCATGCCCAAGGGATACGCCAGGATCTGCTCCTCTTCATCGGTGCCAGTATCGGTATCAGTTCCGGTAGAAGTGCCAGGAACAGCGATTGCACCCGCAGCCCAGTCAGCGTATCCGGTAGCAAAGGAAACTGAGGGATCAACAAGGGAATCAATAATCAGGTCCAAGGAAGAAGAAACACCATCGTCAACTCCGGTTGTATAGCAGCGGTAAGAAATAGCATCTGTAAGATCAACAGTACGAGAAGACATTACACTACCCGTATCGCTGTCCCATCGATAATTGGTACTGCATGCTGTAGTCAAATACAAAACGCCTTTAGAAGTGGTATAAGTATAACAGGGATAATGAGAATCTGTTAAAGCGTATGCCGGATAATAAATTGAAGTAGTCCCATCAGCCCAGTTAACGATAGCGTAATACATGCGTTGACGCGCTACTTCCAAAGCATCCGCGAAACTTAAGGTCCCGGCGACTGCACCAGCAAATGATGCAGCAGAGGAAACAATACCCGAATTAAACCACCAATTCCATACCGTATCAATCAGCGACTCATCTACATAAAACTTACCATTCGTCATCTTCCAAACATTAATCAATCCGTCTGTAACGAAGGAAGTAGAATCAGTAAGGTACTGATTGCAGGCGTCGACGGCCATATTAAAATCATCAGATGCTTCACCAGGACGTGGACCCAAACCGATAAAAATAGCAGCAATAACGGCAGCAGCACCAACACCAACAGCAACCGCCGTTGCAGACGCTTTCGCCCGGATTGGCGAAATATTAAAAACCAGGCAGCACACCAGGAGCAGACAGACCAGGGTGCGGCCAATATGTTTCAGTTTCATAAAAAACCTCCCATCATAAAGAAATGGGCCCCGGTGCCAGACCGGGACCCAGTGGGAACAGCACCTTAAGCGCTATGCAGCACGGACTGCATGAAAGAGATACCCTTACGGATACCGATGAAGGTAACCATGGGGGGAATCAGGATGGGCAGCAGAGCCACGATCTCATCGAACAGGCCACCCACCAGTTCAGCAGTGACAACACCAGACAGAACAGGTTCCATGAAGTTTCCTCCTTTCAAAAAAAGATTCGCAGGAATTTATAGCCAAAGTAGCACAGGATCACGACCACGATAAACAGCAAGAACGCAGTCTGGTAGTTTTCATACTCCACCAGGGCTTGCAGATACGGGATGTAATCCGGCACTGCTTCAGTTACCGTTTCAATTGCTTCGGTGACGGTCTCCGTCACCTGGGGAACAGTTTCGGCCAGGGCCTCTGTAGCCTGGGCGATGGTTTCAGGAGGGACTGTCACAACAGGCCACCTCCATCAATGCACTGGCCGCACCGATGACAGGCAAGGCCACAGTCAGCGCAGTAGTTAAGCTGCGCATCTGTCAGGTTATCACAGCGGACCTGATAGAACACGCAATAATCATCACGGACGTTCATGGTACACCTCACATAGCGAACACCAATTGTTCGCACTCATAAAAGTCATCCGCTTCGGTCTCCGCAGCGGTTTTTTCATCTTCTGCGCCGCGATCAAAGCGGAGCGGTTCAAACAGGCTGAAATCCGAGTAGGGGCCGGATTCCGCCAGATCCAGAACTTTCAGCTCCCAGTCAAGAGGATCCCGGGGGCTGCTCATTCCGGTAGCGCAGAATTCATACTTATTGACCAGGAGATTGTCTATCCAGAAGTCACGGCCGAAGAAGTCCACGAACTTCTGAGCCACGTTCAATCCCTGGTTTGCATAGTAGCTGTTCATGCCCAGGGCCTTGACCATGCGGTCATTGTCCTTGGTTATGTACTTGGTTACATAGAAAGCTGCTGCCGTGGGATTCTTGATCTTCCCCAAAGAGCAGTATCCGAACTTCTCCTGATAAGGCATCCAATTCACGTATCCTTTCTTACGCAGCTTCCAGGGGAGCCTGCGGCCCTCTGGCGTGCGGTAGCCCTGAGCATCCATCTTCCGGAATGAGATCAGCTCATCCGGGTCAATGCCCGCCAGGAAGCCGTGAGCGTGCCAGGAACCGTCCTGGTGCATTTCAGGGACCAGGAGATACCGAACCTTATGACCTTTCTTGCGGCGGTCTCGCATCCACTGGGAAAACCGTTTCCACCACTCTGCGAGGTCTTTTCGGTCGTATTTATCCTCGGAAATGGTGAACGTGCAGAACCATTCCCAATCGTTGCAGAGGGCTTTTTCCAGTATCATCCGCTTCGAGCGGGAGATACTGGAATCAAGCTTGTGTTCATGGTGTTTCTGAGATTCCTTCGGGCCGGGACCAGAGTGGACCCGGACGGAGTACCATTGCACGAACTTGAAGATTTCCGGGGTGAGTTTATACACGGTGTGGCTGCGGTCTTCCCCGGGAATCCAGCAGCTGCCTGTTTGACTTGCCATGACGTTTCCTGCCTTTTTCGTACCGTCTTCCTTCCCGGAATCCGTTAAGGAGTCGAGTGCCCCATCCGGGCCCCGGAGGGCCCGGACATGAGGTATATCAGAACGCTTTTCAGCGTGTCAGGCTATCATCACGACAGTCAATCAGAGAAGTTTATACAGCTCCTGGTACTTATCCAGCACTTCGATCTGGATGCTCCGGCAGGCGTCCAACTGCTCATAGCAGCGGGCAAGATCCTGTTTCAGCTGGGGCAGCTCACGAGCGGCGGCCATCAACGCTTCAAGATCTCTGAACAGAAGAGATGCGTACCAGTCTTGCGGGAGCTCAGCCATCAGGAAGCGGGGGTGTCCACGTGGCCGACCACGAGGATCTGGTTGACGCCGTAGCGGCCCTCGACAGCCACGATCTGATCACCGATCACGGGGGGATAGGGAACATACTTCTTCTTGTAGAACAGGCGGTTGGTTTCCTCACCGGAGCCGGTGTGGCCCTCTTCCAGCTTGATGGCGGGGCGGGTGACGTACAGCCGGACACACTCATCACCATTCTCAGTCAGCCAGGTTTCATAACCCTTGATAGTCCAAACATCCATAATTAATTTCCTCCATTAGTTCAGTTGATTGTTTTATTTATCACCGGGACGGCCCGGGGATTAATGGTGCAGCAGCCCGGATTCGAACCGAGTACATGATCCTCCCGGCTTGCGAGCGCCTTCGTCATGTAAGCCCCTCTGCTGCATATATAAGTCGGCACTAAAACGCCCTATTGGCACCTGCGCTTTCCACATGGCCTCTTGATCCGAAGCGCTCCCCGGCGTCTGCCTGTCTCCTGCGGAACTCGGCCCTAAAAATCGGAACCGACCCCTGCGAGCTAACAAAATGCTCGCGCACGGGGATCGGCCGATTTTCTTAACGGGCCTCAAACAGTCCTCGGAGCCAGTCAGCCACCTGTGAACGCTCCGGCTCCGCGAGTCTCATGTGAAAAGTCTTGGTTATTAACGGGCTACTTTATCCGGCATTGGGGGAGCGGGGAGCTCAGAGACCACGGGAATCAGCAACGTTGCAAATTGCATGGGACAACACAACGCTTCCAGGAACGACGAAGCTGCAGAACCACAGGGCAAGAGCGATCTGCAGCAGATAAGCACCAGCCAGGGCATCATAGAACAGGGCATAGATGGACAGGTAAGCGCCCATAGTCCAAAGGAGACGGATCATCTTGTGATGACGCTTGAACCAGCGCAAGAACTTTTCTTCCATGTATTCACCTCCTGATACACAATCAGTATTACTACTGATTTGTAGTTATTTCTAAGTTTACTACAGATTTGCCGTTTGTCAAGACAACATCAAAACAGTAGTATTTTTTTAGATGAATCCACAAAAGAGTAGGGAGCAAGGTAATGGAACAATTAGTGAATCTTAAACAACTTAGACAAGAACTGAAGCTAACACAAACAGCAGCGGCTGAAGGAATCGGAATCGACCAGAGACAATGGAATCGATATGAAAACGGCAAGAACGAGCTACCAGTAAGATACCTGAGAGCAATATGCATTACATACCAAGTCAGCGCAGACTGGCTTTTGGGAATAACCAAAGAAAGGCAGATAAAATATGATAAACGGAATTGATTTCGCCAAGTTTCAACCATTCGAACCGAATAAAATCATTGAAGAGGTAGAAAGAAGAATCTGCAAAAATTGCAGCACATGTGATCTTGGAGACTACTGCGATGAGGCAGACGAAAATAAAGTTTGCAATAGGTGGCGTCCTGATTTTATGGAATTCCAGGATGTTTGGACAGAGGTCGAACGCGACATGAAAAAAAGAGGAGAAAGAGGAAGATAATGTGATTACAGGATTCTTAACAGCAGGCTATACCGTATCCAATTCGGCATCCGATGCTATCGCAGCGGGACTGGAAGCAGCCTTTACACTTGTAGCAATTCTTTGGGCGATTGGAATTGTGATGCTAATAGGCATCGTTGCGTTAATCACCTGGGTAGTCAAGAAAGTTTGGTACGCAGGTTCCAACCGTGAATACAAGCGCCAGCAGAAAGAATGGAAACGGCAGCAGAAGCAATGGAGGAAGTTTCAGCAACAGCAGGAATGGGAAGAACACCAGAAGCAGACGGCAAAGGCCGCACAGCGGAGCAGCACCTCCACGGAAGATAAATTCGTCCATAACCCAGACTGGAAATGGGATGACAAGGCCCAGCTTTGGCGGCATAAGAGCCAGTGGGACAAAATCGAACAGTAACGACAAAGCACCCGGGAAACCGGGTGCTTTTAGCATATTGCACAATCAGGCGGCGGTCTGATCGCCGTCATCGGCTCGGATCGCGCTTAGATCTACCGCCCATGAAGCACCTTCAACGTACCTGTTTTCGTCATAATGTACATCATACCTTTTTAACCCACCTTCCTTATACTCGCTACTCCATCCCCAGGGCACCACGACGCCCTGGGGATTCGTCGTCCCTAAACTTGCAGCGTGGTCACTTCCCATACCACATCTCAGAACCTGCGTCAACGGCTTTCGCGGCATAAAAGCCAGTGTGCGCACTGGCATTTATTCCACGGTCCATTGACACAGAACCTGATCTGTTGGGTGTAATAGACAAGCAAAGCGCGAGGCGCTTCGCTTC
>JAFTVM010000001.1 GCA_017465745.1 Oscillospiraceae bacterium
AGCAGATCGCTGCCGGCGCCACCTACCTGGACGTCAACATCGGCCCCGCTGAGAAGGACGGTCCCGAGCGCATGATGTGGGCTGTCAAGCTGCTGCAGGAGAACTTCAACAACGTTCCCCTGGCACTGGATACCGCCAACATGAAGGCCATCGAAGCCGGTATCAAGGTCTACAACCGTACCAACGGCAAGCCCATCGTCAACTCCGCTGACGCCGGCTCCCGTATCGGCTACATCGACCTGGCTGCTGCCAACGACGCCATCTGTATCGCCCTGTGCTCTGCCGACGGCATTGCAAAGGACAACGAGGAGCGTATGGTCCACTGCGACAACATGCTCGAGCGCGGTATGTCCCTGGGTATGTCCTCCGATGACCTGTGGTTCGACCCCCTGTTCCTGGTCGTCAAGGGCATGCAGGACAAGCAGATGGAAGTCCTGGAGGCCATCAAGATGTTCTCCGACAAGGGCCTGAAGTCCACCGGCGGTCTGTCCAACAACTCCAACGGCGCACCCAAGCACGTCCGTCCCATCATGGACGCAACCCTGGTTGCAATGTGCATGATGCAGGGTCTGACCTCCGCCATCGTCAACCCCAACGACCAGCGCCTGATGGAGACCATCAAGTCCTGCGACATCTTCAAGAACCACGTCCTGTACTCCGACTCCTACCTGGATCTGTAAGTCGGCGTACCTGCGCAACTTGAAATAATCCCTGCGTTTACGGCCGGGAGGGAATGCTCCCTCCCGGCCATTTTGTTTTGACGCATTGCCAACGGGGCGTTCTTCCTGTATAATAAATACAGGGCCAGGAGGCCCCGGAAAGAACTGCCCAGACGCAGCCACGGAAAGAGAGGTACAACCATGAAGAAAGCTCTGACTGTTACCGCCCTTCTGCTTGTTTTCGCCCTGACGCTGTCTGCCTGTGCTGTGGATCTGACCGCCAAGGCAGAACCTCAGGTCAAGGAAATGCTGACTGCTCTGTCGGCGCAGGACGCGGAAGCCGCTGCGGCCCTGCTGCACCCCGACCGGGCGGACGACGCAACGGACGCTGCCATCGCAGCCCTGATGGCTCTGATGGACGGCCGGGAAGTGGCGAGCTGCGTGCAGGTGGGCCTGAATGTTCACACCAACACCGGAACCGGTGGCACCGCCCGCACTGAAAGCGGCACTGTCCACATTCTGTTTGCCGACGGCAGCGACCTGCGCCTGGAGTATTCCTATGTTTCCGACAACAGCGGTGAAGGCTTTGCCACCTTCCAGTTCCTGGTGGGTATTTGATTCTCATAAATTCGTATATTCTGCCATTCTTGGCTCTATATAAATTTCTAACTTTCAATTTTGGGAGGAGTTCACATGAGTGTATTATTCGATCTGATCTACGGCGGCAGCAATGCCGTTGCCGGCCTGACCGAGGGCGCTGTCAATGCTGCCATCGCAAAGCACGGCGCTGACAAGGAGATCGCATTCCCTGATACCGCATACTTTTTCCCCACCATTTACGCTGCCACCGGCGTGAAGGTCAAGACCCTGGGCGACCTGGTGCCCTGCGTGGGCGTGCTGAAGAGCCTCATCACCAATCAGGAGGAGCTGGGCCAGGCCCTGAACGCCGGTCTCGCCACCGCCGTGGGCGCTGAGATCATCGAAGGCCTGAAGTGGGTGGAGAGCGCCGATCCCTACGCGGGTGAGACCGGCATCGGCTTCGTGCCCGATCCCGTCATCCGCTCCCTGGGCGTGCCTCTGGTCACCGGCGATATCCCCGGCGTGGCTGTCGTGCTGGGCAAGGCTGACGAGCCGGGCGATGTCTGCAAGGTGGTCAAGGACTACCAGTCCAAGGGCCTGCTGACCTTCCTGGTGGGCGAGGTCATCGACCAGTGCGCAAACGGCGGTGTGAAGATGGGTCTTGAGTACCGCGTGGTGCCCCTGGGCCATGATGTGACCTCCGTGATCCATGTCGTCACCGTGGCCATCCGTGCCGCGCTGATCTTCGGCAACGTTCAGCCCGGTAATCTGGCGGGCCTGCTGGAGTACACCAAGAACAGAGTTCCTGCCTTCGTCAACACCTTCGGCGCCATCGACGCTGTCGTCGTCTCCGCCGGTGCCGGCGCCATCGCCCTGGGCTTCCCCGTGGTGGTGGATATCGACCTGGGCGAGAATCAGGTTCCCGGCGCCCTGGAATCCGTCTGCGATCATAACGAGACCGTCAAGAAGTCCCTGGAGCTGCGGGAGATCAAGATCAAGGTCACCGAGCTGCCCATCCCCGTGGCCTTCGCCGCCGCCTTCGAGGGCGAGATCATCCGCAAGGCCGATATGCACAACGAGTGCTGGTCCTCCAAGAACCCCACCGCCGAGCTGGTGGTGATGAAGGAACTGAACGAGGTCGAAGATCACAAGGTCACCATCGTGGGTCCCGACCTGGACGAGGCCAAGGACCTGGCTCTGGTTACTTATGTTGAGGTTGCCGGCAAGAAGATGCAGGTGGACTTCGAGTCCGTCATCGAGCGCAAGTTCCATGCCTGGTTCAACTACATGGAAGGCGTCATGCATACCGGCCAGCGCAACCAGGTCCGTGTCCGTGTTTCCGACGCTGCATTTGAAGCCGGTCTGCGGCTGAAGGACTTCGCAGAGGTTCTCTACGTCATGGTCAAGAACGAGTTTGACGCCGTTGTGGACAAGTGCCAGGTCACCATCATCACTGACCCCGTGGAGGCAGGCAAGTTCCGGGACGAGATCGCCATGCCCCGCTACACCCAGCGTGACGACCGTCTGGCATCCATGACCGACGAGTCTGTGGACCGCTACTACACCTGCATCCTGTGCCAGTCCTTCGCCCCCGCCCACTGCTGCGTGGTCACCCCCGAGCGTCTGGGCCTGTGCGGCGCCGTTTCCTGGCTGGACGCCAAGGCCACCAACGAGCTGGATCCCAACGGCCCCTGCCAGCCCATCATCAAGGAAGGCTGCACCGACGAGCGCACCGGACGCTTCGAGAGCGTTGACAAGATGGTGGCCGCAGCCACCCACGGCGCGGTGGAAAATGTCACCCTGTATTCCATTCTGGAGGATCCCATGACGAGCTGCGGCTGCTTCGAGTGTATCTGCGGCATCGAGCCCATGTCCAACGGCGTCATCGTGGTCAACCGGGAGTTCAAGGGCATGACCCCCTCCGGCATGACCTTCGGCGAGCTGGCCTCCTGCACCGGCGGCGGCGTCCAGACCCCCGGCTACATGGGTCACGGCCGTCACTTCATCGCCTCCAGGAAGTTCGTCTCCGCCGAGGGCGGCATCAAGCGCATCGTCTGGATGCCCAAGGAGCTGAAGGACGACGTGGGCGAGCGCCTGAACAAGACCGCCCAGGAGCTGTACGGCATCGAGAATTTTGTGGATTACATTGCCGACGAGACCATTACCACCGACTGCGAAGAGCTGCTGAACTGGCTGACCGAGAAGGGCCACCCCGTCTTCGAGATGGAACCCCTCATGTGATTGTACCCCTGACGCGGCGGGGGAGACCCCGCCGCGTTATGTAAGGAGAAGTCTATGGAATCTCAATTTGTATGTGAATTCCGGCCCACGGTCAAAATGATCGCCAGCCGGATCAGAAAGTATAATCCTGCCCGTTGGATCATTCTGCTGGTGGTGGGCATTGCTTTTGCCGCGTATGTGCTGCCTGCGGCAATCTGGTGCAGATTTAATGGTATTTGGGCGCTGTATGGCCTGATGGGCATTCTCTATCCCATCTACGGCATCTTCATGCCGGAAATCACCGCCTGGTTCTCCATCCGCCGCTTCCTGAAGGACACCAACGGCGAGGGAGTCAACCGCGTTGCTTTTGGCGATCAGATCGAGATCACGCAGGGCAAGACCCGCCTCACATGGGAATACAGCGAGATCAATCAGGTGCTCCACCTGCGGCACAGCTATGATCTGATGAAAAACAAGCGTATGGGTGTGACGCTGGATCCCAACGGCTTTACCAAAGGCACTTTTGACGAATTCAAGCAATTCCTCCGGGAGAAACGCCCGGATTTGAATATCCCAGAATAAGAGAGGAGATTACGATGAAAGTAACCTTCCAAATCGAGGGCGGAAGCCCTGTAACCATTGAATGTAACGCCGGTGATAATCTGCTGGAGCTGGCCCGCCGGGCCAATGTGGCCATCGACGCTCCCTGCTCCGGCAACGGCTCCTGCGGCAAGTGCCGGGTCAAGCTCCTGGAGGGCGACCTGGAGACCATCCGCAGCCGCCACATTTCCGACGAGGAATATAATGAAGGCTGGCGTCTGTCCTGCAACTCCAAGGTGGTGGGCGACTGCACCGTTCTGGTGCCCGATATCGCCTCTGCCTACCAGTCCCGGATGAAGACCGCCGACCTGAGCTCTCCCAAGGAGATCGCTATTTTCGAGGATGCCCAGGCCAATCTGAAGGCCAGCGGTATCGAATTTGAGAACGATTTTCTGGCTATCCAGCTGGAAATGGCATCCCCCAGCCCCGACGACACCATGCCCGACAACGAGCGGCTCACCTGGGCCATCCAGGAACAGCTGACGGACTGCGAGGTGGAGATCCCCTACGCCGTGATGGTGAAGCTGGCCTCCACCCTGCGGGAAAATGACTTCCGTGTCTGCGTCAAGGGCGAGCTGCGCCTGGGCACCTTCCGCTGCATGGAGATCGGCGCCTATGACGATACCCAGCTCGTGGGCTGTGCCATCGATATCGGCACCACCACCGTCACCATGGTCTTCGTGGACATGAAGACGGGTAAAATTCTCGCCAAGGGTTCCTCCGGCAACGGCCAGATCCGCTTCGGCGCGGACGTCATCAACCGCATCATCGAGAGTACCCGCCCCGGCGGCAAGAAGAAGCTCCAGGACGCCATCGTCAAGGAGACCCTGGTGCCCATCATGGCGAACCTCTGTAAGTCCAGCGGCGTCAATGCCCGCAGCATCCTGCGGCTGTCCATCGGCTCCAACACCACCATGAACCACCTGCTGCTGGGTGTGGACGCTGATCCCGTCCGGATGGATCCCTACATCCCCAGCTTCTTCAGCTGGAAGGGCCTGCTGGCCGGGGATCTGAAGCTGCCTGCCAATCCTCTGGCCCCTGTGATTATTGCCCCCAACATCGGTTCCTACGTGGGCGGCGACATCACCGCCGGCACCCTGGCCTCCGGCATCTGGGACAAGGACGAGATGAGCCTGTTCATCGACCTGGGCACCAACGGCGAGATCGTTTTCGGCAACCGGGATTTCCTCATGAGCTGCGCCTGCTCCGCCGGCCCCGCCTTTGAGGGCGGCGACATCTCCTGCGGCATGCGCGCCACCGACGGCGCCATCGAAGCCTGTTCCATCGATAAGGACACCATGGAACCTACCCTGGAGATCGTGGGCGATGCCGGACAGAAGTGTGTCGGCATCTGCGGCTCCGGCATCATCGATATCATCGCCGAGCTGTACCGCTGCCGCATCGTCAATTCCCAGGGTAAGTTCATCCGGGAGAGCAGGCGC
Source organism: Oscillospiraceae bacterium (assembly GCA_017465745.1). Taxonomy (GTDB): domain Bacteria; phylum Bacillota; class Clostridia; order Oscillospirales; family Oscillospiraceae; genus Faecousia. The sequence goes on from JAFTVM010000001.1 coordinate 5,501, forward strand.
GTGGCCCGGGACGCCCATGGCATGGGCCGTTACATCCTGGCCTTTGCCGAAGAGACGGAGACCGGCCGGGAAGTGGCCATCAACGAGGTGGACATCGACAATTTCATCCGGGCCAAGGGCGCCATCTTCTCCGCCATTGACACGCTGCTGCAGTCCGTGGATATGACTGTGGATATGATCGACCATGTGTATGTCGCCGGAGGTATCGGCTCCGGCATCAACATGGGCAACGCGGTGCGTATCGGCATGTTCCCCGATGTGGAGCTGGAGAAGTTCAGCTACATCGGCAATTCCTCCCTCACCGGCGCCTACGCCATGGTCATCAGCGACCAGGCAAACGAGAAGACCCACGAGGTGGCGGCGAATATGACCTATCTGGAGCTGAGCACCTATCCCGGCTACATGGATTCCTTTGTGGCTGCCTGCTTCATCCCCCATACCGACGCCCGGCTGTTCCCCAGCAGCATCCAGGATTAAAATATTAGGAGAAACTATGCAGATCGAAAACCATAAAGAAGAAGTCCCCTTTGCCCATTATGAAGCCCAGTTCCGCGATCTGGATCCCCAGGCCGTCACCGCACGGCTGAAGGACGTGAAGTGGGATGGAAGAGAATTTTATGTCAACCTGATGGGCCGGAAATACGCCATCGCCCATCCCGACTATGCCATCCGGGCCATCGACGGCGGCAATCTGCCCCCGCTGCCCACCCAGACCTTCCTGCTGCGCTACCTGCTGGAATGCAAGGATGTGGCCTGGGGCGGCGCCTGGAAGACCTTCCGGGAGATGCCCTGGGGCGAGATGTATATCAAACCCTACACCGGCCGGGTCCTGACCCGGGCTGCCTTCACCTTCGGCACCCGCATCGAGGCTTTCCGCAAGGCGGCTGAGAAGATGGGTGCCGTGCCCGTGAAGCACGGCGACGCCGGCTACCAGTTCGCCCTGGTGGGCGGCTATCAGATGCAGATCCTGGTCTGGGAGGGCGACGATGAATTCCCCCCCAACGCTCAGGTGCTGTACTCCGACAATTTCGCCGACGGCTTCGCCGCGGAAGACCGTGTGGTCTCCGGCGATATCCTCATCAGCGCTATCAAGAGCAATATGTAACAGAAAAGACCTCCCATCCGGGAGGTCTTTTGTAATCACTCTTCCGCCAATGCCTCGTCTGTTTCCTCGACCTCAGCGGTCTGCTCTTCGGGCATGTACTTCCGGAACACCCGCTCGATGAAGAAGGACTGGAGATACACCAGGATGCCGGGAACGAAGATCACCATGAAGGGGAAATCCAGGCAGATCTCAATGGCAATGAGCGCCAGCACCACCACGGCGATGGTGGCGGGCAGATGGGCAAAGGTAAAGTACAGGGACATCTTGTGCAGCTGGAAGAACCGATAGACGAACCGGGACTCCACGGCGAAGACCCAGCACAGCACGCCCACAGGGATCAGCAGGGAGAAATAGTAGACCACGGCGAACAGGGCCAGATTGGGGTCGGCCTGTCCCATCTGGTAGACGATCTGATAGCCAAACCAGAAGAGCATGGCGATCACAGCCCAGAGAATGGTGATGAGGATGCCGGGGATCAGCTCTTTCTTAAAGGTAGAAAAGAACCGCTTTGCCAGGTTTGTCTCCGTGCCCCGCAGGCAGTGGGCGGCGGTGTCGTACAGGGCGATGGAGGCGGTGCCCACGGTGATCAGGGGCATGCTGCACAGGAACCACATGCAGCTCAGGCCGAAGAAGTCGAAGATCTTGCCGAAGGACCGCCAGAGCCAGTTGTCGGGATTGAAGAAACCATTCATAATTTATACCAGAGTGGGGACGATTTCGGCCAGTTTTTCCGCCAGCTGGGCGTGGCCTTTGTTCGTCAGATGCATGTAGTCTACCTTGTTGAATTCCGCGATGCCCTCCGCGTCCAGGAAGGCGCACCCCTGGATCCTGGCCATGGGGGCGTAGGCCGCCGCCAGGTGGCGGGACTTTTCCGCGCAGCCCAGGCCCATGGCGGGCATTACGTCGGAGTTTTCCATTTCGATGCCGATGTGGGGCGGGGCGATCACCAGGATATTGGGGGCGTGGTCACCCCAGCAGGGGACGGTCTTGCACTTTTCAATGAGCCGCTCCATGCCCCGGGCGATGCAGGCGGCGTTCATGTTCAGCCGCTCCTTGGTGTCGTTGGTGCCCAGCATGATGATCAGCAGATCCACGGGCTCATGGCTCTTGAGGATGGGATAGGCCACATCCAGGGCGGGCATGCTCTCGTGGAGGGGATCGGGGAAGACGGTGGTGCGTCCGGACAGGCCCTCTTCGATGACCAGGTAACCGTCCCCCAGCAGCTTCTGGAGGCGGCAGGTCCAGCGCTCGTCCTCATTGAACCGGATGCCATGGTCGGCGCAGTCAGCGGGATCCGCGCAGTAGCCGTGGGTGTTGGAATCGCCCAGACAGACGATGTGTTTTCTCATATTCTGACCTCCTTACAAGGGGTATTGTTCATGGAACAGTATAGCATAAACGCAGGAAATTGTCATCCCAAACTTGCAAAATGTGAACCTTTGGCTCCATGGGTTGACTTCCCATCCGGCGCGTGATATATTTTCAGCAGCATGAGGATTTCGGATATTTCATGAAAAGCTGTAAACCTTTATATACAGAATCGAGGAGAAATAGATGGAAAACGTTCTCAAGCCCAACGAGGGTAAGGATCCCATCATCCAGGTGGACGGCCAGAAGTTTGAGCGTCTGCCCATCAGGACCCACCTGATCACCAAGAATGACGACATCATCGAGGTCGCAGAGAAGTACGGCCCCCCCGTTCTGTCCCAGCCCGGCGATATCCTGTTCATTTCCGGGAAGATCGTGGCCTGCTCCCAGGGCCGCGCCATTCCCCTGGAGGAGATCCATCCCCGCAAGCTGGCCATTTCCCTCAGCGACCACGTCACCAAGACCCCCTACGGCATCGGCCTGGGCATGCCCGAGACCATGGAGATGGCCCTGCAGGAGGTGGGCACTCTGCGCATCCTGTTTGCCGCTGTGGTTTCCGTCATCGGCAAGAAGATCTTCAAGAAGAACGGCTGGTTCTACAATGTGGCCGGCTACCGCGCCCGCTGCATTGACGCTCCCCGCCACAACACCATCCCTCCCTACAACCACTACGTTGTCCTGGGACCCCTGGAACCCGACAAGATCTGCCGCCGGATTAAGGAGAGGTTGGGTTATGAGGTGTGCATCGTCGATGACAACGACACCCACGTCAACATCCTGGGCGTTTCCTCCGACAAGATCGACCGCAAGCAGTTTGCCCGGATCCTGAAGGACAATCCCCTGGGCCAGGACGCCCGGCAGACCCCCATGGGCATCATCCGCAAGGTCAAGTAAATCATACTCCGTACCGGAAGACCTCAGGGGCTTCCGGTATTTTTCGCCGGTCAGTCTGCCTCCCTGGGAGCGGGCCTGCTCTGCGATTGACCAGGAGCCGCCTGCGGCGTGCCAGTGCAACAGATCGGTAAAGCGCAATGTGAGATGGGCGGTGAATGGTTATCGTCGTTCTGTACAAAATGGTAACGTTTACATTGTAAGCGCATTACAAAGTTGGATTGAAATGAAAATTAATTTCATTATTATTGTTGACATCCACCATATTTTCAGGTATCATGATACTTGGAAATGGAACAAGTTTCCGAAAATTTTCAACAAGAACGAGGAGGAACATTATGAAGAAGCTTATCGCGCTGCTGCTGGCTCTGGTCATGGTTCTCGGTCTGTGCGCCTGCACCGTCCAGAAGGCCCCCGATCCCACCACCGGTGAGACCCAGGTCAACAACGAGACCCAGGGTCAGGAACCCGCAGCTACTACCACCGAAATCACCCTGTGGACCTACCCCATCGGCGACTGGGGCACCCAGGAGACTGTCGATGCTCTGCTGGCTGATTTCAATGCTGCCTATCCCAACATCAAGGTCACTGTTGAGTACCTGACCTACACCGATGGCGACGACAAGGTCAACATGGCTATCGAGGGCAACGCTGCTCCCGACATCATCATGGAAGGTCCCGAGCGTCTGGTCGCCAACTGGGGCGCCAAGGGCAAGATGGTCGATCTGTCTGACCTGTGGACCGACGAGGCCAAGGCTGACATCTACGCTTCCGTCGAAGCCGCATGTAAGGACGCCAACGGCGCTTACTATGAGTATCCCCTGTGCATGACCGCTCACTGCATGGCCATCAACAAGACCGTCTTCGAAGAGACCGGCGCATGGCAGTATGTGGACGCTGAGACCCACACCTGGACCACAGAGAACTTCCTGAAGGCTGTTCAGTGCCTGTATGATGCCGGTTACACCAATGTCGGCGCAGTCTTCTGCTCCGCTCAGGGCGGCGACCAGGGCACCCGCGCTCTGTACAACAACCTGTACGGCGGCACCTTCACCAACGCTGAGCACACCGAGTACACCATGAACTCCCCTGAGAACGTCAAGGCTCTGGAGACTCTGTACAACCAGGACGGCATCAACTTCGACGCTTCCATCAACGGCGGCGAAGAGGCTGACCTGTTCGCACAGGGCATCCTGCAGATGGCATTCTGCTGGAACGCTGCCACTCACAGCGCCAGAACGGAAGTCATCGGTGAGAACTTCGAAGTCTTCCCCATGGCATTCCCCTCTGAGAACGGCACCGATACCCAGCTGTGCGGCGGTATCTGGGGCTTCGGCATCTTCGACAACGGCGACGACGCCAAGGTCGAGGCTGCAAAGACCTTCATCAAGTGGGCTTGCGACGAGAACCCTGTTGAGGCTGTCAAGGCTTCCGGCTTCTGGTCCGTCCGTCAGTCCGTCGCTGATCCCTACGCTGACGACGAGCTGAAGAGCGTTTACGGCACCTTCATGCAGTACATGGGCGACTACTACAACGTCATCCCCGGCTGGACCGAGGCCCGCGCTGCCGCATGGGCAATGCTGCAGAAGATCGGCACCGGCACTCCCGTTCAGGAAGCCGCTGACGAGTTCGTTTCCATCGCAAACGCTGCTGCCGCAGGCTGATAATCTGGGTTATCAACCATAGTCAAGCATAAATAAAAATATGCCCCTTCCCTCTGGGTGAGGGGAGGGGCATTTCTTTTCGCAAGGGAAGCGAACCGGTCCTTTGTGGTTTTATTCCTTTTTGAAAGCGAGAGAGGAGGATATCCTTGGCAAACAAATCCGTTTCCGTCAACAAAAAGACACGGCGGCTGATGATCCATGAAACAGTGACGTCCTATCTGTTCCTGGCGCCGTTCCTGCTCTTCTTTGTTGGCTTTGTTGTATATCCCATGGCTATGTGCGTCATCACCAGCTTCTTTGACGCCACCATGGGCCGTGAAGATATTTTCGTCGGCTTCGCCAACTATGTCGAGCTGTTCAATGACCCCGTTTTCTGGAAGGCTCTGTGGAATACGCTGATCATTGTTGTGGTCTCCGTGCCTGTCACCTGCGCCTTCTCCCTGTGGGTCGCGTCCGCCATTTCCAAGATGCCTGTGGCGGCAACTTCCATTTTCCGCTGCATTTTCTACCTGCCTGTTGTCACCGGTTCCGTGGCCGTCACCATGGTCTGGAAGTGGATGTTCAACAACTACTATGGTATTTTCAATTATGTGGGCACCGAGCTGGGCCTGCTGGATAAGCCCATCAACTGGCTGGGCGATCCCAAATACGCCTTGGGCTGCATCATCCTGATCCTGCTGACCACCTCCGTGGGCCAGCCCATCGTCCTCTATGTTTCCGCCCTGGACAACGTTGACAAGTCCCTGGTGGAAGCCGCCGAGGTGGACGGCGCCACCCCCAAGCAGGCTTTCTGGAAGATCAAGTGGCCCCAGATGATGCCCACCACCCTGTACATCCTGGTCATCACCACCATCAACTCCTTCCAGTGCTTCGCGCTGATCCAGCTGCTGACCTCCGGTGGTCCCAACGACTCCACCATGACCATCATGTATTACATCTATTTCAACGCCTTCAAGCTGTATCGCTACGGCTACGGCAATGCAATGGGTGTCATCCTGGCAATCATCATTGCCATCCTGTCCGCTGTCCAGTTCTGGGCCGGCAAGGAAAAGTAAAGGAGGGGTAGAATATGAAGACTCAGAAACGTCTGGATACCGATCAGATGAAGTCCAAAGCTTACTATATCGCCTCCTTTGCGGCTGTTTTGATTCTGGCAATTCTGTTTGCGTTCCCGCTGTATTGGATCATCACCGGCTCCTTTAAGACCAAGCCGGACATTATGAACACGGTGCCTGTGTGGTGGCCCACCGAGTTCACCATGGCCAACTTCGAGAAGCTGATGAGCAGCCGTACGGCCCCCCTGTTTGACTTTAAGGCATTTGGCTACACCATTGCGGGCCCCACCGTTCCCGCCGCGGTCCGCTGGCTGATCAATACGGTGTTTATGTCTGTGACTTCCATGCTGCTGACCTGCCTGACCTCCGCCATGGCCGGCTATGTTCTGGCCAAGAAGCGCTTCTGGGGCCGCGGCCTGATCTTCAGCCTGATCGTCTGCGCAATGGCCCTGCCCAAGCAGGTCATCCTGATCCCTCTGATGCGCGAAATGTCCGCGCTGGATCTGTATGACAAAATTTGGGCGGTTATCTTCCCCATTGTCGGCTGGCCCTTCGGCGTATTCCTGCTGAAGCAGTTCGCTGAAGGCATCCCCACCGAAATGGTGGAGGCCTGCCGCATCGACGGCGCCGGCGAGTGGCGCACCTTCACTGACGTTATGTTCCCCATGGTCAAGCCCGGTGTGGGCGCCTGTGCCATCTTTACCTTCATCAACTCCTGGAACGATTATTTCATGCAGCTGATCATGCTGACGTCCAGCAAGAACCTGACCATCTCCCTGGGTATTGCTACCATGCAGGCAGAAAACTCCACCGACTTCGGTCTGCTGATGGCCGGTTCCGCCCTGGCCTCCGTGCCCATCATCATCGTGTTCCTGATCTTCCAGAAGTACTTCACCAAGGGCATCACCATGGGTGCTGTTAAGGGTTGATTTCGAAAAAGGAGAGTATTGTTATGGTTGATACCAAGAAATATGAAGGCGTTATCCCCGCGTTCTACGCCTGCTATGACGCAGAGGGCGGCATCTCCATCGAGGGCGTCAAGGCGCTGACCAGGTGGTACATCAGCAAGGGCGTCCAGGGCCTGTACGTGGGCGGTTCCTCCGGCGAGTGCATCTACCAGAGCAAGGAAGAGCGCAAGGCTGTTCTGGAGGCCGTCATGGAAGAGGCCAAGGGCAAGCTGACTGTCATTGCCCACATCGCCTGCAACAACACCACCGACTCTCAGGAGCTGGCTGCCCACGCAGAAAGCCTGGGCGTTGACGCCATCGCTTCCATTCCCCCCATCTACTTCAAGCTGCCCCCCCATGCCATTGCCAAGTACTGGAATGACATGAGCGCAGCCGCTCCCAACACCGATTTCATCATCTACAACATCCCCCAGCTGGCAGGCGTGGCCCTGAGCGTGCCCCTGCTGAACGAGATGATGAAGAACCCCAGGGTCATCGGTGTCAAGAACTCCTCCATGCCCACCCAGGACATCCAGATGTGGCGTGACGAGGGCATCAAGGCAGGCCGTGACTTCGTGGTCTTCAACGGTCCCGACGAGCAGCTGATCTCCGGCCTGGTCATGGGCGCCACCGGCGGCATCGGCGGCACCTACGGCGCTATGCCCCAGCTGTATCTGAAGCTGTACGAGTGCGTCAAGTCCGGCGATCTGGCCACCGCTCTGGACATCCAGAATGACTGCTGCCGCATCATCTACAAGATGTGCTCCACCCATGGCAACATGTACGGCGTCATCAAGGAGATCCTGCGCAAGCTGGAAGGCGTGGACTGCGGCTCCGTCCGTGCCCCCCTGGCCGAGCTGATCGAGGCCGACTATCCCATCGTTGACGAGTGTGTCGAAATGATCAAGGCTGCCACTGCCAAGTACTGCTAAGTGAATGAAAGGAAGCCCCCGGCTGCGCCGGGGGCTTTCGATGTATTCGGATACATACGATAGAATCCGTAGGGGCGGGCACAAGACCCGCCCTTCAAGTTCAATAAACTGCCATCAAAACCCGCCATCCGGTTTTTCGGATGGCGGATTCGCGATCAATACAGGGGGAACTTCTCACAAATAGCAGCCACGGTATCCCGGACTTCCTGCCTGGTGCCTTCGAAGTCCCGGGCGGTCATGGCGATGCATTTGGCGATCTGCTTCATCTCCGCCTCACCCAGGCCCCGGGTGGTGACGGCAGGGGTGCCGATGCGGACGCCGCTGGTAACGGTGGCCTTCTCGGGATCGCCGGGGATGGCGTTCTTGTTGAGGGTGATGTGATTCTCGTCGCAGCGGTGCTGCAGCTCCCTGCCCGTGATGTGCATGGGCCGCAGGTCGGCCAGCATCAGGTGGTTGTCGGTGCCGCCGGTGACCAGGTCGAAGCCCTCTTCCAGCAGGGCGGAGGCCAGGACCTGGGCGTTCTTCACCACATTGTGGGCATAGGTCCTGAATTCCGGCTTGGCAGCCTCTGCCAGGCACACGGCCTTGGCGGCGATGACATGCTCCAGGGGTCCGCCCTGGGTGCCGGGGAAAACGGCGGAATTCAGCTTCTTTGCGTATTCCTCCCGGGCCAGGATCAGGCCGCCCCGGGGGCCGCGGAGGGTCTTGTGGGTGGTGGTGGTGACGATGTCGGCATGGGGAACGGGATCCATGTGGACACCGCCCACCACAAGGCCGGCGATATGGGCCATATCCACCTGGAAGACGGCGCCCACCTCATGGGTGATGTCGGCAAAGACCCTGAAGTCGATCTCCCGGGGATAGGCGGAAGCACCGGCGATGATCAGCTTGGGCCGGCATTTTTTAGCCAGATCCCGGATCTGGTCGTAGTCGATGAGGCCGGTTTCGTGGTCAACATCATAGGACACCACGTTGTAATACTTGCCGGAAATATTGGCGGGGCTGCCGTGGGACAGGTGGCCGCCGTTGGCCAGGCTCATACCCATCATGGTGTCGCCGGGCTGCAGCAGCGCCAGCTGGACGGCGGCGTTGGCCTGGGCGCCGGAGTGGGGCTGGACATTGGCGAATTCCGCGCCGAAGAGATCCTTGGCCCGCTGGATGCACAGGCGCTCGATCTCATCGACGCAGTGGCAGCCGCCGTAGTAGCGTTTACCGGGCAGACCCTCGGCGTACTTGTTGGTCAGGACGGAGCCCATGGCGGCCATGACGGCGGGGGAGGTGAAGTTCTCGGAGGCGATCAGTTCCAGGCCGTCCCGCTGGCGGGCGAGTTCGCGACCCATCATTTCCGCGATCCGGGGATCATAGGCGGAAAGAAAACCGATCGAATCCAGAAGTTTTTCGTGCATAGGATATTCTCACTTTCTGTTGAAAATAAAGCTGCCCGGCAGGCAGATTCCGATACCGCCGTACACGGACATTTATCTACAGTATACACACTTTTGGCGGTTTGTCAACCGAAACGGCGGCGGCGGAGTTCTTTCGTTACAAAGGGTTCAAAATTAACCCCTTGACGAAATCATCTTTATCCCCTATAATATATGACGATATCTAAGAGAAAGGGAAACCAAAAAATGGACAGTTCCGATTGCGACGACTGTGATACCCCCAATTTGATACGAACCATTTCCGGCATACCTGGGCCAATGACGGCATAGGTATGCCTTTTTGCGCCCAAATTTCTGAACACTAAAAAGGAGTTAATTCTATGAACCCCGACATGATACCCAGTCTGGTCGGCATGCTGATCTGCATTGTGATGTCCGCCTACTTCTCCGCCACGGAGACTGCTTTTTCCTCTGTCAACAAGACCCGCCTGAAGGCCATGGCGGAAAAGGGAGACAAGCGGGCCGGGCTGACCTATGAGCTTGCCGAAAACTATGACAAGCTGCTCTCCACCATTCTCATTGGCAACAATGTGGTCAATATCTCCCTGTCCTCCATCGGTACGCTGCTGTTTGTGGATCTGCTGCAGGGTGCGGACTACGCCGCCACCGTCTCCACTGCCGTCATTACCGTGGTGGTGCTGATCTTCGGTGAGATCACCCCCAAAAGCGTCGCCAAGGACTTCCCTGAGAAGTTCGCCATGTTCTCCGCGCCTCTGATCAATGTCCTCATCATTCTGCTGACCCCCCTGAACTTCCTGTTCTCCCTGTGGAAGAAGATGATCGGCAAGATCTTCAAGGGCGAGGAGGATGCCGGCATGTCCCAGGAGGAGCTGCTGCTGCTGGTGGACGAGGTCCAGCAGGACGGCTCCATCGACGAGAGCGAGGGCGAGCTGCTGCGCAACGCCATCGAATTCGGCGACCTGGAGGCTCAGGACATCCTGACCCACCGGGTGGATCTGGAAGCCGTGCCCATCGACGCCACCAAGGAGCAGGTGGCCCAGCTCTTCACCGAGTCCCGGTTCTCCCGGCTGCTGGTGTTTGAGGACAGCATCGATAAGATCGTGGGCGTCATCCACCAGAAGGACTTCTACACCGGTACCGGCATTGTGGAAGCACCTCTGAAGGAGATCATGACGGAGCCCCTGTACATCCATCAGACTGAAAAAGTGGATGACCTGCTGCAGCTGCTGCGCACCAACAAGTCCCATATGGCCATCGTCATCGACGAATACGGCGGCACCCTGGGCATCGTCACCATGGAGGATATCCTGGAGGAGCTGGTGGGCGAGATCTGGGACGAGCACGACGAGGTGGAAGAGCCTGTCCAGCAGCTCGATGACAATACTTATGAGGTGGACGGCTCCGTCACCCTGGATGATTTCTGCGACATGTTCGACATCCACTCCGATTCCGACAGTGTGTCCCTGGGCGGCTGGGTCATGGACGAGATGGAGCGCATCCCCGACGAGGGCGACAGCTTCGAGTATGAAAACCTGACCATCACCGTCTCCAAGACCGACGACCACCGGGTCGAGACCGTCACCGTGACGGTCCACGACAAGGAAGACGAAGAGAATTAAAGAACGCAAATGCCCCCGGCGAGAGCCGGGGGCATTTTACGCATTTTGGATACTTCAAATTGTAGTTTATCGTTCCGATATGGTACACCAATGTAGGGGACGGGTTCCCCGTCCCGTGAACCTTCCGATTACGAATTCGCCGATACAAATGTCAATTCGCCAGGTTTTACCGCCGGGACGGGCGACCCGTCCCC
>JAFTVM010000063.1 GCA_017465745.1 Oscillospiraceae bacterium
ACCGTGCAGGTTATTCCACACATCACAAATGAGATCAAGGAATTCGTCTATCGTGTGGGCAAGCAGACCGATGCGGATGTGGTCATCACAGAGATCGGCGGCACCATCGGCGATATCGAATCGCAGCCCTTTTTGGAAGCCGTCCGGCAGATCTCTTTGGAGGTAGGAAGAGAAAACAGCCTTTTTATCCATGTCACGCTGGTTCCGTTCCTCCGTGGCTCCGAGGAACACAAGTCAAAGCCTACCCAGCACTCCGTTAAAGAACTGCAGGGCATGGGCATCAATCCCAACATCATTGTACTGCGCTGCGACGAGCCTTTGGAGGAATCCATTTTCCAGAAGATCAGCTTGTTTTGCAATGTAAAGCCAGACTGCGTCATTGAGAATACTACACTGCCTAACCTGTACGAAGCGCCGTTGATGCTGGAAAAATCCAACTTCTCCAGTGTGGTCTGCCGGGAACTGGGGCTGGAAACCGGGGCGCCGGATCTTGCAGAATGGAAGCAGATGGTACAGAAGATACACAGCCGCAGCAAAATAGTCACGATTGGTTTAGTGGGTAAGTATGTGCAGCTGCATGATGCCTATTTGTCAGTTGCGGAAGCCCTTCGTCATGCCGGCTATGCGCTGGATGCAAAGGTGGAAATCAGCTGGATCGATTCGGAAACCCTGACTGAGGATTCTTATGAAGAAACCCTGACCGGACTGAATGGCATCCTTGTTCCCGGCGGCTTCGGCGGGCGCGGCATAGAAGGGATGATCCTGGCGGCCCGATTCGCCAGAGAAAAGAAAATTCCATACTTCGGTATTTGTTTGGGTATGCAGATCGCAGTGATCGAATTTGCCAGAAATGTACTGGGACTCAAGGATGCCAACTCCGGTGAATTCGTAGCTGACGGCAAGCATAAGGTCATCGACTTTATGCCCGGTCAAAGTGAGAATGTGGATAAGGGCGGCACTCTTCGTTTGGGAAGCTATCCCTGTGTGATTGCCGAAAATACCACAATGTACCGGTGTTACGGAAGCAAGCTGATCCATGAACGCCACCGTCATCGCTATGAATTTAATAACGATTACAGACAGGCCATGGTAGCTGCCGGCCTGTGCTTAAGTGGCAGCTCACCGGATGGAAGACTGATCGAGACGGTAGAGTTGACACAACGCCCCTTCCATGTGGGTGTTCAGTATCACCCGGAATTTAAGAGCCGCCCCAATAAACCCCATCCGCTGTTTGTAGGCTTTGTGAAAGCCAGTTTGGAGGAAGGCAAATGAGTATCCACGAAGAATGCGGTGTCTTTGGCGTATACAGTCCCAAGCAGGAAAACGTGGCGAGTCTTGTGTATTACGGCCTTTATGCCTTGCAGCACCGAGGCCAGGAAGGCTGCGGAATTGCCGTAAATGACGATGGCGTGTTTACCTGCCAAAAGGGCCTGGGTCTGGTCAGCGAGGTTTTTGGCACAGAGGAGCTGTGCAAATTTCCAAAAGGAACGATTGCGGTAGGACACGCCCGTTACGGTACAACCGGCGGCAACAACCTAAGTAACTGCCAGCCAATTGAAGTCAACCACCTGAAAGGAAAGCTGGCATTGGCACATAACGGCAATTTGAGCAATGCGCTGCCGCTGCGGAAGGAATTGGAGCTTTCCGGTGCGATTTTTCATACCACCTCCGATACGGAGACCATTGCCTATGTGATCACCAGGGAGCGTATTGCCGCACCTTCCATTGAATCGGCAGTAAGCAGAGCGATGGATAGACTGGATGGTGCGTACTCTCTCGTGATGATGTCGGCACAAAAGCTGATCGCTGTTCGGGACCCCTACGGTTTCCGTCCCCTCTGCTATGGTGTTATGAAAGACGGTACCTATGTGGTTGCTTCCGAAAGCTGTGCATTGAGTGCGGTTGGTGCAAGGTTTGAGCGGGATATCCTGCCCGGTGAGATCGTCACCTTCAGCCAAAACGGTGTAGTATCGGATACCGGTCACTGCGGAACGAAGCCAAAGAAGCTATGCATTTTTGAGTATATCTACTTTGCCCGTCCGGATTCTAAAATGGAAGGGATCAGCATCCACGATGCCCGGCTGAAAGCTGGTGCGTTGCTTGCCAAAGCCCATCCGGTGGATGCAGATGTGGTGGTGGGCGTGCCGGATTCCGGTCTGGATGCCGCCCTTGGTTATGCCAGAGCATCCGGAATTCCCTACGGTATCGGCTTGATCAAAAACAAGTACATTGGCAGGACCTTTATCTCTCCGGGGCAGGAATCCAGAGTGGATAAAGTTCGCATTAAGCTCAGCCCTGTAGAAAGCGAAATTCGGGGCAAGCGTGTGGTGCTGATCGATGATTCCATTGTCCGTGGAACTACCTCCGGGCGGATCGTACAGCTGCTTCGGGATGCCGGAGCAACCGAGATTCATATGCGCGTGTCCGCACCGCCGTTTTTACATCCCTGCTATTACGGTACAGATATAGATTCCGAAGAGTATCTGATCGCCTGTCATCACAGTGTGAGCGAGATCGCGAAAATGATCGGTGTGGATTCTCTGGGATACCTGCCCTTGGAGGATCTGAAAAATCTGACAGGTAACGAACATTTCTGCAGTGCCTGTTTCAGCGGAGCCTATCCCACCGATATTCCGGAGGATACCCGAAAAGATCAATTTGAACAGAAACTGTCCCTACGAAAGGATAAGTGAAATCATGAATCGGCAGTACAATAAGAAAATCGTTCTGGAGGACGGTGCGGAATTTTACGGATACAACTTTGGTGAAAACCGGGAGGTGATCGCAGAGATCGTGTTCAACACATCAATGGTTGGCTATCAGGAGATCCTTTCTGATCCAAGCTATACCGGACAAGCAGTGGTGATGACCTATCCGCTGATCGGCAACTACGGCATGTGCAAGGATGACTACGAAACGGACCGTCCTACCGTCAGCGCCATAATCGTCCGGGAATATAATGGCGAACCCTCCAATTTCCGTGCTGCTGAGACACTGGAACAGGTGATGTGCAAGTTTGGAATTGTGGGAATCGCCGGTGTGGATACCCGTGCATTGGCCCGGCATATTCGGGACAAAGGTACCGGCAAGGCACTCCTTACAGATGCGGCTTTTCCAAATATTGCTGCGGTGGCCAGATTGCAGACATTGCGCCTTCCCGAGGATCAGGTGGCAAGGGTCAGCACCCCAAAAGCATGGACAGCATCCTGTGAAAACAGTCGGTTTCATGTGGCCGCCATCGACTGCGGCATGAAGCATAATATTATCCGCAGCTTGAATACAAGGGGCTGTGATGTGACAGTACTGCCTTGGAACACCACTGCCGGGGAGATTCGGGAAATGGCACCGGATGGCCTGTTCATTTCCAACGGTCCGGGAAATCCGGAGGATGCAAAGCCGGTAATTGAACTGGTCCGTCAGCTTCGGGGAGAGCTGCCCATCTTCGGTATCTGCCTGGGGCATCAGATCATTGCCTTGAGCTACGGTGCCAAGACCTATAAGCTGAAATTCGGACACCGTGGCGGCAATCATCCGGTAAAGAATTTGGAAACCGGTAAGGTTGAAATCACATCGCAGAACCATTCCTATGCGGTGGATGCGGACAGCTTGATGGGTACAGACTTGACTGTGACCCATATCAACATTCTGGACAACACGGTAGAAGGTCTGAAATGCGAAAAGGATCGGGTATTCTCTGTGCAGTACCATCCGGAAAGCGCGCCGGGGCCTCAGGACAGCGCATACCTGTTCGATGAATTTATTACGATGATGGAGGAAAACAGCTATGCCGAAAAGAACTGACATAAAGAAGATACTGGTTATCGGCTCCGGCCCCATCGTCATTGGACAGGCAGCGGAATTTGACTATGCAGGCACGCAGGCCTGCCTCGCCCTGAAGGAGGAAGGCTATCAGGTCATCCTCTGTAACTCCAATCCTGCAACCATTATGACGGATCCGGCAATTGCGGATAAGGTCTATATGGAACCGCTGACGCTGGAATATATGGCAAAGATCGTCCGCTTTGAGCGACCGGATGCCATCATCCCCGGCATCGGTGGACAGACAGGACTGAATCTTGCTATGCAGCTAGAGAAGAAGGGGATCTTGCGGGAATGCCGTGTAGAGCTTTTGGGTACCCCCAGCAGAAGCATTGAGCAGGCAGAGGATCGGGAACTTTTTAAGGAGCTGTGTGAGAGC
>JAFTVM010000015.1 GCA_017465745.1 Oscillospiraceae bacterium
AGACAACAGCCTATGTATATATTGTGGTATATCGTTACAATCACAAAATATCCAACACATCCGTCGTCGATACGGGGGCGGCGGGGTCATGACCCCGCCCTACATTGGCGTTGTTTAACGGAACGATAAACTACAATTTACCCAGAAAAAACCGCCGCTCCTTTTGGAGCGGCGGTCGGGGGTTACTGCATCAGCAGGTAGACGAAGTAGCCGGCGTAGCCCAGCAGCATCACAGCGCCGTGCCAGCGAACCAGTTTCTTGTCCTTCATAGGGGCGACCCACAGGAACACGGCTGCGGCGATGGCCACGAGCATGTCGATGCGGAAATTGGCGGCGAAGGGCACATCCACGATCAGGGAGGACAGGCCCACCACAAACAGGATGTTAAAAATATTGGAGCCGACAATGTTGCCGATGGCGATGTCGGCGTTGCCCTTCCGGGCAGCCACCACGGAGGTGAACAGCTCGGGCAGGGAAGTGCCCAGGGCCACGATGGTCAGGCCGATGAAACGCTCGGACATGCCGAAGATCCGGGCCAGCTCGGTGGCAGCGTCAACAGCCACATTGGAGCCCAGGACGATCAGACCCAGACCAATGACGGTAAACAGCAGAGCCTTGCCGATGGTCAGCTGCTTGATCTCCTCGCCGTCGTCATTGGAGTGGATGGCTTCATAGATCATGTAGCCGATGTAGGCGGCGAACAGCGCCACCAGGATCAGACCGTCGACGCGGGTGATGGCGCCGTCCCAGCCCAGCAGCAGGAACACGGCGGAAATGGCGATCATAAAGGGGGCGTCCACCTTGATGGTCTCCTTGCCCACGGCCACGGGGATGATAACGGAAGCCAGACCCAGGATAACCAGGACGTTCAGAATATTGGAGCCGACGATGTTGCCCACGGTGATGTCGGCGCTGCTGCCCAGGGCGGCGGTGATGGACACAGCGGCCTCGGGGGCGCTGGTGCCCATGGCCACGATGGTCAGACCGATGATGATCTGGGGGATGTGGAACTTGACAGCGATACCGGAAGCGCCGTCGACGAACCAGTCCGCGCCCTTGACCAGCATTACAAAGCCCAGAGTCAGCAGGGCGACCTGCAGAATGATTTGCATTGGAATTTCCTCCTTAAAAAAGTGAAAACGGGAATAAAAAAGGCGAGACCTCTGCCGTGACCTGATCACAACAAAGTCTCGCTACTTACTCACGGGGCCGGGTCCCGAAGAACCGTACTGACGACCCGGTGAACACGGCAGACCGTGCAAGCTACTCCCTTTATTACCCGGAAATTCTAACATATCGCCGCAAAAAATGCAAGGGGAAATTTGAGAAATTCTGCCGTATTGACACCGGTTTCAGGGCATGATATAAAAAAGGTAACGATCATCGGAGGAATATGACATGAAAGAACAATTCTCGAGAACCGGTCTGCTGCTGGGCGGGGAGGCCGTTGAAAAGCTGGCAAAGTCCCGGGTGGCGGTGTTCGGCGTGGGCGGCGTGGGCGGCTACACGGTGGAGGCCCTGGCCCGCTGCGGCGTGGGACAGCTGGACCTGATCGACAGCGACACGGTCAGCGTCTCCAATATCAACCGCCAGATCCTGGCCACCCACTCCACCGTGGGCAGGCTGAAGGTGGATGTGGCCAGGGACAGGGTGCTGGACATCAACCCCGAATGCGTGGTGCGCACCCATCCTGTCTTCTATCTGCCGGATACGGCGGCGCAGTTTGACTTTACTGATTACGACTATGTGGTGGACTGCATCGATACCGTCACCGGCAAGCTCCAGCTGGTGGAGCGGGCGGTGGCGGCGGGAATCCCCATCATCTGCTCCATGGGCACCGGCAACAAGCTGGATCCGTCCGGCTTTATGGTGGCGGATATCTCCAAGACCTCCATGTGCCCCCTGGCCCGGATCATGCGCAAGGAGCTGAAGAAGCGTGGCATCGACCACATCAAGGTGGTCTATTCCCAGGAGGAGGCGCTGACCCCTGCCGTGGATGAGGAGGAGCTGAAGCGCACCGGCAAGCGGCAGATCCCCGGCTCCGTGGCCTTTGTCCCCGGCGCGGCGGGGCTGATCCTGGCCGGAGAAGTGGTGAAGGATCTGATCAAATAATGCACACAGGGCGGCTTTCTGCCGCCCGTTCGGCAATCAAAAGGAGAGATACGCATGAAGCTTCGTACGGTGAGGGCCATGTATTACTTATTATTCGCAGCAGCATTTTTTATCGTGGTGGCCGGTTACGGCTGGCCGTTGTGGATATACTGTGCGGCCTGCGTTGCGGTGCTGCTGGCCATGCTGCTGCTGCTGCAGAATTTCTGGCGCTGTCCCCTGTGTGGCCAGCCCCTTGGCCGGATGAAGATGGGGGCGGTGGTGGAGTGCCCCCACTGCAGGAAAAGGATCAGCATATGAAATCAAAACCGCCGTCCCGGCTTGGGACGGCGGAATTTTTATTCTGCTGCGGACTGGGGATTTGTTTCCGTGACAGGTTCCGGTTCGGCAAAGGGGAAGCCCATAGTCTCGTTGAACAGCTGCAGGGTGTCGGGGAAGCGGTCATTCTTCTCCGGGCAGCCGAAGACGCCGATGATCAGCGTCCGGCCGTTGCAGCGGAAGGCCGACAGCAGACAGCTGCCTGCCTGGGAGGTCTGGCCGGTTTTCAGGCCCAGGGCATAGGGACAGTAGTAGTCGCTGTTGGGATTGATGGTGGAATTGGTGTTCTTCCACTCCAGTGTTCTGCCATCCTCAAGGGTGACCACTGTGTCGGATACACCGGCGTACTTCATAATGGTTTCATTTCTCAGCACCAGCCGGCCCAGAATGGCCAGATCGGCAAAGCAGGTGTAGTGGTCATCATCATGGATGCCGTCGGGATTGACGAAATGGGTGTTGGTCATGCCCATCAGCCGGGCCTGGGCGTTCATTTCCTCCATGAACACGTCTTTGGCGGCCTGGGCGTCCAGTTCGGGATCCTTCGCCAGGATGCGGCCCGTTTCCACAGCCAGGATGCAGGCGGCGTCGTTGCCGCTGGGCAGCAGCATGGCTTCCACCAGAGTCTCCACCCTGAGGCTGTCGCCCCGCCGGATGCCGGCGATGGAGGATTCCGGGTCTACCAGATCCAGGGCGCTTCCGGCGGTGATCTCAGTGTCCAGGTCCATATGGCGCAGGGCCACAAAGGCGGTGAAGAGCTTGGTGACGCTGGCGGGATAGATGACGTCATCCGCCATGCCGGAGATGGTCAGGAATTTTGCGGCGTCCACATCGTAGACGAAATACTGGGCCGCTGTCAGCTCCCGGTCTTCCTCAAACGCCATCCAGGTCATGGGGGGCAGGGTGGGGGGCTCTGTTTCCGGCGGCAGCGTGGTGGGTGTTTCCGTGGAGGGAGCGGAGGTTTCCTCCGGCTGGGGGGAACGGTTTCCGGCGGCGGAAGCCACTAGGAAGACAACAGCCGCCAGCAATGCGGCCAGAACGATCAGCGTCGTCTGTCGATTCTTTTTTGCCAGCTGACGCGCTTCCCTGCGCCGGGCTGCTCTGGCCTGCCAGGCATTTTCTGCTTCCTGGGGAGTCAGAGCTTCGTTGGTCTCATTCATGCAGAGGTATCCTTTCAAAAGGTGGGGGGCGGAAAACGCCCCGCCTTTCGACGGGGCGTTGATATTTTTACAGGTGTGCTTCGTTGATCAGGATATGCACGTCGTCCAGCTGCTTCTGGGAAACAGTGGTGGGTGCGTCCATCATCAGGTCCTGTGCGTTCTTGTTCATGGGGAAGGTGATGACCTCGCGGATGCTTTCCTCACCGGTCAGCAGCATGATCAGACGGTCAACACCGGGGGCAGCGCCTGCGTGGGGAGGTGCGCCGTAGGTGAAAGCGTTGTACATGGCGGGGAACTTGGCCTTGACGTCCTCTTCGCCCAGACCCACCATCTCGAAGGCCTTGACCATGATCTCGGGATCGTGGTTACGGACAGCGCCGGAAGCGGACTCGTAGCCGTTGACGACCAGGTCGTACTGGTCGGCGTTGATGGCCAGCAGCTTCTCGGTATCGCCTTCGGCGTCCAGCAGAGCCTGCATACCGCCCTGGGGCATGGAGAAGGGGTTGTGGCAGAATTCCAGTTCGCCGGACTCCTCGCCCATCTCGTACATGGGGAAGTCAACGATCCAGCACAGAGCGTACTGATCCTCGTCGAAGTGGCCGGGAACACGCTTGCCCAGCATGGTGCGGATGACGCCGGCGGTCTTCTGGGCGGCCAGCTTCTTGCCGGCGGCCATGCAGACAAAGGAGCCGGGCTTCAGGTTCAGCTTGGCGGTCAGAGCGTCCTTGCAGACGTTCAGGAACTTGGAAACGCCGCCGGTCAGGTTGCCCTGATCGTCCACCTTGACCCAGCAGGCCTTGTTGCCGGTCTGGACTTCCACGTCCACCAGCAGTTTGTCGATCCACTTACGGGCCTGGGTGAAGTTGTCCACCACGACGGCCTTGACGCAGGCGTTCTCGAAGGGGCCGAAGCCGCAGCCCTGGACCTCAGCGGTGATGTCCTGGACCTCCAGGTCGATACGCAGGTCGGGCTTGTCGGAGCCGTAGCGCTCCATGGCCTCGTTGAAGGGGATGTGACGGAAGGGAGCCTGGGAAATTCTCTTGTACTTGCCGAACTTCTCGAAGACGGGGACCAGCACCTCTTCCAGGGTGGTCAGGACGTCTTCCTGGGAAGCGAAGGCCATCTCCATGTCCATCTGATAGAATTCGCCGGGGGTGCGGTCAGCACGGGCGTCCTCATCGCGGAAGCAGGGAGCGATCTGGAAGTAACGGTCGAAGCCGGAGGTCATCAGCAGCTGCTTGAACTGCTGGGGAGCCTGGGGCAGGGCGTAGAACTTGCCGGGGTGGTTACGGGCAGGGACCAGGTAGTCACGGGCGCCCTCGGGGGAGGAAGCGGTCAGGATGGGGGTGGTGATCTCCAGGAAGCCCTTTTCGGTCATCAGGCGGCGCAGCTCGGCGACGACCTGGCAGCGCAGGACGATGTTCTGCTTGACAGCGGGGTTACGCAGGTCCAGGTAGCGGTACTTCAGACGGGTGTTCTCGTCTGCTTCCTTGGACTTGTTAATCTCGAAGGGCAGCTGGTTGTGGCGGCACTTGCCGAGGACCTTGATGGCAGTGGGGACCACTTCGATCTCGCCGGTGGGGATCTTCTTGTTCTTGCTCTCACGCTCGCGGACGACGCCCTCGACGGAGATGGTGGTCTCCTTGTTCAGGCCCTTGATGATCTGCATCATCTCAGCGGTCTCAATGACCACCTGGGTGGTGCCGTAGAAGTCGCGCAGGACGACAAAGCCGAAGTTGGAGCCGACCTCACGGACGTTCTCCATCCAGCCGACCAGGGTAACATTCTTACCGGCGTCTGCCAGGCGCAGCTCGCCGCAGTTATGAGTTCTGGACTGGGTCATGGGTATATTCCCTCTCTTATTTCAATAATTTAACCCATACATTATTTCATAAATGACGGGAAA
>JAFTVM010000064.1 GCA_017465745.1 Oscillospiraceae bacterium
ATTTGACATGAGCATAGAGACCTCCTTTTTCTTTGTGGTAGGGGTACTTTCATTGTAAAGGGTTTTTGTCTCTATGCTCAACTATTTTTTATGATAACGGGGTCAGGCGATGAGCCTGACCCCAACATTTATTATAGAACCTTCTTTTATTCTGCCAGATGCTGTTCCCAGGAGAGGGGATCTTCGGTATTTTTCAAACCGAATGCCTTCCGGATGCCGGTGCAGAGGGTAGAGAGCTTGCGCTGCATGGTCTCGCCTTCAAAAGCGCTGCCGGTATCTTCCAGCATGGCACAGGCGAAGGTGCAGGCACGGTCTTCCACAGGGGAGGTCATGGCCAGCGGTTCGGAGAAGGCTCCGGAGAATTCGCTGCTCTCCTGCTGGGCGGTGTAGTCGTAGCTGTAGCGGAAATCCTTGGGATTCAGGCTCTTCCAGGTGTCAAAGGCGCCGCATTCAGTCAGGACCCGGGAATCGATGATGTGTCCCAGGCCGTGGAAGAAGCTGCGCTGCAGGTCACCATCCACCGTCAGGGCGATGCGGGCGTTGCCGTCTTCGTCCCAGAACTGGATGCAGCCGTCGCCCCTGACGGCGCGCACCAGGCAGATATGGACGGTTCCGTCACCGGAGGCTTTGCCGACACCTGCGAGAAATTCCGGTGTGAAATGGTGCAGGGCAAGTTTCAGTTCCTCCAGTCCTGAAGTCAGGGCGTCCACCTGATACTCACAGCTGAGCGTCATGCCCTCGGGCTGCGCGGTCAGGGCGTCCTCGACAATGTGGATCTTTACGCCGTAGCTGTTCTCCAACTCCCGGATAGCCGGCTCCAGGGCGGCGAGGCCCTCTGTGTCGGGATTCTCCCGGGAGTAATAGGGAGCGAAGCAGGACGCTGCTTCCTGCATTTGGGTATCTGCCAGTTCCCAGCGGCAGATCCGTCCGTCGTCCAGGGCGATCCAGAGGATGCCGTCGGCATTCCAGGCATTGGTGATCCATACGTATTCATCCAGGGCAACAGCCGCTTCGGTGCCTTCCATCAGGTCCACAAACCGGATGGCAGCGGCGTCCTCCGTCCGGATCGTGATGAGCACACCGCGGTCCACCAGGGTCACGTCGGAGAAGCTTTCCCAGTCGTTCAGGACCCAGGAATCCGTGGAACTGCCCCAGATGACCTGATTCCGGTGGCCGTTACTGGTTTTGGCAAGCCACATTTCTCCCACGGAGGCCAGGCTGATGCTGTCTTCATAGGTTTCCAGCAGTTCACCGGTGGCGGCGGAATAGAACAGGGTGGGGGGCACCGCACGGTCATCAGACAGCTGGCAGACCAGAACGGAATCACTGACTCCCAGCGCTTCCAGCACCAGGCCGGTGTGCATGGTCTCCCGCAGGAGCCGGTCCAGGCCGGTGGCGCGGTTGTAGACCCGAAGGGCGCTGCCGGTGGAATAATAGATGGTCTGCTGATCTGCGGAAACAACGCCGGCGCCCCAGGCGTCGGGCAGGGTGATCCGCTCGATTTCTTCCAGATTCCCATTCAGGAAGATGTGTTCCTCCGCTGTGGCGTAGCAGATGCCGCTTTCGCTGACCTGCACAGCAGGACCGTCGGGGGAGATGGGGACGTCGGCAGAATAGGTGGCCAGCTCCTTATGATTGCGGCCGCTGATCTTGATGAGGGTGGTTTCGTCAGCGCCGCTGAACAGCAGCAGATCGTCGCCCATGGGGGCGGCTGCATAGACCTCCTCATAGTCAAATTCCAGCATTTCCAGGGCGTCGTAGTGGATGACAAATTCCTCAGTGGGCGGTGTATTTTCTGGCTCCGTGGGGGCGGGCGGCTCAGCGGTGCAGCCCGTCAGCAGCAGCGCAGCCAGGAGCAGGAGGAAGATCTTTTTCATCTTACTGCCTCCTTGCCAGGGTGTAGTCGTCGCCCTGCCGGTAGTAGGGGCAGCGCGCCTGGGGTGTGGCGAAGAAGCGGTAGACCTCGTCCTCGTCCAGATCCATCATGCAGTAGTACTCGTCGTACTCTTCGTCGTAGTCGTAATTCCAGCAGGTTTCACATTCGTTTGCGTTCATATTCATTCCTCCAGAATGCGGAAGGTAAATTCCCCGTTTTCGTAAATGAAGATGCTGTGGCTGCCGTCCTTGGGGATGGAGACGGAGCCGGGGTTCAGGCAGCGGATACCGTTTCTCACTTCATCCAGCTTCACGTGGGTGTGGCCGGAGAGGAAAATAGAGCCTGCTTCCAGCGGGGGCAGATTGTCGGGGGAGGCGTGATGGCCGTGGGTCAGGTAGAAGTGCTTCCCGTCCACCAGCAGCTGGGCGTAGTCCGCCATACAGGGGAAGGGGAGCACCATCTGGTCCACCTCCGCCTCGCAGTTGCCCCGGACGGCGATGATTTTGTCCTTGACAGAGGACAGCATGGGAATCACCTGCTTGGGGGCGTAATCCCGGGGCAGGTCGTTGCGGGGACCGTGATAGAGGAGATCGCCCAGCAGGATCACCTTGTCCGGCTTCTCGGTTTCGATGGTTTTCATCAGTTTTCGACACCAGTAGGCGGAGCCATGAATGTCGGATGCGATGATGAGTTTCATAATTATACTCCTAATGTGCATAGGGCACGCATTGGATGCGTGCCCTGCTGTGATCTAAAAAGAATATGCCGTCATTCCGAGCCGGTGCGCACACTACTGCGCGCCAAGAGCCGCCTTCGGCGGTTGTGCTCTGTGCGCGCCTGCGGGCTGGTTCGCAATGACATGATGGTTCAGTCCGGCAGGGCGTTCAGATAACCCTCCACATCGAAGGGCCTGATCTTCTCATCCTTGCGCAGGTACAGGGGATGGTGGGGGTGGCCCTTCTTGGTGATGGCGCCGGCACAGTACCACAAAGCGCCGTATTCATTGCCCACTTCCAGCATATCCCGGACGCAGGCCGGGAGGTATTTACGCTTTTCGATGATGGCGCCCCAGGCAGCCCAGATGGCGGGCTTGTCAGAAATGGAGCAGACATAGCGGAAAGCTTCTAAATTCTCCTTGTGGAGCAGGGGGTTGTATACCTTCTCCATATCATCGGGAGAGGTGGCCCGCTGGGCGTAGACGTTGAACATGATGAAGCTGTCAAAGCCGTTGCCCAGGGCGATCCGCTCCACGGATTTGAGGGTGTTGTCCAGCTTGTCCGGCTGGGCGGTGGAGGGATTGATGCCGATGCAGATCAGGGGATTCTTACCCCGGGTGCCCAGAATGTAACGGTACTCGGAGTAAAAATTGGGGGCGTAGAGCCATTTTTCGATGTCGTAATCGGGGCTGGGGGTGTTGGCGGCCTTCAGGGCGTCCTGAAAAGTCAGCAGCTCCAGCTCGGTGGTAGCACCCTGAGGAATGTGCGCCATTACACTTCCTCCATGGTGGGGAACCACAGGTGATTGTCGGTATCGTGGAAGTCGCAGCCTTCCGGATCCCGGCCGGTCTGGCGGCACCAGGCATCGAAGGCGTGATCCAGGAAGGGATAGACGTCTGTCATGGCGGACTGGAGACTGACGCTGCGGCCGTCGGTCATGTGCAGCTCCACCACCACATTGCCGCCCTGAACGATGTAGAGCCGCTGGCCCTTGATGTCACGGAAGCGGTAAGTATTGCTTTTCTTGCCGAAGGTGGTCAGGATGAAACTGTCCGCGTCATAGAAAATGCCGAAGGTGGCGTAGTAGACCACCATGGCGATGCCAACGGCCAGGATGATGCAGCCGCCCACAATGAGGATGGTACCGCCACCCAGACCGGTGAAGATGGCGGCCATGCCCAGGGCGAATAGGATCGCGCCGAAGGCAGCATAGCGCTTGCTCACCCGAACAGACAGGCCGGAGTAATGCTGGGCCTGGCTGCGGAAGAGCTTTTCGAAGCCCTTGTCGAACAGGTAGCACACGCCGAAGGTCAGTGCGGCCAGCACAAGGACGAGTACGAATTCCATATATATTGTATCTCCTTTAATTAAGCCCAGAGGACAGTGTCCACGGGGATATCGAATTCTTCGGTCTCCAGATGGTCCAGCATCTGGAAATCGTAGCACAGGGCCAGGGTGGGGTGGTTTGGCTCCGCTGCCAGGAATTTGTCATAGAAGCCGCCGCCGTAGCCGATGCGGTGACCCTGGCGATCAAATGCCAGGCCGGGCATCAGCACCAGGGCGGTCTCGTCATCAGCCACGGGGCCGTCGGCGGTGGGCTCGGGGATACCCGCGTAGCCCTTCTCAACCCGGGACAGGTCCTCCATAAAAATGAAGCGCATCTCGTCGCCGTAGCACTTGGGCACGGCCACCCGCTTGCCGTCCGCCATGGCCTGCTCCAGCATAGCCACTGTCCGAACCTCCTGGTTGTAGGGCAGGTAGCCGTAGATGGTCCTGGCATGGCGATAAGCCTCCGTCTGGCGGAAGAGGCGGCCAAGCTCGGCGCTTTTTGCTTCGATCTGTTCGATGGTCATGGCCCGCTTTTGTTGGCGGATCATCCGCCGCAGTTCCTGCTTATTCATGGTCTTCCTCCTCCTGGGGGCTTTCTTCTTTCTCCTGGGCGGGGCGGAACATCCGGAACCACAGGAAAATGGCGATCTGGCCGGGGATACCCAGCAGGAATACCCGCCACAAGCAAAGCCGGAAAAAGACGGACATAGTCACAAAGAAGCTCAGCAGCACGCCCCAGACGATGATGGAAACGTATACCCGGTTCCACCGGAAATCATGCCAGGCCGAGCGCAGGCTCAGCCGGACAATGGCGTCGGCGGGGATGGCGTAGAAGAAGGGCAGCCACCCGTTGGCAATGTCGAAGGAGGACACCACCACATAGATGAACAGGGCCACAAACCATACCAGCAGCGAGGACAGCCGCAGGATGATGGTCTTGCTGGGCTTGCGCTTCAGGTGCTTCTCCACCACCTGCTGGATCTTCACATCGGAATCGTCAGGGATTTTATTGGGATCCTCCAGCAGATCCGTGACGGGGATCTCAAACCGCTCCGCCAGGTTCATCAGGGTGATCACATCAGGAACCGATTCGCCCCGCTCCCATTTGGAGACGGCCTTGTCGGAGTAATTCAGTTTTTCGGCCAGTCCGGCCTGGGTCATACCGCAGCGCTTGCGGTGGGCGGCAATATTGGCGCCGATCTGGGATTTCAGCTTCTCGTCGTCCATTTGATCCCTCCATATACATATTCCATAATATCATACCAAAAAATCCGGCTAATTGCAACAGAAAAAAGAAGTCCCGCCGCATCGGGGGGATACGGCGGGGCGGGTTATGTATGCTTCAGTCTTCGGTATACAGCTGCCATTCGCAGTATTTGATGATGGAGCTTCTGGGAACAATGCCGATGAAGGTGTTCTTGTCGTCCACCACGGGGACAAAATTCTGGATCTTGGCCCGTTCCACCAGGTCGTGCATAGAGGTATTGACGGGGACAGCGATGTTGTCCCGGCGGCGGGTGATCTCCATGATGCGCAGCTTCTCGGCCTGCTTGAGGCTCATGTCGCACATGTTTTTCATGGCCCACAGAACATCGCCCTCGGTGAGGGTGCCCCGGTATTCACCGTCCCGGGAGAGGATGGGCAGGGCGGCATAGCCTGCCACCTCCATTTTTTCGAGAGCCTGACGGATGGTATAGTCTTCATATAGATAGGCACACATGGCCTTGGGCGTTAAAAAGAACAGAATATTATTCATGCAATCTCCTTCTTTGCGCGATGGTCGGCGGTCTTTCGCCAACTCTATTATAGCACATTCGGGAGCGGAAAAGTATGAATGAATTATGGAAATCTGTCTGGATGGTGCAGAAAAAATAACTCTACTTTTGTGCGCTATGACCAAAAGTAGAATTCCACCCCCGGTAGAATCGGCCCTCCACGGTCCGTCGAGAGGGAGAGAAGCATGTGTTTCCGCCGTTTTCGGATCCATGTGCTATGATGGTGTCAGCAAATCCGAAAGGCGTGAATACAATGAAAAAACGAATCAAACTGCGTGAGCGTGAAATGCCCGTCTACAGCCGGGGCGAGGAACGGATGAATATGGTCACCCACATCATCGGCGGCGGACTGGGCGTGCTCGCCCTGTTACTGTGTGTGGCGAAGGCGGTATACAACCATAACACCTGGGGTACCTGGACGGCGGTGGCCTACGGCGTTTTTATGATCACCCTGTATACCATGTCCAGCGTCTACCACGGCCTGCGCGACGGCATGGCCAAACGGGTCATGCAGGTGATGGATCACTGTACCATCTACTGCCTCATCGCGGGCACCTATACCCCCATCGTGCTGACCACCATCCGCCCGGTGTATCCGGCGCTGGGCTGGGGGCTGTTCCTTTTCGAATGGGCGCTGGCGGCCCTGGCCATCACGCTGACGGCCATCGACCTGAAGAAATACAATGTATTCTCCATGATCTGCTACATTGGCATGGGCTGGGCCATCATTCCCTTTGCCGGCGTCATCATCGAGCTGATGGGCATGTCCGGCTTTGTCCTCCTGCTGGCAGGCGGCATCAGCTTCACCATCGGCGCCATCCTCTATGGCCTGGGAAAGAAGCGCCGATGGATGCATTCCGTGTTCCACATCTTTGTTGTGCTGGGCACCACGCTGCAGTTTTTTGCGGTGTATTTGTATGTAATGTAAAGAAAATACATTCAGCATTACGGTCATACCGCGGGCGTTGGCAGTCCTTCGGGACCCTCTCCCGGCTGGGCGGGGGGGTCTTCCTGGGGGAAGGATTCTCCGGGCAGGATCTGGCTGCCGGGCACGGTCACACCATCCTCCGGTGCAGCTGCCATGCGGAACGCCAGCACGGCACACAGGATCAGAAGCAGTATCACAACAATGAAAGCTTTTCTGGACATAAAACTCCTCCTTTTCAAAGGTTCTATGTCTAATGTGTCGACAAATCCCGCGAAAGGTTTCATAAAATACAAAAATTGACAGAATCTGCACGAAGCGCCCTGGCTCCCCCTCTGACGCGGGTCACCGCGCCCAAGGGGAGAGCCAAGTGTTGATAGAAACGTCAAAAAAGGCACGATGGAAATTCCATCGTGCCTTAAATTTATTCCCACTGGATCTTTTCGCCGCAGATGGGACAATGATATTCCCGGAACCACAGCGGAGAAATCTTGCTTTTGCCGCAGTGGGGACAGCGGAACAGAATGAAGGAACAGGCGGCTGTAATCAAGGCGACAGATGCGCCCAGAATGATACAGCCGATCTTCCAGCCAAACAAGGTATCGGGGATGATCAGACAGCCTGTCAACATTATGACCAGTCCGCAGATCAGTGCAGCGGCACAGCGCTTGGCGTGTTTGGCGTTCAGTTTTTTCATACGATCAGTGCTCCTCGGTGTCGGAAATCTCTTCGAAGCCATCGAAGAGGGAGGTGGAAGACACCTCTGCGGTGATCTCACGATTTTCCATGCAGGCGGTGAACTGTTCGCCGGTCATGGATTCGTGCTCCAGCAGATAGTCCACGATCTCGTGGAGCTTCCCGGTATTCTGTTCCAGGATTTCCTTACAGTGGGCGTAGGCCTTGTCGATGAGAAGCTTGACCTCCTCGTCGATGGTGCCGGCCACCGCCTCGGAATAGCTCTTGGTGGTCTGGTAGTCCCGGCCGATAAAGACCTCGCCGCCACCCAGATAGCTGACGGTGCCCAGGCGCTCGCACATGCCGTAGCGGGCCACCATATCCCGGGCCAGGGCAGTGGCGCGGTCGATGTCACTGGAGGCGCCCACGGAGATATCGCCCACGAACAGGGCCTCGGCCACACGGCCGCCCAGCAGAGCAACGATCTCCTCGTACATCTGGTTGCGGGTCAGGTTGACGGAATCGTCCTTGGGGAAATGCCAGGTGGCGCCCAGGCTGGTGCCCCGGGGGATGATGGTGATGTGGCGGACATCGCTCTGGGTGGGCAGGCGGTACATGGCGATGGCGTGGCCTGCCTCGTGAATGGCGACCTCTTTCAGATCCTTGCGGGTCTGAACACGGCTCTTCTTCTCAGGGCCGGCCGTGATTTTCATCATGGCTTCATTCAGATCCGTCATGGAGATGACGGGACGCTCCTGCCGGGCGGCCATAATGGCGGCCTCGTTCAGCAGGTTGCTCAGATCTGCGCCGGTGAAGCCGGTGGTGGCCCGGGCCAGCGTTTTCAGGCTGACGGAGTCGTCCAGCTTCTTACCCCGGGCGTGGACCTTCAGGATCTCCTCACGGCCCTTGACGTCGGGACGGCCCACATGGATCTGCCGGTCGAAGCGGCCAGGGCGCAGCAGGGCGGGATCGAGAATATCGGGGCGGTTGGTGGCTGCCAGGACGATGACGCCCTCATTCTTGCTGAAGCCATCCATTTCCACCAGCAGCTGGTTCAGGGTCTGCTCCTTTTCGTCGTGACCGCCGCCGAGACCGGAGCCGCGCTTGCGGCCGACGGCGTCGATCTCGTCAATGAAGACAATGGCAGGCGCCATCTTCTTGGCCTGGTCGAACAGGTCGCGGACACGGCTGGCGCCCACGCCCACGTACATCTCCACGAAATCGGAACCGGAGATGCTCAGAAACTGGACGCCCGCTTCGCCGGCTACAGCCCGGGCAAGCAGGGTCTTACCGGTACCGGGAGGGCCTACCAGCAGCATACCGTGGGGGATCCGGGCGCCGATGGCGGTGAATTTTTCGGGATCGCTGAGGAAATCCACCACTTCCTGCAGCTCGGCCTTTTCCTCGTCAGCGCCGGCCACATCGTCAAAGGTGACCTTCTGGTCATCGGGGATACCCAGAACAGTGCGGGCACGGCCGAAATTGGCCATGGGATTGTTGGCATTGAACCGGCCCATGAGGATGGCCCACAGAATCAGGATGATGATGCCCACGATCAGCAGCGGCGGGATCAGGGAATAAACGGTGGGTTCAGCCTCCGCGATAATATCGTAGGAGGCCAGAATACCGGAAGCGGTCTGCTCATCCAGCATGGGCTTGATCTCGGCCAGAAAGCTTTCCGGGTCGGCAATGTCGGTCTGAACCGTGGTGCTGCCGTTATAGGGGTTGTACAGCTCCATGGTCAGCTCGTCGTCCCGGAGGGTGAAATTGGAAACCTGCTCCTTGCGGAACAGCTCCAGAACCCGGGAGTAGGGGACGGCATTGCTGCTGGGCGTAAACGCTCCGGTGACCCAGGAGAAAGCCAGATACAGTACAACCAGATAAATCAGAGTGGGAAGGTATTTGCGAAGTTTCAATTAGGGGTTCTCCTTAAAAATGTAATTCTTCGGGATCGATGGCGGCAACATAGGGCAGGTTGCGGAACTGCTCGTTGTAGTCCAGACCATAGCCGACAACGAACTTGTCGGGGATGGTGAAGCCGACGATGTCGGGCTGCAGGTCGATCCAGGGCTTGCGGCGGGCGGGCTTGTCCAGCAGGGTGACGATCTTGACGGAAGCGGGCTTCTTGGTCAGGATGAAGTTATAAGTAAAGTCCAGGGACTTGCCGGTATCGAAGATGTCCTCCAGGATGATGACATGGCGGTTGCGCAGTTCCAGAGAGACGTCCTTGGTGATCTTGCACTCGCCGGTGGAGTGGACACCACGGTAGGAAGAGACGGACATGAAGTCGATCTGGCAGTGGTCAGTGAACTCACGGATGAAGTCGGAGAAGAATACACAGACGCCGCGCATAACGCCGACAAACACGGGGTTCTTGCCGCGGTACTCTTCGGTCAGTTCAGCGGCGATTTCTTTGACGCGGGCCTTGATCTCGGCCTCACTGATCAGGACTTCATGGGGCTGGTCGTACATGTTGATTTGGTAGTTCATAACGAACCCTCCATTTACGGATTATAATTTGATATACATATCAGCTTTCGCTGGTTTTTACCATTCGAATAGTGACGGCGGGAAGCATATCCGCCCGTCTGTGGAGTTGTGTTCCCAATTCACCCACGGCGAGGATGCCTGCATCGTCGCAGATAACAGGGATCCGGTGGCGAATGGCGGCGGGGATCTTTTTGTCGATGAAGCGTTTTTTCACGCTTTTGTTTCCGCCTTTCAGCCGCAGCGCGTCGCCGGTCTGACGGGAACGGATGCGGATGGTGCCTGCCGGATCCACGGTGAAGACGGTGTCCGTATTCACGATTTCTTCCGCAGGGACACAGGTGATGCGGTAGTCGCCGAACCGGACGGTTTCACCGGGGGAGAGGACCAGCTCTTGCGGTGTGTCCCGTTCAGGGCGCACTTCCAGGGTGTCATAATTCCGGGCGATGGTGATGGAGCCGGGAAACCGGGCCGCGGCGGAGGGCTTATCCGTAAAGATCAGGGCTTCCGCCAAGGCGATATGCTCTGCCTCCGGCTCTTTCACGCCGCTTTCTTTCAGGAATGCTTCCAGTGCTCTGGTCCGGATGGCAGCGGGCTGATTCCGCAGCTTTTTTACGCTGACGGGGCCGTCGGCTTTTGCCAGTTCCGCCAGCGCTTTCTCATCCTGCCGCAGCCGCAGGGCCATGGCGGAGAGGTTTTCGGCGATCCGGGGATTTTCGGATGCCAGCAGGGGCATCACATGGCGGCGCAGCCGGTTGCGCAGAAATGCGTCGGTGTCATTGGAGCTGTCGGAAATGTGACCGACAGCGTATTCTTCCAGGAATTTCTCTACCTGCCTCCGGGTGACGCCCAGCATGGGGCGGATCACATTGCCGTTTCGGGGCATGATGCCGCCGAGGCCTTTCAGTCCCGTGCCCCGCACCAGGTGCAGCAGCACGGTTTCGGCATTGTCGTCGGCGGTGTGGGCCGTGGCGATCTTGCCGGGGAGGGTGCGCAGGAATGCGTATCTTGCGTCTCTTGCGGCGGCTTCCAGCCCCTTTTTGCCGGGCCTGACCTCAGCGGAGCCGACGTGGAGGGGGATGCCGTAGCCTTCGCAGAATTCCCGGACGAACTGTTCGTCCCGGTGGGATTCTTCTCCGCGGAGGTGATGGTTAAAGTGTGCGGCGGAGAGATCCAGATCCCATTCTTCTTTTAAGAGGTACATGGCCCACAGCAGGGCCATGGAGTCCGCGCCGCCGGAAACGGCGCAGACGACGGTGTCGCCGGGGGCGATCAGGCCGTACTTCCGGTTGAAAGAACGCAGATCAGTCAACATGCTTCCACTCCCGGTCGGCAAAGGCCTGGTACTGGGCGATCCACTGGAGCTTTACCGTGCCGGTCTCGCCGTGGCGGTTTTTCGACACGATGCACTCTGCGATGCCCTTATCTTCGGAATTTTCGTTGTAATATTCGTCCCGGTACAGGAACATGACGGAGTCGGCGTCCTGCTCGATGGCGCCGGATTCGCGCAGGTCGGACAGGATGGGCCGCTTGTCGGTGCGGCTTTCCACCGCGCGGGACAGCTGGCTGAGACACAGCACCGGCACGTTCAGCTCCTTGGCCATGATCTTCAGGGCGCGGGAGATCTCGCCCACCACCTGGACGCGGTTGTCACCGCCGCCCTTGCCGTAGCCGGAGCCCTGCATCAGCTGCAGGTAGTCGATGATGACCAGGCCCAGATTGTCCAGCCGGCGGCACTTGGCGTTCATCTCGGCCACGGTGATGGAGGGATTGTCGTCGATACGCAGGTCGGTCTGGCTCAGGGAAGCAGACGCCATACACAGCTTGGTCCACTCTTCCTCGGTGAGTTTGCCGGTGGCCAGCTTCTTGCTGTCGACAAAGGCCTCGTTGGCCAGCAGTCGCATCACCAGCTGCTCCCGGGACATCTCCAGGTTGAAGATGGCCACAGTTTTGTTGTACTTCTTGGCCACATTCAGGCCGATGTTCAGAGCGAAGGCGGACTTGCCCATGGCGGGACGGGCAGCCACCAGCAAAAGGTCAGAATTGTTCAGACCGTTGATCTTGGTGTCCAGGTCGTGCAGGCCGGTGGACATGCCGGGGATGGCGGAATCGGAAAGGCTCAGCTCTGTCAGACGGTCGAAAACCTTGTGCAATATGGTGCCCACGTGCTCCAGACTGTCGCCCCGCTCACCTTTGCGCAGGGCATAGATCTTCTTTTCGGCGGATTCCAGCATCTCCGAAGCGGTGCCCACTTCCTCGTGGACCATTTCGGCAATGTCGGTGGAGGCCTGGGCCAGGCCACGGAGCATGGCCTTTTCCCGGACGATATTGGCATAGCGGACCACGTTGGCGGCGGTGGGGGTGATCTCCATGAGCTGGAGGATGTAGTCCCGGGAATTGTCCTGATGCAGGCCCAGCTCCTTCATCTTGTCCAGCACCGTCACGGGGTCGATGGTCTGGGAGAAATTGAACATGGTGTAGATGGTCTCAAAGATCTCCCGGTTCTGCTTCAGGTAAAAGTCATCAGGGGTGACGATGCCAACCACATCGGCAACACAGCGGCTGTCGATGAGGATGGAACCGAGAACGGCCTGCTCCGCCTCCAGCGACTGGGGCGGCTGCCGGGTTAAGAGTTCTTCATCCATGCTGTTTCTCCTTTCTTAAATGAGATAATGCCTTCCCCGCCGGGGAAGGTGGCACGGCGGAGCCGTGACGGAAGCGGGATTCCTTTCACCTCTCCCGCCCCCCTTCGGGGCACCCTCCCCAAAGGGGAGGGCGTGACGAGGGAGATCAGGCCTCCTCGATCTTGACGGACAGGGGAGCGGTGATTTCGTAGCCCAGCTTGCAGTTGACGGTGTAGGTACCGACATTCTTGATGTTCTCGCCCAGCACCAGCTTGCGCTTGTCCAGCTTGATGCCGGACTGCTTTTCCAGGGCGGCTGCGATCTCCTGAGTGGTGACGGCGCCGAACAGACGGCCGTTGCCGCCGCCCTTGGCGGTGACCACCACGGTCATCTCCCGGAGCTTCTTGGAAACTGCCAGAGCCTCAGCCTTCTCCCGGGCAATACGCTCGGCGGTGGCCTTGTCGTTCATGCGCATGGTGTTGATGGCATCGGGGGTAGCCTCGATGGCCAGCTTCTTGGGCAGCATGAAGTTACGGGCGTAGCCGTCGGAAACCTCCAGCATCTGGCCCTTCTTGCCCTTGCCCTTGACGTCCTGTAACAGAATAACTTTCATAATATATACTCCTTTGCTGTGTCATTGCGAGGAGCGAAGTGACATGGTGATCCCCTTTGATTACGGGGCTTCCCACGCCAGTGTGCGCACCGGCTCGGAATGACATGAAATGTTTTAATTTTCAAAATACTGGTCAATGGAAGCGGTGAGCTTTTTCATGACCTCCTGGATGGTGGTATCCTTGATCTGGGCGCCTGCGGTGGCTGCGTTGCCGCCGCCGCCGAGAGGCTCCAGAATCATCTGGACGTTGATGCTGCCCAGGCTGCGGGCAGACATGATGACGCTGCCGTTGTCAGGATACAGGACAACGGATGCAGAGATACCGGCGATGTTCAGCAGTTCGTCGGCGGCCTGGCCGGCCAGGATCCGGGTGGTGGGCACATCCAGGGCGGCAATGGCCAGCTCGGGCCGGTACATCTTCGCCATGCGGATGATGTCGTATTTTGCAACGGTGTGCTTCAGATCCCGCTGCATCAGCATCTTGACGTCCACGGTGTCAGCGCCCAGGCGGCGCAGGAAAGCGGCAGCCTCGAAGGTTCGCTCGCCGGTGCGGACGTTGAAGCTCTTGGTGTCCAGGCAGATGCCTGCCAGCAGGCTCTTGGCCTCGATGGGCAGGATATCGGTGGGATCCACGGCATACTGCAGCAGCTCCGTGGTCAGCTCGGAGGCGGAGGAAGCATAGGGCTCGTGGAAATTGACCACCACGGGGTCAATATAGTCGGCAGCCCGGCGGTGGTGGTCCACCACACAGACCTTGGGAATGGTCTCCAGCAGGGGTTCACACTCCACCTGGGCGGGGCGGTTGGTGTCCACCACGATCAGGATGGAATGACTGTCGCAGCGCAGCAGGGCTTCCTGGCCCGAGATGAAGATATCCTTGTATTCCGGCTCCCGGAGGATCTCCTCCACCAGCTTTTCAGAAGCATTATGCTCCAGATCCAGCACGATGTATGCTTTCTTGTTCTTCTTGCGGCACAGGCAGCTGATGCCCATGGCGGCGCCCACAGAGTCCAGGTCGGCGTTTTTGTGGCCCATGATGAAGATCTCGCTGGACTGGCCGATGAGTTCCATCAGGGAATTGGCGGTGACGCGGGAGCGGACCTTGCTGCGGGAATCGCCCTCCTGGTTCCGGCCGCCGAAGAAGGTGAAGTTGAGACGGTCCTTGATGACTGCCTGGTCGCCGCCCCGGCTCAGGGCCATTTCGATGGAAAGGCAGGCGAAATTGAAATTCTCTTCGAAATTGGCGCCGTCCACGCCCAGGCCTATGGAGAGGGAGGCGGACAGGCCGTTGGGGCTGATGACCTGATGCATGTCCTCGACCAGGGAGAATTTCTTCTCCACGGCGTCACGCAGGTGGCGCTTTTCGAAGATGAAGATATAGCGGTTGCGTTCGAGCTTGCGGAACAGGCCATGGTACTGGGCGCTCCACTCCAGAATGACGTCGTTGATGCGGGCATTCAGGGAGGAGATGGCGCTTTCGTTGAGGTTCTTGGTCAGTTCCTCGTAGTTGTCGATGAGGATGATGGAGACCACTGGGCGGGAGCGGATATATTCATCGCGTACCTGGTAGAGCATGGTCAGGTCGGAGAAGTACAGCACGCCCAGCATGGTGCCCATGGGGTCGTTGGCCCGGTGGGTGGTGCCGTAGACCCGGTACCGGCGACCGCTGAGCTCCACATCATAGGGCGCTTCGGTCTTCCGGTCGCCCAGCCAGTCGGTGGAGAATTCCGGCAGCAGGGCGTGGATGGTCTGCACCAGCATGGTGTCGGAGAAGCCCGTCAGGTCAATAAATTTCTCGTTGGCCCAGACGATGCCGCCGTCGCCCAGGCGGATCATCACCATGGGGAAGGGACACTCGCCCTGACTGACGGATTCAATGGCGGAAGGGATGGTCTGCAGGTACTGCAGCATCTGGCGGTGGCGCCGGTGTTTGCGCAGCATATAAAAAGCGAACACGATGAAGGTCACGGCGATCTCGCCCACGGCCAGGGTAATATAATCAAGAAGCAGGGCGCACAGGCAGAACAGGGCCATCACCGTAAAATAGATACCCATTCCGGGATGGATCAGTTGTCCGAGCTTTTTGTTCACGTCTCTCTCCTCCAAATTCTGGGCGCTATAACCCACAATATCCATACTACAACGGATATTATAGCAAACTTCAGGTCAAGGTGCAACTGTTTATTTCCTGAAAACGGGGCGGATGTTCCGCACAGCACCGGGATGTCGAAAAATAATTGTGTACATTTCGGAAATCTGTGTTATAATACTACCGTATGCGCCGGGTAGGCAGACCCGGGCGACCTGCCGCACAGTCAGCAACCAGCTGTGCGGAACATACAACTGAATTTGTTTGCAGGCGTTTTTCTGCTCTGATGGCGATTCGGGGCCGGAGGAGGGAAAGACGGGTGCCTGCTTTTGTGCGTCCATTTTTTGGATGAAAGATTGAAAGGAGTAACTCTTTTGGCAGAAAAACTGAAAATTATCCCTCTGGGCGGTCTGGATGAGATCGGCAAGAACATCACCGTCCTGGAGTACGGCAAGGACATGATCGTCATCGACTGCGGCGTGGGCTTCCCCGACGAGGACATGTACGGCATCGACCTGGTGATCCCCGATTTTTCCTATCTGGCGGCCAACCAGAAAAAGCTGCGGGGCCTGTTCGTGACCCACGGCCATGAGGATCACATCGGTTCCATCCCCTACCTGATGAAGGAGGTCAACTGTCCCATCCACGGCACCGCCATGACCAATGGCCTCATTAAGCTGAAGCTGGAGGAGCACCGCATTGCCGATACGGTCAAGCTGGTGACCCACAAGCCCGGCGACGTGGTGAAGGCAGGCTGCTTCCAGGTGGAATTCATCCACGTCAACCATTCCATCGCAGACGCGGTGTGCTTCTCCATCAAGACCCCCGTGGGCACGGTGGTGTTCACCGGCGACTTCAAGATCGATCCCACCGCCCCCGACGGCATGATGGATCTTGCCCGCCTGGGTCAGATCGGCAACGAGGGCGTCCTGGCCCTGCTGTGTGATTCCACCAACGTTGAGCGCACCGGCTACACCCCCAGCGAAAGCACCGTGGCCGACAGCCTGGCCCGTCAGTTCCGCAACTGCGACCAGCGCATCATCATTACCACCTTTGCCTCCAACATGCTGCGCATCCAGGCGGTGCTCAATGAGGCCCACCGCCACGGCCGTAAGGTGGCTGTCACCGGCCGCAGCATGGAAAATGTGCTGCGGGTGGCCCAGGAACTGGGTTATCTGAAGGTGCCTGCCAATACCCTGGTGGAGCTGGGGGCCATCAAGAGCCTGCCCAAGAACAAGGTGGTCATCGTCTCCACCGGCAGTCAGGGCGAGAATATGTCCGCCCTGTACCGCATGGCCTTCAACACCCACAAGCAGATCGACATCACCGCCGGTGACCGGATCATCATCTCCGCCTCCGCCATCCCCGGCAACGAGAAGGCGGTCTCCAAGATCATCAACGAGCTTTACCGCAAGGGTGCGGACGTGATCTCCGACAAGTCCGAGGGGCTCCACGTCTCCGGCCACGCCTGCCAGGAGGAGCTGAAGATCGTCCACGGCCTGCTGAAGCCCAAGTTCTTCCTGCCCGCCCACGGCGAGCAGCGCCACCTGCAGACCCACTACAAGCTGGCCCTGCAGATGGGCATGAAGCCGAGCCACGTGCTCATCGGCGAGATCGGCTCCGTGTTCGAGCTGTCCGCCCGTACCTGCAAGCTCCGGGACAAGGTTCCTGCCGGTCAGGTCTATGTGGACGGTACCGGTGTGGGTGATGTGGGCGCTGTTGTCCTGCGGGACCGCCGCCACCTGGCCGAGGACGGTATGATCGTGGTGTGCGTGGGTCTGAGCAGTGAGGACGGCGGCGTGATCTCCGGTCCCGACATCATCACCCGGGGATTTATCTACGTCAAGGAGTCCGAGGAGCTGATGGAAGACCTGCGGGAGGTGGCCATGGAGGCCATCGAGCGCTGCCAGCGCAGACGCGTCCGTGACTGGGCCATCATCAAAACCGCCATCAAGAACGACCTGGGTGGTTTCCTCTACAAGCATACCAAACGCAATCCCATGATCCTGCCTGTCATTATGGAAATCTGATTTGAACAACTGCTAATGGAAAAACCGTTGCAGTCCAACGCATATTCGACGTAATAGGATGCGGTAAAATGTAAGGAAAAGTAGCACAATCCTACACTACTCCTACACCAATCCTACAACTTTATTCCTACACTGTTAAACCCCTTCGTTGTACTGAGCTCTACCGGGCTTAATACTTCGAAGGGGTTTTTGTCGTCTGTAGATCAGACTATTTTATTTTTTCGATTTCGCTTCTCAGCCACTCAATCTCTCGCTGGGTGTACACCTTTTCGGTAATGTCGTTAATGCTATGACCAACGATATATTTGATAGCGTACTCATCCAAACCGTATTTCTTAGCCTGTGTTACGAAGTGCATTCGACCATCGTGCGCCTTGTGTTCCGGATTAAGTTGAAGCATGTCACGAATTCGATACAGCCGCTGTTGATATTTGTCGTACGTCAGCATTAACGCGCCTTTATACGACTTACCATCCGTACAGTTGAAAAGATACTCGCTACCCAATTCCACTGCTTCGGCATACCATTTTTCTACGAATGGCCTGATTCTCGAATGAATGGGTACGATGCGATTTGTACCGGCTTCGGTCTTCATGCCGCCCATGATGGTTCCGTTTTTCAAATCGACATTTTCGACTCGCAGTAGTCCTAATTCACGCGGACGCCATCCCATGTAACACTGAATAATGATGACCTCGATCCATTTACTTGTAGATATATTTTCCCACAGGACGGTCATCTCTTCGTCGGTGAAAGGTATATGGCTTCTTTGGGATCGCTTGCGTTCCTTCTGGATGTCGCCGGAAACAGTGAATGTTCGAGCATAATTCTTATCGACAATCTCATATTCGACAGCATAATCGAGCATTAGATTAAACATGGACTTCATTCGTGCTTTAATGCCTGCGGATGGGTGACGCTCCACACCATGGACGGTTATCGTCCCATCCTCCATGCAGCCTTTGATATGCCTAGCCCTCAGATCTGTTACGCGCATATTATGAATGGCGGAGCAGTATCTCCAAACTGATACGAATGCTCTCATGCTGGATACGGACGTGTTTATTTTCGTGTAGTCCTCGTTCCACTTCTCATATAATTCCTGCATAGTCATCGCCGGGGACAAATCGTACGGGTTACGATTATATTCCACAAGAGCGGCATAAGCGTCGTTATACGTTTCGAAATACGATTCTGGTTTTAGGGGTTTTACGATGGGTCGCCCATTCGGTTGCTTGCCCACCGTGACCATAGCACGGAATGGTTTGCGCAAGGATTGACCTTTGATCTCTGATATTTGACCAAATCCATTCGGTAGGCGCCTACGCTTATTCGATTTTCTCGCTGCTCGCTGCTTGACTTCGTTTTTCATTGGATAACCGCAGTGCGGGCAGGTTGCAGCCTTATCACTGACTGGTAATTCGCACTCAGGACATTTCAACAACATACATATTCTCCTTTCTGTCTGGCATTTTCAACCATAGTATATAATGCCGATGTAGGAATTGTCAACTCCTACATTTCCAAGTTGTAGGGTTTGAAATTCTAATCTAGGATAGAAAGGATTATAGAAATGGTTGAACTAGGCGAGGTCGTATGTCCGAATTGTGGAGGATATTTGAGCGGATACGACCATGTAAAGCGGATTGTACGGTCGAAATACGGCGATAGAAAGTTTGTAAACATACCTAGGTATCGTTGCAAACGCTGTAGACGGCTACATAGGGCAATTCCAGGCTATATTTTACCCTATAAACAGTATGAAATAGACATTATTCAGGGTGTTATCGAAGGGCTGATTACTCCGGACACTCTTGGATTCGAGGACTTTCCTTGCGAGATGACCATGACCAGATGGCGATCGCAGGATCTGCAAACTTAATTCCGGCCCGTCAAGGGCTTTTCTTTTTGCATATTTCGACCCACCGACTATGTTTTCACAAAACGCAATTCCTATCCTAGAATAGCCGTTGAAAGGAGGTAAGCGCAAATGGATGAACAATTTGCAAGTGGCTCGGTACCCGTTATTGTCGCGGCCAGGGTTTATGGCAAAGACCCGTCATGGGTTCGAGCCGGCATTATCGCCGGGTGGCTCCCGATCGGTACGGCTACGAGAAAAGGAAAGCGCGTCACCAGTATTGACGAGATGAATTCCAAGTACGGACGCATCAACTACCATATTTCACCCAAGCGTTTATACGAGGAAACCGGTTATATTTGGAGAGGAGAAAAGCGTTAGTGGGAACGAACATCAGACCAGAGGTATCTGAGAAGAATCCATATTGGATTGACCGACATCGTTATTACGAGCTTAAGCACTTTTGTCTTCAGTATCCTTCTTGGAAGCGTGCATATTTTACACTGGATGGGATGAGTAAACGTCCTACCGATCTCGCAGTCATTGCTAAGCGTTACCCAGATGGCGACCCGGTGTCCAAGTGTGCTGAGGCACGTATATTCTATAAGGATCGAATCGATATGGTTGAGAAGGCAGCTGCGGATACCGATTCCGAGATTGGGCGATATATTCTGAAAGCCGTTACGGAAGGTTTGTCGTTCGACGTCCTAAAAGTACGCGAGGGCATTCCCTGTGGTAAAGACTATTACTATGAGTTATACAGAAAGTTCTTCTGGCTACTCCACCGAGCGCGACAATAAGTCGCATATTTTGCAAGGCCTTTAATGGAGAAACCAAAATACATTGGAGGTAAACACAATGAAATTCACTGAAATGAAGAACGGATTGCCCAAGCGAGAGAACAATAAGCTCAACCTGCTGCTGAAGGAATTCGTACGCATGAATGTCGCGGTCGTGAGAGTCGACCTCGAACAGCATGAGTACGCAAGCGTAAGCGTGGCGAGAAGCGTTATTGGCGCTGCCTGCAAGCGGCACTGCGTTCCCGTTAAGACGAAAGTCAGAGATGGAGTCCTGTATCTGGTTCGTACCGACATGTAATAACAAACGCGGAGGCCTTCGGGCCTCTTTCGTTTTTTCGCATATTTTGCAGCTCCTTTAATGAACAAACTTAACAAACAATCGAAAGGAGAAACATTATGGAGATCATCATCGAAGGCAAAAAAGTTAAGGGAGGAGAGCATAATCGTAACTGGAAGGAGAAGCTGGCTGACGGCCTGCGTGTCACTTCGGAGTTTATTCGCGACAACAAGGAAATGGTTGTTCTGCTCATTCCCGTGGCTTCCTCTGTTGTGACCGGCACTACCAAGATCGTGCGCGGCCTCATCAATCTGGGAGTTGCGAAGAACGAGCGGAAGGTAACCGACCGGCGTTGTTACGATCCGTCCGAGGGACACTACTGGAACCTCAGACGCGCCCTGAATAACGAGGAATGGCTCAGAGTCTCCCGCAGACAGGCAAACGGTGAAAGACTCGGCGATATTCTCGCTGACATGAAGCTGTTAAAGCGTTAAAAAGCGAGGGCGGTCATCACGACCGCTCTTTCTTTTATATTTTCCCGTACGCAGGTGACCGAAAAAAGTAGTATCTTCGTATGTGAAAAATTCCCCGGGTGGAAAACCGGAAAAACAATCCCGAAAGGAGGAAGTATATGGAAGGCGGCACTATTATCGCATTGGTCATTGGTATTATGATCGGCTGCATCATTATGAGTATCGTCCAGTTCCGAGAGCGAAACCGGCAGTATGTCGGCGACATCCGAATCGATACATCCGATCCCGATGGCCCATACCCGTTCTTGGAATCATTCATTTCCATGGATGCGCTCATGAAGCGGAAGTTCGTGATTATGCGAATCGTCTGTGAAAACTACATCTCGCAGGATTAGCAATCCCTATTATGAAAACGCATATATTTAAGGAGGTTAATCATCATGCGTGACGAAATTAGTGCAAAGTTGGACGAGGTAATCACTCAGTTGATTGCGAAACTGAAGGATCTTACCCCTGGAACCCCGGAACATACGGCAGCAACCGAAGCCCTGAACAAGCTGTACAAGCTGCGGATCGAGGAGACCACCCACGACCACGACTGGTCGCTCAAGTGTGAGCATGACGTTATTGAAGAACGTGAGCTCGCGTTTAAGCGCAACCAGGCATGGTGGGGCCGAGTCTTCGACGCTCTGAAGCTGACGGCTGAGGTTCTCGGCGTCGTAGCACCGCTGTGTGTCTACGCGGTATTCCTGGGCAGAGGCTTCAAGTTCGAAGAAACTGGTACCTATACCTCGAAGACGATGCTGAATCTGATCAGCTGGTTCAAGCCCAAGAAGTAAGCAAGTTTTCAATGCGGAGAGAGCGTGGTAAAAACACGTTCTCTTCGTTTTCGATATTCTCTTGAAAACGGCGAAACCTGTGGTATAATGTTAATCATCTCACCCATTATGGAGGTTATTTACTATGGGTTTTACCGAAACACTTAAAAAACTGTGGCCGCTGATCGTCATATTTGTGGTTGGACTCGCAGTACTTCTTGTAAATGAGAAGACCGGTTTCCTCGAGGAAAAACCCGAGGTCGACCCCACCGAGAATATTTCGATTGTTGCCACAGATGAGATCGAACAGATGGACGAAACGGAAACTAATGTTGAGGACGGTGTTTCTGATATTCTTACCATCGAAAACTGCGAAGATCTGGCGAATCTGCTGTCTCTCAAGGACCCTTTCGATCCCAGCGTTGCGGAATTCGCCGAGGAATACAAGGGTCGCATCGTCGAATTTGACGCTTGTATAGCATATCTGAGTAATCACGGTAGCTACGATACTCGATACGATATCCTGTTGTACGGCTGTGACTATAGCGAAACTACCGTATCGGGTCCTAGCTTCCAGTTCGAAGATGTAGGCGTATACGATCTAGGTATCAGCGATTTATATCTGCCCGATTATATTACTGCTGGACGCAACGTCCATATCGTCGCCGAAGTTGAGGAATTCGACCCCAATTCTGGTCTATTCAAGCTTGATCCCGTAAGTATTACCGACAGATGACACATATTTACAAAGCCTGTGCCTTAATTGGCATGGGCTTTTCTTTTTGGAGAAAAACATGCGATACCACTATTCTAA
The DNA here is from genome assembly GCA_017465745.1 of Oscillospiraceae bacterium. Taxonomy (GTDB): domain Bacteria; phylum Bacillota; class Clostridia; order Oscillospirales; family Oscillospiraceae; genus Faecousia. The sequence continues at coordinate 22,180 of JAFTVM010000064.1, forward strand.
ACCCTGCATCACCACTTCAATGTACGGACGACGATATATTTGTGACCATCCGGTGTATAACGTCTGCACACTATTCGAAATTGGGGACAAGGGTCTGGCGGTGATTCAGCAGCGTTTCGATCCTAAAAACAAAAGTACCCGATGGGGTGAGCTGGAATCCGGTTTGGCCGACGAGCTATATTTACACCCAAAGTTCAAGGAATTTTTCGATAAGAGAGCCGGAAAGTGTATCGACGGTTTATATCCGACGGTCACAATACGGCAAATCATGTGGGCGCTTAAGATGAAACCCCTACCTAAAGCCCGATGGGAAACGGTATTCGACAGACGCGATATTTGAGTTCGCAAAAATTGCAGTTCCTTTAATGAAGAATCTTATATTTATGAAAGGAGGATGAATCATGTATAGCAAGAAAGAAATGTTCTTGGCCGTGACATTTAGCCTGATTGCGGGTTTCGCAGTCGGCTATTCTAAGGCCAGAGAACTGTGTCTCCAGGCAATCATGACTGCAACCGGAACGTCCGATAAAGATTCTGAAGAGTAATGATATGAGGAAGAGGGTTCGCGCCCTCTTTTCTCTCTGTCCAATTCGCAAATTTTGCAAATCCTATAATGAGAAGGAAGTAGCAGTAATGTGGTCCGGGTGAGAGTCCCGGCATCTGAGAAGATGACATATAAGTAATAAGACCGAGCAACTCTCGGGCGGGAAATGAACCGTACAAGACTACACCTTCTCTTATATTTTTTAGCAAAGGAGAAAGCACCAATGAAAGGAACAAAAGCAATCGGTCAATTCATCAAGAAACATTCGCCCACTATTCTGTCGTTCCTCGCTTCCGCCGGTGTTGCGGGCACTGCATATTTGGCGGTGAGAGGTCGGGAGAAGGCCGACTCTGCAAAAACGGAGGCCATCCGTGTTAAGCAGGAGCCTCTGACGAAAAAGGAGGAATTCCTGGTCGCCGCGCCCAAGTATATTCCCGCCATCGCAGCTGGAAGTGCGACCGTAGCCTGCATATTCGGCGCCAACGTACTCAATCATCGTCAGCAGGCGGCCCTGATGGGGGCATACGTGCTTCTGGAAAACTCCTATAAGGACTTCAAGAAGAAGTTCAACGAGCGTTATGGCCCGGAAGCAGAGGCGGAGATCCGCTATGAAATCGCCAAGGACAAAGTGGAAGAAGACCATCAGAAAAAGGAACTTCCTCCTCCCTCCGGTGGTGAGAAGTTGCTGTTCTTCGAAGAGTTGAGCGGCGAATATTTCGAGGCGACTGAGGCCGAAATTCTCTATGCCGAATACCATTTCAATCGCAATTTTGTCTTAGCCGGTCATGCTCTGCTGAATCAGCTGTATGACTGGTATGGTCTGCCTCACACCAAGGCCGGCGAAGTTCTCGGCTGGAACCTGTATGATGGCGAATGCTTCTACGGGTATCGCTGGGTCGATTTCGAACATAACCGCGTCGTTCTCGACGACGGTCTGGAAGTGTACGTAATCAGTATGCCGTTCGCACCCCATGCTGACTACGAAGAAGAAGGGTAATTCGCATATTTTACAAGTCCTATAATGAAAGGAGGTGTAACACACGTATGAATATTTGGAAGATCGCAAGCGTAGCTCTGACCATCGTAGGTGGCATTCTGGGTATGGCGGCCGAATTGGCCGACAGCAGGAATCTTGCCATCGAGGCTCGGGAAGAGGCACACGATGCCGCAATCGATGAAGTCCATCGCATGTTCGCCGTAAACGACAATAATCAGAACGAAGAGGAAGTGTAATGCTTCCTCTTTTATCTTTCGTGCAAACAAATGAATAGTGGTATTACCCTGTCAAAAATCGACACATATGAATTTCTAAGGTGGTATGAAATGGAACAGTATGAATTGCTGAAGGCGATCATATACGACTATCGGGCTGATATCATCATGCCTATGTGTAATGCTCGCAGCAAACGCTTTATGCTTATGAGTTTTCAAAGAAGCGCTACTGAGGAAATCCTGCGGTTTGTCAAGACTCACGATCCTTTCGACTCAGTCGGATCGATCGAGTTGTTCATCGACGAAATGGAGGAAAGCGCTGCTGAGTATCCCGAAAGCAGTATCATGTTTCTGACATACGCCCATACCGCCGCCGATATTCTCGATATCCTCAAGTCAGCCATTTGAAAGGAGAAAGTACAATGAAGATCAACATTGGCGCATGTGCACGAACCGCAGGAAAGTTCGTACTGCGTCACCAGGCCGAGTTCCTGATGGGATTCGGAGCAACATTATTAACCGCCGCTGTCGCATTCGCAATCCCCGCGACCGTAGCGGCAACACGGCTTGTCGACGAAGAAAAGCGGGAGCAGAACCGTCAGCTTCTCGCGGAAGCCCGCGAAAACGGTTCTGATATCTGTGCTCAGGTCGACAAACTGCCTGCTAAGGACGTCATCCGCGTAACCTGGAAGTGTTATATTCCCACGGTTGCATCCACCGGTCTGGGTCTGGCCTGTCTGGTCGGCGCCACAACTAAGAACGCCCGTCGAGCGACTGCTCTGGCAACCGCGTGTACCCTGTCCGAGACCGCCCTGAAAGAGTATCAGGAAAAAGTGGTCGAAACGATCGGCGAGGCCAAAGAGCACGTTGTCCGCGATGCCATCGCAAAAGACAAGGTGGAGCAGTTGCCTCCTGCCGCGAATACCATTCACTACACCGGCAAGGGTACCGCTCTCTTCCTGGACCCCCACTCCAAGCGATATTTCGAGTTTGACGTCGGAGAAGTCCGGACGATCTCTCAGAACCTCACGGACAAGCTCCGCGATGAGATGTTTGTGACTCTGAACGACATGTATGACGAGTTCGGCCTTGAGCAGACCGATATTGGTGACATGTTCGGATGGGATGTCGACAAAGTCCGTAAGATCGATATTTACACGAGTGCCATCAAGGCCCCTGACGGTCGCCCGGTGCTGGTTCTTAGCTATAACGCACCGCCCCAGTACGACTACCGTCACTACTGATTCGCAGATTTTGCAAGCACTATAATGGAGAACCACTCCAAAAAATATTTACTTATGAAGGAGAACAAAACTATGCCTGAAGAAATCATGAACGAGGTCGTCCCCACTGTCGTCGAGGAAACCGTCAAGAACGTCATCGCTACCCCCAAGAAGGTTGGCAAGGGCAAGGTTGCCATCATTGTTACCCTGGTTACCGGCGTTGCTGCGCTGGGTTACCTGGTCTACAAGAAGGCCACCGGCAAGTCCAACCCCGAGGAGAAGGCGAAGGCCGACGACGAGGTCGTTGACAACGTGAAGGTCGCCGAACGCGATTTCGTGGACAAGAATGAGTCCGAAGAGTAATCACATCCGAGAGGTAATCTGATAACGGGAGAGTATCTGTTTAACAGCAGGTGCTCTCCCTTTTTCGTTAAAAGGAGGGTACCTTATGAAGCAATATTCTTACGACGGCCCGGTCATGGAATTCGGCCGGTGTATCGCAAACCGTTGGCAGGCTACCACCAGCGCAACATCCGAAAAGAAGGCTCTGAGTAATCTGGCCTATCGTTTCAAGAAGCAGAATAACAAAATCCCGAGTGCGAAGATCACGCTCCCGGGTAAGCTCGTCGCTATCTGACGAAAGGAGAAAGTAAACATGGATGAATTGAAGCCCAACTCCGATCGCTATCGGGAGGGGTTGAGTGAAACCCCCGCTACTCAGAAAAGGGTCACTAAGGTCGTGAGTGGTAACACTCAGGTCAGATCCTCCAACACCCTCGTTAAGCTGACCGATATTTTCCTTGCGGGAGATATGGCAATGGTTAAGGATCATCTGTTCCGGGAGCACTTCGTTCCCAAGTTCAAGAACTTCCTTTACGAGGGCGTGATTGCGGCCGCCAGACTGCTCGTTTATGGCGAGGCAGGCCGCGTCGACACCAAGGCAACTCCTGGCTCCAAGATTGAGTACAGAAGCTATTACGACAATAACACCAAGCCCGTAACGGCACCAGCCGCTTCCGTATCCAAGAACGTGTATGACTACGGTTACATCATGTTCGAGGATAAAGCCGATGCCGTAGAAGCGCTTGTTCAGATGCGCGATATTCTTGAGAGATACCCGACCGTATCCGTCGCAGATCTCAAGGAAATCGCCAAGATCACCCCCGCATCGACCGATTACAATTACGGCTGGATCGACCTCTCTTCTGCAGATGTTGTCTACCGTCCTCTTGATAATCGGTACGTTATCAAACTGCCCAAGGCACTCCCCCTGGACTAAACAATCAGAAAGGAACTACATATTTATGGCATTCACCATTAAAGTTGGCACCAACGAGGAAGCTTACGCGCTTCGTAAAGCCATGATCGATTTGGCCACCGAGCAGGGCCGTGTTACCGAAGGCGATATTTTCAAGATGCTCGACCTGAGTGTCGCCGAAAACGAGAAAGACAACGCCCTCTACTGGGCTCTCGGTAAGCTGAACCAGATTCAGATCCGAGCCGTAGCAGACGGCAGCTGGTGTATCATGCTCCCCCAGCCCAATGTTCCCGAGGATGACAACGATGTCCATCCCTGTGATACTACCGTTGAGAAGACGAACATGAGCCCCGAAGAACTGACTCTTCGCGTAAAAATCACGGACGCCGTTAACGGTAAACTGGGTACCACCACGGCGGTCACTATCGACTACATCGATCAGCTCATCAAGGATGCATATTTCGGAGGCACGAAGTATGACATCAGCGATTTGCGTGGACTCATCATGGCGCTTGCCGAGAAGAGCCCTTACCATATGAAGCGCTGCATCGAGTGCGTCGATCGTATGCACTTCAAGTCCGACGGTCACCTCGTTGAGATTCGAGATGAAGGTTTAACCCCCATCGAAGAGAACAAGCGCCTCCGGGCTCTGGTTGGAGATCTCTACGAATCCGACGACGAGATGGTCTCCCATCCTCCTCACTACCAGTCTGAGTCTGGTCTGGAGGTCATCGACGTCATCAAGGCCTTCACCGAGGGTCTGTCCGGAATCGTAGCCACCGACGCCGGCAACATCATCAAGTACGCCTGCCGCTGGCATAAGAAGAACGGCATCCAGGATCTGAAGAAGATTCTGTGGTATACCCAGCACCTCATCAACGAACTGGAGAAGGAGGTTGCCACCGATGAGTAAGCGCCGCTTCAGAGGAGTCGGTATCGCTCCTAACCAGAATATCGTCGGCGTTGACGATCGCGGTCATCAGATCGCAAGCAACATGGTGTGCGACCCCGCCCCCACTTCTGTTTGGGGCTACAAGGGCTGTGCCGGCAAGGGTGGTAAGACCACCAATTCCACCATCACCGAAAAGAAAACCGTAAAGGAGAATGAATAAAATGAAACTGAGCACTATCAAGAAGAGCATTGTTACCGCTGGTAGCAAGGTCGTTTTCCAGACCAAGAAGCACAGTCCCGAACTGCTGCTGATCGGCGGTCTGGTCTTCGGCGTCACATGCGTCGTTAAGGCCTGCCAGGCTACCACCAAGGCCGCTCCCGTCCTGCAGGAGGCCAAGTCTGACGTTGATGCCATCCACGAGGCTATCGACGCTGCCGCCAACGAGGAAACTGTCAACTATCCCGCCGAGACCGCCAAGAAGGATCTGACCCGGGTTTATATTCGTACCGGCGGTCAGCTGGCCAAGCTGTACGCCCCCGCTGTGGGCTTCGGCATTCTGGCCGGCGGCTGTGTGCTGGGCGGTCACCGTATTCTGAAGAAGCGAAACATCGCTCTGGCTGCCGCATACACCGCGGTCGACTCCGCATTCAAGGAGTACAGCGGCCGTGTTAAGGAGCTGGTTGGCGACGAAGTCGAGCAGGACCTGCGTCAGGGCATCGTTGCCAAAACCATCAAGAAGCAGCTCGTCGACGACAACGGCGAAGTCCATGATACCGAGGAAACCGTCAAGGTTGTTGATGGCGACCCCGACCAGCCCGGCGGTTATGCCCGATATTTCGATGAGCGGTGCCGGGGCGTGTGGAAGCCCAACCACGAGCTCAATATGATGACTCTGCGCTGCGAACAGCAGTATGCAAACGACCTGCTCGTTACTAATCGTGTCGTTTTCCTGAATGACGTCAACCGGCGTCTGGGCCTGCCCGAGACTGTCGAGGGTCAGCAGGTTGGTTGGATTTACGATCCCAACGATCCCAACGGTGACAATCACATCAATTTCCGCATCCGCGAGGTCTGCCGCAAGAAGACCGGCAGTCTGACTGACGAGTACGAACCCGTCATCATGATCGATCCCAACGTCGACGGCCCCATCTTCCAGGCTCTGGTGGATCGCGGCATCTTCCCCAAGCACTAAGACATATTTCACCGCCCTTGGATCAAACGGTCTGAGGGCGGTTTCGCATTCCACGCTATGCTTGAAAGGAGGTAAGAGCGATGGGTAGTGTATTGATGGCTGTTTCTTTGACTCTGGCAAGCATGGCCGGAATCTGCTTTATCGGCGGAGTTGCCGTATTATCCCGTGGAAGGAGATAAACCATGGAAGGCTTCGACAGCATCATATCCATGCTCGATTATATTTTGGATACACCCAGAAAAAGACACATCACGGGTGGCATTCTCCTGAGCGTTTCATTGCTCTTCGGAGGCCTGGCATTGACCGTGATGACAATCAAAAACGAGGAGAATCACAATGAGTAACAAGACTGCGCTGTTTGGCGCATTCGTTGCGGGTGCCGCTACCGGCGCTTTGGCAACATACAAATTCGTGAAAGATAAATACGAGAAGCTGGCTAAGGAAGAAGCAGAATCCTTCGCCGCCAAGCTCAAGGAACTGCGGCAGAACGAGGTTACTCCTCTGCCCACCGAGCCCGAATCCGAGGAGAAGAAGGATATTCCCCAGAATAAGTCCTCCGAGGTGGATGACTCCACAAAGAAGTCTTACGAGAAGTTCGTTTCCAATCTGGGCTACACCGACTACTCCGCTATCAGTCAGGGCAAGCCCGTAAGTCAGACCGAACCCGTCCCGGTCGATCTGCCCCAGGTAATCGATCCTGACGAAATCGGCGAGTATGACGATTACCGCGTGATTACTCTGCTGTATTTCGCCGATCATATTCTGGCTGACCACGACGGTAACATTGTGAGCCGCGAGGAAGCGAACGAGCTGTTGGGCCCCGATGCTCTCGACCGTTTCGGCGAGTACGAGGAGGACGCCGTTCATGTCCGTAATGACGCCCGTAAGTGTTACTACGAGGTGCTGATGGAAGGTCGGCTATATTCTGACCTTCTGCGGAAGAAGCCCTATCTTATGAGCGATGATGACGAGGACGAGGAGGACTAAATGACTGAACGCGAGCTGAACAACAAATACTTCGCGTGGATGTACCAGCTCGTTTGTACTACGGGATATTCTAAGCATTCGCACTATCGGAAGCTCCTGGACCATCTGCACGATATTAAGTTCACTTATATTCACCCGATGGATAGCAACAGAGCCGAAGATGGTGTGAATCTTAGATATCGATTCGCCTACGAGCATTCGTACGACAACACTCTTGTCCGTGCATATTTGGACAACGGTGACTGCAGCGTTCTCGAGATGCTTATCGCTCTCGCCGTCAAGTGCGAGGACGACATCATGGAGGACTCCGACATCGGTAATCGTACCGGACAGTGGTTCTGGACGATGATTGATAATTTGGGTCTTTCTGATATGAACGACTTTGCGTACGACGAGTGCTATACGGACTTTGTTATCGGAAGGCTGCTCAACCGAGAGTACAAACGGGACGGCGAAGGTGGGTTATTCACCATCAAAAACTGTAGCCGGGACATGCGCTCGGTTGAGTTTTGGTATCAAGCAATGTTCTACTTCAGCGAAAACACATAAGAAAGGGGGATAGAAGATGAGATGATCGATTTTCTGATGATCTCCACACGAAGTCCGAAAAAAGATGTCGTGGAAATCTACCCCGATTTCATCATAGGAGAAAGCGATGACCTCATGATTCGAGGTGGTGACTTCTATGCGGTCTGGCTTGAAGAAAAGAAGATGTGGTCCACAAATGAGATGGACGTCGTCCGACTTATCGACAAGGAGCTGGAACGCTACGCAAAAGAAAACCGCGATCGATTCGATGGTCACGTTAAGGTTCTTTACATGAGGAAGGCTGAAACCGGAATGATTGACAGATGGCATAAGTATTGCCAGAAACAGCTCCGGGACTCCTTCCACATGCTTGATGAGAATCTGGTATTTTCAAACACCGTAACCAGCAAAACTGACTATGCGAGTAAACGGCTCGACTATCCTCTTGAAGAGGGCAGTATCGATGCCTGGGATCGTCTTGTCGGAACGTTATATTCCGAGGACGAACGCCACAAGATCGAATGGGCTATCGGTTCCATTGTATCTGGCGATTCCAAAAAGCTGCAGAAGTTCATGGTTTTGTATGGTCCTGCCGGTGCTGGTAAATCCACCATCCTGAATGTCATATTTAAGCTCTTCAAAGGTTACTGTTCGGTGTTCGACGCAAAAGCGCTCGGTTCTGCCAGTAACCAATTTGCTTTGGAGGCTTTCAAGAAAAACCCACTCGTAGCGATTCAGCACGACGGTGACCTGTCTCGGATTGAGGACAACACCCGGCTGAATAGTTTGGTTTCTCACGAGCTTATGACGGTAAATGAGAAATTCAAAGGCACCTACGAGAACGATTTCAAATGCTTCCTGTTCATGGGTACGAACAAGCCCGTTCGAATTACCGATGCCAAATCGGGTCTCATCCGAAGACTGATTGACGTTTCACCCTCTGGTGACAGGCTCGATCCCAAGGAGTACGCCCGCGTTGTTAAGCAGGTTGACTTCGAGCTGGGCGCGATTGCCCATCACTGTCGGGAAGTATATTTGGAAGATCCCGATTACTATGACGATTACATCCCAACCGCGATGATGAGTGCGTCTAACGATTTCTACAATTTCGTTATCGACTCCTATCATATTTTCAGAGCCGAAGACGGCACCACCCTGAAGGCTGCTTGGGCTATGTACAATGCCTATTGCGACGAAGCGAAGGTTGCGTATCCCATGTCCCAACGAGTATTCAAGGAGGAACTTAAGAACTACTTCCGCGACTATAAGGATCGCTTCAGTCTTGAAGACGGTTCTCGGGTTCGAAGCTATTACACCGGTTTCCGAACGGAACGATTCGAGGATCAGACCGTTGTGGAGCCTGTGAAAAAGAAGGAAGACGAACATTGGCTTAAGTTCGACTGTACTGCTTCCATATTCGATAAGGAGTGCAAGGGTTACAGAGCTCAGTATGCCTCTGTAGACGGCACCCCGCTCAAGAAGTGGGATCAGGTCAAAACGCTGCTCGAAGCTCTGAACACCCAACGACTTCACTACGTACAACTTCCCGAAATTCACATCGTCATCGACTTTGATATTCCGGATGAGAGCGGCAATAAGTCCTTTGAGAAGAACCTCGAAGCGGCTAGTAAGTGGCCGCCGACGTATGCCGAGCTCAGCAAGAGCGGACAAGGTATTCATCTTCATTATATTTACACCGGAGATCCTTTACTCCTGAGCAGGGTATACGACGACCATATCGAGGTCAAGGTCTTCACCGGCAACAGTTCACTTCGTCGAAAATTGTCGAAATGTAACGACTTACCGATTGCGAAGATCAGTTCGGGTTTACCACTGAAAGGAGAAAGTAAAATGGTAAATTTCGAAGGATTGAAAAGTGAAAAGGCGCTACGAACCGTAATCAAGCGCAATTTGAATAAGGAATACCACGCCGCTACCAAACCCAGCGTTGACTTCATCTACAAGACTCTGGAAGATGCATATTCCAGCGGAATGAAGTATGACGTCAACGACTTGAAGAACGCCATCGTGTTGTTCGCCATGAACAGCACCAACCAGTCCGAGTATTGTCTCAAGCTTGTCGACAAGATGCACTTCAAGTCTGATGAGGAAACCGAAGCTATCCAGAATCCCGAGGCAAACCTCGTATTCTATGATATTGAGGTCTTCCCCAACCTGTTCCTGGTCAACTGGAAGGTCGCCGGCGAAGGTTCTCCCGTTGTAAGAATGATTAACCCCACACAATTTGAGATCGAACAGCTTGTTCAATACAATCTGGTGGGTTTCAACTGTCGGAGGTACGACAATCATATTCTGTACGCTCGACTGCTCGGTTACAACAACGAGCAGCTTTATCAGCTGTCCCAGCGAATCATCAACGGTGCGGCCAACTGCTTCTTCGGAGATGCTTACAATATTTCTTACACAGACGTTTATGACTTCTGTAGTAAGAAGCAGTCTTTGAAGAAGTGGGAAATCGAGCTGGGCATCCATCACCAGGAACTCGGTCTTCCCTGGGATCAGCCTGTTCCTCAGGAACTCTGGCCCAAGGTCGCGGAGTACTGTGATAACGACGTTATCGCTACGGAAGCCGTGTTCAACAAGCGTCAGGCAGACTTCGTTGCAAGAAAGATTCTGGCAGACGTTGCGGGCATGACCGTAAATGACACCACTAACTCTCTCACCACGAGAATCATATTTGGTAAGAATCGCACTCCTCAGAGTCAGTTCAACTACCGTAATATGGGTGATATGAGCGTGGCCGTAACAGGCTCCACAATCACGGATGACCTCACCCTCTACAACTACGATGATGCCTATACGGTGTTTGATAACCAGGGACGTCCCATCTTCCCGGGTTATAAATTCGAATACGGCAAGTCCACCTATCGCGGAGAAGAAGTTGGCGAGGGCGGCTATGTATATTCCGAACCTGGTATGTACACCAACATCGCTTTGCTGGATATTGCGTCCATGCATCCCAGCAGCATCGTTGCCGAGCAGTTGTTCGGCGAAGCATACACCCAGCGATTCAAGGAAATTCTCGACGCACGAATCGCAATCAAGCATAAGGACTTCGACAAGGCAAGGAAACTGCTGGGCGGAGCATTGGCCAAGTATTTGGACGATGAAAACGCTGCCGCAGACCTGGCTCAGGCTCTGAAGATCGCAATCAATTCCGTTTACGGTCTGACCAGTGCGAAGTTCGAGAATGCTTTCCGGGACAACCGGAACATTGATAATATTGTCGCCAAGCGCGGAGCCCTGTTTATGATCAACCTCAAGCACGAGGTTCAGAAACGGGGCTTTACTGTTGCCCATATCAAGACGGACTCCATCAAGATTCCTGATGCAACTCCGGAGATCATCCAGTTCGTCAGCGATTACGGCAAGATGTACGGCTACACCTTCGAGCACGAGGCTACATACGACAGAATGTGTCTGGTCAACGATGCGGTTTATATTGCCAAATACGCTACCGTTGAGCGTTGCTACGAGCTCTACACCAAGGAGTACTGCGAGGCATCCAAGGATGTCGTCAAGGACTGCAAGAAGAGCCCCGGCGAATGGACTGCGACCGGCACTCAGTTCCAGATTCCCTATGTCTTCAAGAAGCTCTTCACCAGAGAGTCCATTGAGTTCGACGATATGTGCGAAACCAAGTCCGTTAACACGGCATTGTATCTGGATATGAACGAGGGCATGAATGACGTTCAGTTCTACGAAACTCTTCGGGAATTGCGCAGCAAAGATCCTGCAAAGCTTACTCGCAGAGAAGCGACTTTACTCCAGGAGAACGCTGATATTTCCGAGAAGGGTCTCGACGAGCTGATCGCGGAAGGTCACTGTTACAATTTCGTGGGTAAAGTTGGACGTTTCTGTCCCGTCAAACCCGGAACCGGCGGTGGCCTGCTCATGCGCGAAACCGTCAACAGTAAGACCGGCGCTAAGGGTTACGCCTTTGCAACCGGAGCAACCGGATGGAGATGGCTTGAGTCCGAGATCGTCAAGACCCTGGGACGCCAGGACGACATTAACCGGACTTACTACGACAACCTGGTCACGGCGGCAGCGGCTGATATTTCCAAATACGGTGATCTGGAATGGTTCGTCTCCGACGATTCTGAAGAAACAACTGTGGTGGCAGTCAATCCGGCTGTCACCCAATTCGTTTCCGTTCCCAATCATCCGCCTGAAGATGAGGTACCGTTCTAATGGCGATTAAGAAAGATATTCCTTATCGCGACAAGTTGGTCGCCTACATCAAAGATGCCGGTCAGGATCTCATCGACCGAGCCGAGCAAATGGTGGGACCAGATACGGATCTCATCAGTGAGTTCAATATTCACATCAGTTTTCCGCAGGAGCTCGGTTCCATGCCCATTATCGAATGGTCTACCGAGGTCATCAGCAAGAATGCCCATAAAAGATATTTGAATGGAGAATGATTACTATGGCTTATGAAACCCCCAACAAAAAGGAAACCCTGATTATCCGCGAAGCACGCGTCATCCGCAAGGACTTCGCCGGTCAGAAGTTTAACCGTAACGGCAAGATCCGCGAGTTCAGCGTCATCATCGATGACCCCGTGATGGCCCAGCGGCTGGCCAACGACGGTTGGAACATCAAGATTTTGAGCCCCAAAGAGCCCGGTGACGAGCCCGGTTACTGCCTGCCCATTCAGGCACGGTACGACAACTTCCCTCCCCGAATCGTCGTCCGCCGTCCCGGCCGTCCCAACCAGGATCTCACCGAGGCTACCGTCCATCATCTGGACTCCCTGTATATTCGCCAGGCCCATGTTAACATCAACCCCAGCCGGTGGAACGTCAATGGCAAGTCCGGCGTCAAGGCCTACCTGAAGTCCATGATCGTCGACGTCGATGAAGACGAGCTGATGGCCATGCTGGCTGAAGAGGAGTATCCCGCCGAGGAGGCTGACGCACAGCTGCCCTTCTAAACGGGTGAGCGACTATGGCAGTTGTTAGTCTATACGACTATCAGCTGGAAGCCATCGACCGGATGAGGAATGGCTGTATCCTATGTGGGGGTGTGGGAAGCGGAAAGTCCCTCACCTCCATTGGATATTTTTATGAGACCCAAGGCGGTAACCTTCGTTCAAAACGCTATGTGCGAATGAAGAACCCCAAGGATCTCTATATAATCACCACAGCCAGAAAAAGGGACACGCTGGAATGGGAAGGCGAGCTTGCCCGGTTCCTCATGTCCACTCATCCGGGAGTTGGTTTATATTCCAATAAAGTAGTCGTTGATTCCTGGAACAACATCAAAAAGTATGAGGGCGTCGAGAACGCCTTCTTTATATTTGACGAGCAGCGTGTCGTAGGTTATGGACAGTGGACTAAGACGTTCCTGAAGATTACCAAAAAGAACGATTGGATTCTGCTGTCCGCAACTCCCGGCGATTGCTGGTCTGATTATATTCCGGTGTTCATCGCCAATGGTTTCTACCGGAACAAGACGCATTTCAACGAGGAGCACGTCGTCTTCAAATGGGGCACCAAATACCCCCAGATTGACCGGTATGTCAACGTCAGACGTCTGGAGCGGTTGCGCGACCGGATATTGGTCACCATGGACTTCGAGCGGAAGACCGTGCCTCATCATGAGGACGTCATCGTGTCTTACAACAAGTCCAAATACCTGGACATCCACCGTCTGCGCTGGGATTTTTGGAACAACAAGCCCATCGAGAGTGCGAGCGAGTTCTGCTATGCACTACGAAAGGTAGTCAACACCGATGAATCCCGACAGACCAAGCTGTTGGAGATTCTGGAAGACCATCCCAAGGCCATCATCTTCTACAACTTCGACTATGAGCTGGATATTCTGAAGAATCTGTATTACGGCGAGGATGTCGAGATTGCAGAATGGAACGGTCACAAACACCAAGAAATTCCCAGTGGGGAGAAATGGGTATACCTCGTTCAGTACAATGCGGGCGCCGAGGGCTGGAACTGCATCAAGACTGATACGATTATATTCTATTCCCAGAACTACAGTTACAAGATCGTGACACAGGCTGCCGGTCGAATCGACAGGCTGAATACGCCTTATACCGATCTGTACTACTACCATCTCAGATCCAAGTCCGGCATTGATCTGGCGATTACTCGTGCTCTTAAGAACAAGAAGCGTTTCAACGAGGGCGCTTATATTTCCAGATGCATGAAGCCGCTGCACACTACTACCATGCCCATGGCGGCGTAAGAAAGGAGAAAGTTATGGAATCGCGACGGATATATTGCGCTGGTGACAGCACATACCACTATACCGACGAAGTCCCGCCGAGTCTTCGTAGTTTTGTCGACTATCAGTTTTCATCCGGCGGCGTAATCGGGGAAGACTTCCGGTCGTTCAACACGAAATATCGGAACGCCATCAAGACTCGTCTACCGAAAGGATATTTGATTCTTAACTGGACACGAGGTCATTACTTCTGCAGCTGGGTAATCAAAACCCCGGATAACAAGTATATTCACATGTGTATCTCGGATGTTCGTTTCTTCCAGAACGAGTGGTTCTCCAATATTCTGATGCGGACCATGCGGCATCCGAAGGACTGGACCGGGGGCCCCAACCGTTTCACAACGTTATTCACTATGAAGGAGGATATTCCGAAGTTATGGAGATGACTGTAAAAGAACTCATCGATAAGCTCCAGCAGATGCCGCAAGACGCTCAGGCGGTCATATACACCGAGGCCCTATGATGAAGGGTACTGTATATTTCGACGATGGTCATGAGGAGAAGCTCTTAACCTTTGACGCCATGTCGATACATTCCTTCCGATTTACTACCGAAAGTGGCGAATATGGTGGTAGATATGAGTTTGACAGCATTCCCTATCTCGATGCGGCAGTATACACATATGCAAAACTGGTCTTCTACCAGATCGTAAGAAACGTGGATCAACCGCGGCCATCGCATATTCTCGCCCGAATCAATAAGGTCGTCGTAGAATTCGAATCGTAAGGAGATTTATTTATGAAAAAGAAGAAGTTCAATAAGTATACTGCGAGCAGAATCATTCTCGCCGTAGTCGCATTCTGTGCCATCATCACCATGCTGGCCGTGATTACTGGCTGATGGATATTCTCGAGTTTGTAGAGAAAGTGATAGGCGTCGAGCTTAACGAGTGGCAGAAAAAGATACTCAAGGAGCTCGCATCCCTTCCTCCCGATCGGAGAGTACTGATATTACCGCCATCACGAAGATCCTACTACAACGGCATCATCGCGTTGTGGAGGGCAATGTTCGAAGGAGGTCCAAATGCAACCGGTAACTCCCAGACTTAACATGGTTAATCCAACTACCAGGCTCACGACGGGCGGTATGCTGGATATTTTGTCTTTATCGCGCATCCACGGAGTAAAGATCTCCGTAAGTTGGTTCGAAGAGGACGAGTGTTATTTCATCCAGGTGACTAAGGGCGATCGCACGATTCGCGAACGCGTTTCCCACACCGAACTGGATAACGCCCGTAATGACGAACTGCTCTTCCGGAACAAACTCCGTTATGCAATCTATCGTTTCAAACACGAATAAAAAGGAGAAAGTAACATGATTGATATCAGAGGTCTTAACAAGGCCGAGGTTCTGAAGGCTCTGTACGACGGTAGTCGTGTTCAGGGAATAGGATTCTTAGAAGCGTTGAGCCGCGATGAAAGTATCCCTGCGATTATTGAGGGACGAGTCACGGTGGAACACTGCCAGCAGCTGTTGGACGCCACTGGATATCCCTACTTCGACTACCTGTACGGCAGAGTGCTGAAGGTCGACCTTTCCAAGGATGAGTTCGAAGAGCGACTGTACGACGCCAATAACGGCCAGGGTGCAGCAGAGAGAGTCATCCGCCGTCTGAGAAACAGCAACACCAACGCCCCCAAGACCGGCATTTGCCGCTTGGATCTCACCCGGCTTAAGATCGAATTCGCTTCTGACGCTGGCCGCGAGTTCCCCCATTCCATCATGATCCGCTTCGGAGATATTCGCTCCGTCAACGCTATGATCGCCGCGCTGGAAGACACCCGCGCTGCCATGGAAGGAGGCGTCCAGAAATGAGCAAATACGGCAACCTGCTCATCGGCTACGACTTCTCCAACGGCAAGGATCAGTCAGTTCTCATTGTCGGCACTCAGGAGAAGGGTAAGCCCGTAACCATCGTCAACGCCTTCCAGGGTGAAGAGGCTGAGGCCATGTACGAGTTGCTCGTCACCAAGAACCCCAAGGTTAAGAACGATCAGTTTGAGGTGAAGTTATGATGGAATTCCTTAAGATCGTATCGGGCGGATGTATCGTCTTCGCCATCTGCTTCACCATCATCTGTATGCTGGATATTCCCGCCTACCTCAAGCGGCTGAATAAGAAAAGCATCTATGAGTTCGACTGTAATCTCGACGGCGTTCGCCAGCATATTACTGTCCTTGAAAAGTTTCAGCATCACTTTGGCGTTGAGACTTTTCGTCGTTTACGGGTCGAATACGTTATGGAGAATGATATTGACGGCATCTGTTACGGCGCGTATGAAAAAATCGCCAACGAACAAGAGTACGTCATGTACCTCAAGCACTCCATCAATAAAGAGGATTGATATCCATGGCCAACGTCGAATACACATGCCCCGACTGCGGGAAAGAGTTCGAAGTCTATGCCGACTACGTTCTCAATGGCGTAGAAGGGGCAATCCAGAAGTCCGACGGTAATGTCGTGATATTTGCCGACCCCACTGCCAAGCATCGCTGCGACGAGTGTCGCGAGAAGGCCTTGCAAAAATTCATCGAAGAGCATGAAAAGGAGAATCCCAATGCCGAAAACCAAAATTCTGAAAATTAAGGGCGACTGGGAAGAAGTCGTCAACGACTGCCGCGCAACCGTGGCCAAACCCCCTCTGGGTAAGGAACCCAGCTCCAAGTTCAAGCGTGATATTCTGATCTCCGAGCATGATCCCGTCCGGGACATCGAGGTCAAGTTCGCATGGTACAGCATTCCCTACTGGATCGCCATGCACTGGAAGACCCACATCTGGCGAAGCCGCACCAACACCCAGCGGAATGACCGTCAGGCTAACTACGACCGCCGTAAGGCCCCTCAGGACGCTCCTGTGGACTTTATCGGCGACGCTAACGTCCAGCACCAGATCGATACCTGGCGTAAGCGTCTGTGCCGTATGGCCGCTCCTGAGACCCGTGAGTACGCCGAGGACTATAAGATCGCCATCCACGAGCCCGAGCCCGAGCTCTCCGACGTTCTGGTTCCCAACTGCATCTACCGGTGCGGTTGCCCCGAACCCACCTCCTGCGGCTGGTACCAGAAGATGGTTGAGAAGTATCCCGATCTAGCGGCGAATGATATCCGTAAGCGTTACGACGCCTATAACCGGATCTTCTGGAAAGACCAGTACCGCTAAGGAGGATATTCATGACGCCTAACGAATACCAGAACGCGGCTCTGCGAACTGCACCCAAGTATCCCGAAGAAGTCGGCAAGATCCCCCAGCTCATCAACGGCCTCATGGGTCTGAACGGTGAGGCTGGCGAAGCCATTGATATCCTCAAGAAGCACCTGTTTCATCACCACAAGCTTGACAAGGGTCACCTCGCCAAGGAGCTGGGCGACATTGCCTGGTATCTGGCGGTGACTGCTGACGCCCTGGGCTACACGCTGGAAGATATTCTGAAGATGAACATCGACAAGCTTATGGCCCGTTACCCCGAAGGCTTCGATGCCAACCGGAGCCAGCATCGCGACCCCAATGATATTTAAGGAGTGTACATACAAATGAAAAAGACTATTACTGGCCTGCTGGTCATCGCAATCGTGTTCTTCGTCTTCTACGCATTCCTCTGCTACGCCTGGATCGGCGCTGAGTACCGGCTCGAGGGGGCCGTTCACTTCGGTATGGTCGACAAGTTCGCGGCTTTCTCCCTTTGCGGCATCGCGGTGGATTATATTTTCGGTTCCGCCAAAAGAAAGAAGAACGGCACCGAAGGTAAATACATGAATCCCTGATATTCCAAACCGGAGGTAGTAAGAAGTGTTCAACCCGTGGATTACAGTTCCTGTCGAGGACGTACGGGTTCGTCTACCCATGCGCCTTAGTGACGATAGTATCAAGATCCTATTCCGGGATATTACCGCCATCGACAAGACCATCGAACAGCTTGAAAAACTCAAGCAATACATGATTAAGGAGGGCATCTGCCATGTTTAACGTTATCGCCATCGCGTTGCTGATATTTGCTGGCTGGTGCTTCGGCTCCGCATACACCATTCATCAGACGAGCAAAGAGAAAAAGGAATGGCACGATTACGTCCACTCCTGGTACACCAACAAGGCCATCCAGATCGAAGAGGAGCTGAAGCATAAGCACGAGGCCGAATTAGCCGATCTTGAGTCCAAGCATGAGGAGGAGCTCAAGAAACTCAAGCGCATTGCTCGACATTATGAGGTAGCCGGATACGATTTTTCCCCATTTTACGATGTTGTAAAAAAGTACTTCCGAAACCAGCGTGGTATGGATGCTCCCGATCCTGTATACGTCAAACCCATGTACCAGTTGGATCTGGATATTGGCGTCACGCAGGCAAGCGAGTTCTGGCAGAAGGACCCTCCTTATTGTCCCAACATGACTGAGGCGATGGTCCGTGATATCGAGAATTTCATCGAAAAAACAGGCGCTCGCCCGGAAGATATCGTCATTGCTCCCACGGTCATCGCCCCTGATGGTTCCGTGAAAAGCGGCATTGCCGTCATCCCCAGAGAGGTGTACTGATGGATTTCATACGTTTGACCGGTGGTGTTCTCAAGGCTAAGCTCACGAATAAAGAGAAGAAGGCCATGAACGCAGAGATATTGCGACAGCTGGCCGCCTTCACTAAGAAGTACCAGGTCGAGATCGAAGCTATATATTTGCGGGAGATGCGCAGTAAGCACGGCCACGGTGCGAAACGTCTGAGAGAGGATTTCGACGACTTTGGCGAAGCATTGACCGAGCTCATCAAGAGATTCGAGATGGGTGACGACGATGCCGCCTGGCTCGCGACCTATTCCCTCAAAGAGGAAGGCTTTGATATCGAGCAATGGCATCGCGAAAAGTATCCGAATGAGGACAACTTCGCATAAAAATCAACTCCTATAATGAACAAAAATTAACTTTAGGAGGAATTACCAATGCTTGAAACAAAGTACAACTTCAAAGTCGAAGAACAGGATACTGTCGCCTTCGTGCGCCTGCTAGGTCGGTTCGGCTTCAAGTTCGAGATGAGTGATGTTCGTCTGAGCAACACCTGCCTCGGCATGAAGCCCGCCATCCCCTACCGCGTATTCAAGGTCACCGCATCCCCGTGGAAGATGAAGAAATTCAACGACGCCATCAAGCTGCTGGCCGAGTACTGCCTGCGTTAACAATGAATGAAAGTTGAGAGGTTCCAATCAAACGGAACCTCTCGCTTTTATATTTAAGAAAGGAAATGAATACCTATGGCGAGTGCAAAAATTTGTGACCGTTGCGGAAACGTATACGGTAAGAACACGGTTCAGGAAAGTTTCAACGAAGAGAGCTGGGGCACCATGAGAGGTGTCTGTGTGATGTTCGAGGAAACCGATAAGTTCCGGAAGGGCGAGATCGTCATCGCCGGAGCTCCCGTTCGAAAGAACCACTACATGGATCTGTGCGACGACTGCACCAAGCAGATCAGCCTGTTCCTGCGGAATAAGGACGCCAAGATCATCAGCGAACCCTATGCAGTACCGAGATAAGGAGTTGATATTCCGTGCTCATCATCGGTAAAAAGAAGCGGGAGAAAATTCGTAAGGCGCTAGTTCGGATGTACGAAGCCTGCCACCACATCGAAGATCCCGAGATATTCACCAAGGCGGTAGACGCAGTCGCTACAGTCGGAGTCGAGCTGGGCTTCCACTGGGAGGATGTGCTGTCCGCGAAAGATATTTCTACCTGGGAAAGTAAGAAAGGAGAATAACCCCATGTGGATGAATCCTGTTTACAATGAGCTTCCCGACGAGGCCTACAATCGCCTTCTGCGGCGAATTCAGAAGAACGGCCGCGCAATGGTTGTTCATCACGAAACCTGCCCTGTTTGCGGCAAGAAGCTTGTCAACCTGTATGCCCGGAAGAACGCCATCTCTGGCAAAAACGACTGGAAGTGCCGGACCTGCTGGGAGGCTTACGACGCTGCTCCTCCCGAGAAAACCCGCATTCAGGGTTCCATCTCCAAAGCTCTGGGCGGTCGTTTCACTGATATTTCCGAAATCGATCCCAACATTCTGATGGGTAAGCCTATCGTCCGGAAAGTCGGAAACGCCGATGAGATCGTCGGTACTATCACCGAGCTTGATATCGAGAACGACACCTGGTTCGCTGACATCGAGGTGCGGCATGAGCGGAACTAAGTGCATCTGGCAGGAAGAACACGGATGTCACATCCCTCTGTGCCTGATTAAGACCATTCTCGATCAGGAAGTTGAGGTTTACTGCGACCTCAACGACAGCGATATGCGCGAGTGTCCCAAATTCAAAGAAGAAAAGGAGCGTGACTCAAATGGGTTACCACGACGTTCTGGCAAAGTTCCTGGGGATGTTCCCCAACTTCATGGAGCAGGTTAAATCCTGGACTCCCGGTCAGAAAAGCAACAACATCAAGATCGGTCTGACCGACGGCCGCAAGCTTCTGTTCACTTATTACAACGATAAGGAATGGGAACTGACTGCGGTCAACGGTAAGGTTCGGAGGGTTTGATTATGCTCAGATTCGATCTTACTCCCGTAAAGTTCAAGCAGGCAAACCGAGTTTACAGGGCTCCTGAGACCATGAGCGAAGAGGAATGCGGAAGCCTTTATATTTTCACCGATGACCAGTGTACGGTCTCCTGCTGGTCACTGTCGCTCTTCCAGCGGCTTTATATTCTGTTCACCGGCCGCATCTGGGTCCACCAGCTTAGCGGCAACATCGTTTACCCCACGGCTCTCTCCTGTGAGAAGTCCCCGTTTGCGGAGGCGGAAGATGGAGAATGAACCGAAAACCAGAGTATTAACAGTGGTCTACACCGAGGAAGGCGTTGAGCCTTGCCTTGTTGTGGCCGAAACCGCACCGGACGGAAAGAAAGAGATCCTCAACATTGTTCACGGTATTCATGCAACCGGGATATTCAAGGTGCTAACCGCCTTTCAGCGCGTAATCTACGGGCGAGGTAATGGCAAAAGCATTCGGAATCTCGACATGCTCAACGCTTTGGACAAGCTGAAGGATCTTTGATATTTCATAAAAGAAAGGAAAAGTAAGTATGGCCGATGCTAAAAAATGTGACCGCTGCGGAGGTTTCTTCGAACAGCCGGTAACCCCCGATCTCAAGCTTTCCCGTTACGTCCACGGATACGGAACTTTCTCGATCGACCCGTGTCCTGTCTGCAGAACCGGACTTGAGATGTTCCTTGATAATCAGCCCGTCGTACCGTCGATGGAGTATCTTCAGAAAGTGAGGGATAACGATGAAGCAGCCTCAGCAGTACGATGATGAGGGTTTCCCCGTTTACTACGATGACGAACCCCTGCCCGAGTGTATGAAGGAGCTCCCCCAGTACCACTTTGATCGGGCCCTGTTCACCCAGACGTTCGGAAAAGTCTTTACCGACGAGGAACTGATTGATATCGACGTGACCTGCAGTATGGAGCAGCATTACGACGAATTCTCTCTGTTCCGGGTCAATGACGAGTTTTATATCCTGCACCGCAAGAGCGGCGTCATGATTAACTGGTACAAGCACCTCGGCCGAACCAATACCTGTAATCGTGACGACTTCACTCTCGAAGATCTCGAGAAATTCCTGGTGCGGCTCAAGGCCGAACTCCAGTATTACGACGCTATTTAAGGAGGATTTATATTATGGAAATGAGCAAAGTGACCATCACTGCAAACAACAAAAAGAAGGACCTGATGCATTGCCTGTGCTGCGGCAATGTTTTCATTCCCATTAAGGAGATGCGGTATACCGCCCGTGATAACGAACCCGGTAAGCAGCTCTTCGCAGTTGCTACCGAAACCAAGCAGTACGACGCTTTCGACTGCCCTCAGTGCGGCTGTCAGATCATCGCCGGCGAACGCCTGCGGCCTGTCGACGAAGCGGTCTTCGCTCTGGGTGATATCGATGAAGTACATAAAAATGATATTCCCGAAGCTCCTGGAGCCATTGAGGTCGACGAATAACACGTAGGGACGCACGAATAACAACCTCTATTATGACTACAACATAAGGAGGATATTTACATGAACGAGGTTAAGCGTTTCCAGAAAGTAGAGTTGAACCCTGACGATTATGCAGATATTGTCAGAGCGGCAAACTGGACGAGAAAGCACTTCCCTTGGCTCATAAAAATCGTCGGCTTGTTCGTCAAAGAATAAAAAAGCGAGAGGACTTTAATCGGTCCTCTTTCTTTTACGCGCAAATAACACACCCTATTATGAACCGAAAGGTTACTACATTTATATTCAAAGGAGAAAGAAACTATGGCATTGTCTAAGGAGCAGATTAAGAATTTCTGCAAGAAGCACAAGAAGGGTATCATCGCCGCTGGTACGCTCACCCTCGTCACGGTGGGTGGCATGGCGATCCGTAAAGCAAAGAAGCTGCCTTTCACCGATGTGGTTGGCGAACTCATCAGCGCGGGTTCTCGGGATCTCCCCATTCCTGAGAAGTCCGTTGGTAAGTGGCACAGCCTGTGGGTGGACGGTAGCACCAAGATGCTGACCGGTATCGTCTGCGACGTCCCCATGCAGTATATGGGCGACCTCGGCGCTGAGATCCTCGACCACTGTGCTAAGCACGGAATTAACGAGATCTGTCACGATTCCCATGTCCAGATGGTTCTGGAATTCGTGAACGATGTGGTAGAATAACGATTCAGGAAGGGGAGCCGGCGTAAAGCTGGCCCTCTTCTTTTTGTTGAAATAGGAGGTTAAGTGATGTACTACGGAGCAATAAAACACCTTGATATTGCCAATGGTCCTGGAATCAGAGTATCTCTCTTCGTGTCCGGTTGTCGAAACCATTGCGATGGATGTTTTCAGCCGGAAACCTGGGCTTTCGACTATGGTCACAAATTCACCGGGTACACTTTTCAGAATCTACTCTATTTGATTGACAATCCCCATGTCGTCGGTCTGAGTATCCTTGGCGGCGACCCGTTCGAACCCGAGAACCAGAGCGAGGTTCTGGAACTTTGCAAAACGCTGAAGTTCCTTCGGCCCGCCAAGACCATCTGGATGTGGACTGGATATTTGTGGGAAGATGTAAAAGACCTGCCTGTCCTGCAGTATGTCGACGTTCTGGTAGATGGGCCATTCGTCAAGGAACTCAAAAATCTGTCCCTTGCATACCGTGGGAGCAGCAATCAGCGGGTCATTGACGTGGCCAAATCTCTGACCGGTGACCAGATTGTGGAGTGGAAAATGGATATTCCGATGGGGTGACAGGGCTGTATACGGACGAAAATGGCCATTTGCCCGGGCTCTGCCCACTTTTGAAAATGAAAGTGGCCAGCAAAAAGTTGTTGCGCCGCAACGGTTTTTCGGGTTTGTGGCCATTTGCCCATTTATTTTTCTATTTACACGTGAAAAATTTTAATAAAAATTAAAAGAAGTTAAAGAAAAAAGTGGCCATTTGGCCAGCATCGAAAATTGTCGAATTTTAAGGGCTTAACCAGCCTGTGGAAGGAGCTAAAAACATGCATACCATGAGAGACGAGAGACTATGCAAACTTGATATTCGATCGATTATGTTACAGGCCCAGGGCATCAATCTTCCGTTGTTAATGTAATACGATACGCGAATCCTCTTGCGATTGTTACCGATCGATGATATATTGGTCGTACAACTGTAAGGAGGTTTGTGTATGGGATTGTTTAAGAAACGGGATGAATACGATGCGATCTATGGAGGCGGACCCGTCGGTGATATTCCAGTCTATGCCGAAGACGATTACGGATTCAATCTGCCAGGCTGTGACGAAGTGTACGATGAGGATGGATATTCAGTTCCGTGTGATGGCTATAACTGTAATGCGAAGGTTAAGTTTCATAACGGGCGATACGAATGTCCCAAATGTGGTAAGGTGTTTGACCGAGCCGATTTTTTCGCATACATAGGAGCTAATCTTCCTGGCCCGGAGTGCGTCACGTGTAATAATCTATACCCTGGTTGTATAGTGTGTCCATACGGTTATGAAACCGATTATTAACTTGATATTCAACTGAAAGCCTGTGTCTTGACCGACATGGGCTTTTCTTTTGTCCAAAACTCGCGAAAAAAACAGACTCTTTTATGAAGAGGAATAGAAACATGGTCCTTAGGGACTTTTCCTTTTATTTTTGCTCAAAAAGGAGTCATTATGGCCAAAGAAAGTGACTTCCAAGCGAAACTCATAAAAGAGTTGAAGAAAATGTTTCCCGGCTGCATCGTAATGAAAAACGATGCTGGCTACATCCAGGGCATCCCTGACCTTTTAATTTTGTACAAAAACAAATGGGCTTCTCTTGAATGCAAGAAAAGCGCAAAGGCCAAGAAACGCCCGAACCAAGAATATTACGTGGCAATGATGAACGAGATGTCTTTCTCGCGATTCATCTGCCCCGAAAATAAGGAGGAAGTGTTACATGATCTTCAACGATCATTCGAACCTTGAGGGCTCACACGCCTTTCTCGGTGCGAGCAAATGGCATTGGCTGAACTATGATGAGGAAACTCTCAGAGAGCGTTATCGGGGTTTATATTCCCAGGCTCTCGGTACGGCCCTGCACGAACTCGCAAAGCGACTCATCAAGGTTCGCATGAAACTGGCAGAAACGGACAGAAAACTGGTGGTGTTCCATCTGGTCAGTTCCGGCATCCCACAGTACGCCTTTGATATTGACTTCATCTTCCCCAATTTCAAGGCCTACGTGAACGATGCGATCGGATTCAGAATGGACCCTGAAGTGATTCTGTTCTACTCCTACAACTGCTATGGCACTGCTGATGCGATCAGCTTCAGAAACAATTGCCTTAGAATCCATGACTATAAGTCTGGAATCACGCCCACTGACATCAAACAGGTATTGATATATGCGGGCCTATTCTGTCTGGAGTACAAAGACCTGATTAAGTTCAGCGAACTGCAGGTCGAACTCCGAATCTACCAGGGTAATCAGGTCAAGATTCATAAGCCCTCTCGCGAGGAGCTTTCGTGGGTCATCGACAAGATTATCCAATCCGACAAAACCATCAAATCTGTTAGAGAACTGGAGGGCTAAGCTATGGGTATCCCGGAAGATATTCTGATGCACTATGGTGTCAAGCGGCGCTCCGGTCGCTATCCCTGGGGCTCTGGCGATAACCCCTATCAGCACAGCGGTGATTTTCTGAGCCGGTTCGAGGAACTGAAGAATCAGGGACTTTCCGAGACTGATATCGCCAAGGTCATGGGCTTTGACTCCACAACCGATCTCCGATTGGAAGTCAAGCTCTCCAAACATGAGCGCCGAGAACTTCAGCGAGCTCGAGCGCAGTCTCTCAAAGATGATGGACTGAATAACAGCCAGATCGCCAAAGAGATGGGCTTTCCCAGCGAATCCTCCGTTCGCGCCCTGCTCAATGAGAACACTGCTGCCAATAAGAATAAGGCCCGCGTTGCGGCTGATATTCTGAAGAAAGAGCTGGAATCCAAGGGCATGATCGATGTTGGCGCCGGTGTTGAGCGTGAACTCGGTATCTCCGAACCCCAGCTCAGCGAAGCAGTTTATATTTTGCTGCGTGAAGGCTATCACCAGTACGGCGTTGGCGTTCCCCAGGTTCAGAACCCTTCTCAGAAGACTATCACCAAGGTCCTCGCCAAGCCTGATATTCCCGAGTCCTATGCCCAGCAGCATTACGGTGATATCAAGTCTGTCGGCGACTACTACTCCGACGATGGCGGTTCTACTTTCCGTAAGATCCAGTATCCCGCGAGTATCGATTCCAGCCGAGTCCACATTCGGTATGGCGATGAGGGCGGTATCAATAAGGATGGTGTCATTGAGATCCGCCGCGGCGTCGAAGACCTGAGTCTTGGTAAATCCAACTATGCGCAGGTCAGAATTCTTGTGGATGGCACCCATTACCTGAAGGGTATGGCAATGTATTCCAATGATATTCCTGACGGCTGCGACATCGTCTTCAACACCAATAAACAGTCCGGCACTCCCAAGGAGAAGGTGTTTAAGGAAATCACTGGTGATCCCGATAACCCCTTCGGTGCGGTCATTAAGGCTGACGGTCAGAGTACTTACTTTGATATTTCCGGAAACGAGAAACTCTCCGCTATCAACAAGCTGAAAGAAGAGGGCGACTGGGACGCCATGAGTAAGAACCTTTCTTCTCAGTTCCTGTCCAAGCAGCCCAAGGCCCTGATCCAGAAGCAGTTGGATGCCACTTATGCGGATTACGAAGACAAGTTCGACGAAATCTGCAAGCTTACCAATCCCACTATCAAGCGCGAAATGCTTAATGAGTTCGCAAACGAGTGCGATGGTGCGACCGTTCACATCAAGGCTGTCGCATTGCCTCGTCAGAAAACTCAGGTCATTCTGCCTCTTACCGCCATGTCGGAGACCGAGGTCTATGCGCCCAACTATCGTGATGGCGAACAGGTCGCGCTGATTAGATATCCTCATGCCGGTACTTTTGAGATCCCGATCCTGACTGTCAATAATAAGAACAAGCAGGCCCGTGATATTCTTAGTCCCAACATCAAGGACGCAATCGGCATTAACCCCAAGGTTGCAGAACGACTTTCCGGTGCCGACTTTGACGGCGACCAGGTTGTGGTCATTCCTTTGAGCGACAAGGTTCGGATTAAATCCACCAGAGCTTTGGATGGTCTTAAGGACTTTGACCCGAAATCTGAATACGCCTACCGCGAAGGCATGAAAGTCATGGCTAAGGGCTCTATTCAGAAAGAAATGGGCATGGTTTCCAACCTCATCACCGATATGACTCTGCGTGGCGCTCCCGAAAGCCATGTTGTTCGGGCTGTAAAACACAGCATGGTCGTTATCGACGCCTATAAGCACAAGCTGGATTACAAGCGTTCTGAAAAAGAGAACGGTATCCAGGAGCTCCGTGAGATGTACCAGATCCGGGTAGACGATGATGGCAACATCAAATACGGCGGTGCATCCACATTGATATCTCGGAGAAAGCAGGATGCTCGCGTTCCCGAACGTCAGGGTTCTGCCCGTATCGATAAGGAAACCGGCGAATTGATATTCAAGGAATCCGGTCGTAAGTACAGGGATAAGGATGGCAATCTTGTCGAAGCCAAGACGGTTGTCAAACTCATGTCTGTTACCGACGATGCACATTCCCTTTCCTCCGGTCACGTCAAGGAAGAGATCTATGCTGACTACATCAACAAGCTGAAAGCCCTGTCCAACCGTGCCCGTAAGGAAATGATATCTACCGGTCGCCTGCAGCGTAATGCAAGCGCGGCTCAGGCCTATGACGAAGAAGTCGACAGTCTGATGTCCAAGCTTAATGTTGCGGCTAAGAACGCCCCCCGTGAAAGAGAAGCCCAGAGAGTAGCTAATACCACTGTGCGGGCCAAGGTCCAAGATAATCCCGCTCTTGAAAAGGATAAGAAGGAGCTTAAGAAAATCAGGACCCAGGCTATCTATGATGCCCGTGCTGCCCTCGGTTCCAGCGGCCGCAACACCCGCATCGTCATTACGGATCGCGAATGGGAAGCCATTCAGGCCGGTGCTATCAGCGACACCCAGCTTACCAAGATCCTCCGGTACAGCGATAAGGATGCGCTCAAAGAAAGAGCCATGCCCAGAGCTACGACTCAGCTGTCTACCGCCCGGGTCAATAAGATCAAGCACATGGCCAACATCGGCTATACCAATGAGCAGATTGCCGAAGCCCTTGGCTGCTCGGTATCTACTGTTCATCAATACGTCGCCTAAGAAAGGAAGGTAGGTGAACAGTATTCATGGCTAAGTATCTGCTGTCTACTACAGACAATCCTTACGATCCCAACAAGGACTTCGATTCTTGGTACAACTACGATCAGCTTAACGATCAGTGCTGTTCTCTCTTGGACAGAGTCGCTCGAACTTCCGATCAGTTGTCCGAAGAAGAGAACGATCGCGAGATCGAAAGAGCCATCGATGACATCATCAAGTTTGATCTTGAGAATCGTTACACCAAGGTGGCCCTCAAAGAATAAAATTTTCTACCCACCCAATAATTTTTGGCCCAACTTCTTCGTGAATTGCCTAGAATCTATTGGTGTTTATCTCCTAAAGCTGTCGGTGACATAGGGGGGGGTCTCCCAAAACATACCCCCCTTATGCATCGCGGCGGTCCTCGGAAATTCTCCGGGGGTGAAATTCGTCAAAAGTCGGCCATATTTTCCGCCGGGTCAAACTTCATATAGCATTAAAACGAGCCTACAAAACCGTTCCTCTCATTCTTTCCTTACTTTTTCCTTTCGGATGGGTGTTTCGGATTTTTGTAGGCTTCTTTTAGTGCTATGAAACTGGCTCGAAAGTAGCCCAGAACACATCACAACTGCGATAGAACCACCACATATTTCAGCGAGAGGAGGCGGTAAGGGATGGCAAAGGGTAAGACGGGCGGCGCAGACAACTCCGACCGCAAGGTTAAGCCGGCGTTATCCCCGGAATCCGAAGAGCAGCAGATGATAAATCTGGCTGTTAAGGTCGCAAAGCAGCGAATGCTGGACGGAACTGCGTCTTCTCAGATCATCGTTCACTATCTCAAGCTCGCTACTGAGAATACTCAGCTGGAGCGGGAGAAATTGCGGAGCGAAAACAAACTGCTGGACGCCAAGGCTGAGGCTATTCAGTCCCAGAAGCGGGACGAAGAGCTTTACCAGGAAGTGCTTGACGCACTGAAACTCTATGTTGGCCACAAATGATACTGAATCTTAGAAACTACACGGAGCTTTCGAAGCTCAGAACCTTCGAGGAGCGGTATCGATATTTACAACTTCGGGGTCGAGTCGGCGAGGACACTTTTGGTTTTGATCGATGGATCAACCAGCTCTTCTACCATGACAAAGAATGGCTTGCGGTTCGCGACAAGGTCATCATTCGCGATAACGCCTGCGATTTGGGAATGCTCGACCGAGAGATCAAGGGGGATGTCCGAATCATCGTGCACCACATGAACCCCATCTCAAAGGAAGACATTCTTCGTCGCAGCGATATTCTTCTGAACCCCGAATATCTCATCTGTTGTTTAGACAGTACACATAAAGCGATCCATTACGGCGATGAGAATCTGCTGATTCAAATGCCCGTGGAACGCAGACCGTTCGATACCTGCCCATGGCGAGCCTAGCCGCGAAGGAGGGAACTGCATGGAGAGTATTCTCAACACAATTAAAAAGATGCTCGATGTTGATGTTGGCTGTACGCACTTCGACGAGAACATCATCAACCACATCAACACCGCGTTGATGGTATTGACCCAGATTGGTGTCGGCCCCGAGAAGGGATTTTCCATCCGGGATGCCGCTGCTAAGTGGTCTGACTTCCTTTCGGACATGAGTAAGCTGGAGGGCGTCAAGACATACATCTACCTGAGAGTGAAACCTCTGTTTGACCCGACGTCCAGTTCCGCCATCAGCGGCGCTATGAAGAACGTTGCCGACGAGCTGGAATGGCGCATGAACATTAACGCAGAAGAAGTTGCCGATGCGGCGGATGTTCTGGCGTCCCTCGCCGAGGAGATCGGAATCGTCGACGATGACTACGACGATTATTACGACGATTATTACGACGATCCGTAACGGGAAGGAGGAAATTCAAAATGGATAGAAACGATTCCCTGAAACACTATGGTGTCAAGGGTATGCGGTGGGGTGTCCGTCGATTCCGGAGAAAGGATGGCTCTCTGACCCCTGCCGGTAGAAAGCGGTATTCTGAGGACTCGCCGGATGATGGTATCGATTCCGGAGAGGTTGATAAATCCGCCCGTAAGAGGGGGCTTACCGATAAGCAGAAGAAAGCCCTCAAGATTGGCGTTGCTGTTGCCGGCACCGCCCTTGCCGCCTATGGCACGTACAAAGTCGTGCAGCTATACCGAGGTGACGGCGCAAAAATTGACCCCGCAACGGGTTTTCGGCTTATCGATAAACCGACGTCTGATGCGGAAAATCTTCGAGCCATCAATCCGGGACGAATCAGCGTGCTTTCCAAATCCAAAAACATGGAAATCATTCACGGCTCATCTACCAACTGCATGTTGTGTACGACCGCGTATGAATTCCGTAAGAGAGGACTGGACGTACACGCCGGCCTTGAGAAGACGGGTCGGGGTTATTTTCCTGACGAACTCTTCCCCAAAATCTTCAAAGATTACCCCGGCATGACCAAAATTGCCAATAAGGGTACCGCGCAGGATGTGCTCAGTGAGATTGAATCTTTTGCAAAGACACAGGGCCCTAATTCCAGAGGCAACATTGTTTGCTGGTGGAAGGCGGGTGGTGGTCACAGCATGATCTGGGAAAATATTGACGGAAAGATCGTATTCAAAGATGGCCAGACCAATCAGGTGTATGACGACTTTGGAAAGACGATACTGAGTCGAATCCACTCGTCCAAACCGGTGGAAATTCTCAGAACGGACAATCTCACGATTGATGCGAACAGTGCGAAAAAGTACCTTAACACGGACACCGCGCTGAAGACATACGTCGATCACGGTGGGGAAATCGCACTGCGTCTGGCAAACGATCCCGTCATTCAGTTTGCTGCCGTGACGACGGCCGGCATCGCTTACAGTAAAGTGAGCACGACTAAGGCAGTCAAAGCTTACAGGAGCGCGCACCCCCATACGAGATTGTCTGATAAAGACATCGCGAAACTCGTGGCCCGCAGCACGGGTCTATATTCTGGCTAAAGGAGATGTGAACCATGCCCTTGCCCAATAAACTGGACGGAGCGATTCGGCTCCTTAAGAAAACGTGCGGAGTCGTCCCGGAAAAGTATGCCACCTACAACGGTGCATTTCTGTTCTTGGCGTTTCCGCCTAATACCGTCGATAAAACCAACGTCTTCAATCCCTACTATCTGGTGGATCTGAAGAATCAGGCCGCGGGGCCGTTTTCGGCAGCTTTTGACCTGGATGGTTTCTTCGAAGCGGTTGAACGTCTGAAGCCCTGCTGATAAAAGGAGGAACTTCAAAATGGATAGAAACGATTCCCTGAAACACTATGGTGTCAAGGGTATGCGGTGGGGTGTCCGAAGAACCCAGGCGCAGCTTGACCGTGCTGCTGGCCGGACTTCTGAGGAGCAGAAAGCCCACAACCGTGACATCGCTAAGAAGGTGGCAGTTGCTACCGGAGCGGCGCTTACGGTCGCCGCAGCAGCCGGTCTTTACGTGGCCAACAAAGATGCCGTGGATTCTTTTGTGACCGATTTCATCGCCAAGAACCGGGATGTTATCGTGTCCAAGGTATCTCGTGGTAAAGAGAAAATGGCGGAGTCGGCAGCGCGTAGAAACGAGGCCCGAACCAAGAAGGATCTCGAATACGTCAAAGTGCATAAGGATTCCATCCTCCGTTCCCCGTCCAAGCTGAACCGGTATAAGGATTACCTGGATGAGAACGAAGTGAAAACCGCCATTGAGCGTCTTCGCACAACCCGCGATCTGCATCAGCTGTCTCAGGAGAGCATTTCGCGCGGTGCGAAATACGTTAACGCATTTCTTGCCTATGGTACTGCCGCTACGACCGCCTACAATTTCAAGAATTCTTCGATCGCCAAAGACATGAAGAATTCCAAGAAGCGGAAAGGATAATCCGTTCAATGGCCTTATCTAACACTGCCGTACCCAAGTATTACGGTCAGTTTAGGGCGGCCGTAATGCGAGGAGAAATCCCCATCTGCAAAGAGATCTCGATGGAAATGAACCGCATCGATGGTCTCATTGAGAATCCCAGTATCTACTACGATGAAGATGCCGTGGAAGGCTTTATTGCCTACTGCGAACGTGAGATGACTCTGACCGATGGCTCTGATCTGGAGCTGTTGCCGTCGTTCAAACTATGGGCCGAGTCCATATTTGGATGGTGGTACTTTGATGAGTTCACCGTACCCGAGCCCGATCCTGAGGGTCACGGTACCCGCTACGTTCGCAAACGAATTAAAAAGCGCCTTGTTGTTAAGCAGTACCTTATCGTTGCCAGAGGTGCTGCTAAATCTATGTATGCGTCCTGTCTTCACAGCTACTTCCTGAATGTGGACACTTCGGCCACGCATCAGATTACCACCGCTCCCACTATGCGGCAAGCAGACGAGGTGCTTTCCCCCATACGGACTGCCATTCTCCGAGCCAAGGGACCGCTGTTTCGATTCCTGACTCAAGGATCGCTGCAGAACACCACCGGCCCCCGGTTCAAGCGTCAGAAGCTGACTCCTACGAAGAAGGGCATTGAGAATTTCCTGAATGGTTCTTTGCTGGAAATCAAACCCATGCAGATTGATAAGCTGCAGGGTCTGAAAGTAAAGCTGGCGACCATCGACGAATGGCTTTCCGGCGAGATCCGGGAAGATCCCGTTGGCGCCATCGAACAGGGTGCCGCCAAGGAGCAGAGCAGCAACATTGAGAACAACGACTATCTGATCGTTGCTATCAGTTCGGAGGGTACTGTCCGTAATGGTTGTGGTGACACAATCAAAATGGAGTTGATGAAGATCCTGCGGGGCGAGTACTACGCTCCTCATGTTTCTATCTGGTACTACAAGCTGGACTCCATTGATGAGGTCGCCCGTCCCGAGCTCTGGATTAAGGCGAATCCCAATCTGGGTAAGACCGTTACATACGAAACTTACCAGCGAGATGTGGAAAGAGCCGAGAAAGCCCCCGCGGCACGAAACGATATTCTGGCAAAGCGTTTCGGAATCCCCATGGAGGGCTATACCTATTACTTCGCCTACGAGGAAACCCTTTGCCACCCCAAGCGGCGGTTCTGGCAAATGACCTGCGCCCTCGGTGCCGACCTTTCCCAAGGCGATGATTTCTGTGCATTCACATTCATGTTCCCTCTTCCGACCGGAGAGTTCGGCATCAAAACCAGGAACTATATTTCTACCCGGACGCTGTATAAGCTCCCGGCTGCTATGCGACAGCTGTACGACTCCTTCCTGGAAGAAGGCAGCCTGATCGTTATGGAAGGTAACGTTCTTGAGATGCGGGACGTATTTGATGATTTGGACGCGCATATTGCCGAGCGTGGCTATGACGTCCAGGCCTTTGGTTACGACCCGTATAACGCCGAACAGTTTGTCGAATGGTGGATCAGCGAAAACGGCCCGTTCGGTGTCGAGAAAGTTATTCAGGGTTCCAAAACAGAGTCCGTACCTCTTGGCGAGATTAAGATTCTTTCCGAGGATCGGATGCTTCTGTTCGATGAGAAACTCATGACCTTTGCTATGGGTAACTGCATCGTCATGGAAGATACCAACGGCAACCGTAAACTGCACAAGAAGCGTTACGAGCAGAAGATCGACGCTGTTGCGGCAATGATGGATGCCTATATCGCTTATAAACGTAACAAAGACGCATTCGAATAAGGAGGTAGCACATTGAGTTACTACAATGACCAGGCGCTTTCCCACCACGGCATCAAGGGTGTGAAGTGGGGTCGGCGCCGTTTCCAGAATGCCGATGGCTCTCTGACCCCCGCCGGCAGAGCACGGTATGCGGACAATCCCGCGGAATCCAGAAAGACCAGACAGGCCAAGGAAGCGCGTTCCCGCTTGCTCGAGGACGCTGAAAATGCGGACAAGAAGGCTGCTGAATACGAGGCCAAAGGTAACGCCCGCAAGGCAAGTTTCTATAAGGACCTTGCCGATTTCGATCGAATCGACGCGGCCGAATACGATGCTCCTATTCAGAAGTATCAGCGGGAGGACAAGTTCCGCGCTACCCGAAAGGATATTTCCGCTTCCCGGCAGACCGGTCATAAGCTGGCTACCAACCTGATCGCGGGTCCTTTCGCCAACAGAACCTACAACAGCGTCTTGGCCGCCGGCGGCACTCGTACCGCGGCGATGGTACTACGAAGAACAAGTTCGACTAACCGTCGGAGGTAATTCAAAATGGAACACGATTTCTGGACCCGGCTGAAGCATGGCTGGAACGCGTTCTTAAGCCGGGAACCCACTGAGTACTACCGGATGGATCTCGGTCAGAGTTATTCCCGCCGACCGGACCGGCCTCGCCTCAGCCGAGGTAATGAACGTACGATCATCACGTCCATCCTGAACCGGATGGCTGTGGATGCCGCTGAGATCGAAATCAAGCACGTCCGCCTTGATGAGAACGGGCGATATTTGGAAGACATTGATTCGGGCCTGAACAACTGCCTGAATGTGGAAGCCAATATCGACCAGGCGGGCACCGCTTTCAAACAAGACATGTATATGTCCATGCTGGACGAGGGTGTTATCGCCGTCGTTCCCATCGACACGTCTGTCGACCCCAAAGTGAGCAGCTCTTATGAGATCGGCACCATGCGTGTTGCGAAGATTATCCAGTGGTATCCGCAGCATGTTAAGGTTCATGTTTACGACGACCGCTCCGGCAAGCATGTGGACGCTATCTTCCACAAGCGCCATGTAGCCATTGTCGAAAACCCGTTCTATGCAGTGATGAACGAGCCGAACTCCACTCTGAAGCGCCTCGTCCGGAAGATGAATCTTCTGGATGCCGTTGACGAGCAGAGCAGCTCCGGTAAGCTGGACCTCATCATCCAGCTGCCCTACACCGTCAAGACGGAAACCCGACGTCAGCAAGCCGAGAAACGGCGCACCGACATCGAGAAGCAATTGACCGGTTCCAAGTATGGTATCGCCTATACAGATGGTACCGAACGGATTACCCAGCTGAATCGACCCGTTGAAAACAACCTTCTGAAGCAGATTGAATACCTGACGAGTATGCTCATGAGCCAGTTGGGTATCACGCCTGAAATTCTGAACGGTTCCGCCGATGAGAAAACGATGCTGAACTATAACAACCGAATCATTGCTCCTATGGTGACGGCTCCCGTCGAGGAGATGCACCGAAAGTTCCTGACCAAGACTGCCCGTAAGCAGCGGCAGGCGATCACTTACTTCAGAGATCCCTTCAAGCTGGTGCCCGTCAGTCAGATGGCCGAGATCGGCGATAAGTTCACCCGCAACGAAATCATGACGTCCAACGAGATCCGTCAGAGTATCGGCATGAAGCCTTCTTCCGACCCCAAGGCAGATGAGCTTCGCAATAAGAACCTGAGCGAACCCAAAAACGGTGAGCAGCCCAGCGTTCCGCCTGACTCTGCCCAAAAGGTTAACATAACACCTGAACAGCCTAAGGAGGAAATTCAAAATGGAACAGTTTGATTTCAAAGGCTGGGCTACCAAAAGTGGTGTTAGATGCTCCGATGGTCGAACCATCACCGCGGACGCATTCAAACACAACGATGGCAAGAAGGTTCCCCTGGTTTGGAACCACCAGCACGATATTCCGGAAAACGTGCTCGGCTGGGCGATCCTGAAGCATTGCGCTGAGGGTATGTACGCCTACTGTAAGTTCAACGACACCAAGTCCGGACAGAACGCAAAGCTCCTGGTTCAGCACGGCGATGTGACCCAGCTGTCTATCTACGCCAATCGCCTGAAGCAGGATAACGCGAAGAACGTCATGCACGGCGAGATTCGCGAGGTCAGCCTTGTTCTGGCTGGCGCAAATCCCAAAGCATTCATTGAGTCTGTCAACCTCGCTCATGGCGATGGTGATCAGGGCGATGAAGTAGTCATCTACACCGGCGAAAATTTCGAACTGGCCCACGCCGATGAGGACACCAACGATAAGGAGGAAAACAAAATGGCAGATGAGAACAAGAAGCCCGAAGGCGGCGAAAAGACCGTCGGCGAAGTCTGGAACGGCCTGATGGCCAAGATTTCCGAAGACGAAAAGACCGTCATTCACATGATGATCGGTGAGGCCTCTAAGAGAGGTTCCGCCGGCAACGACGAGGAGGAGAACATGAAGCACAACGCATTCTACGGTGATCAGGGTGAAGAGATGATGGCCGGCGGCGCCATGATGGGCGAGCCCGTTGTTTCCCACTCTGATCTGAGAGAAATCATCAAGCTGGCTAAGTCCAGCGGCGTCGGCTCCCTGCGGGACGCTTTCCGCATCTACGCTGAGGAGACCGAGAACGATGTCCTGCAGCACGGTTTCGTGGACGAGGACGGCGAGGACGCCATCAACTACCTGTACCCCGAGTACAAGGACGTTAAGTCCGGTATGCCCGAGGTCATCAACCGTGACCAGGGCTGGGTCACTGTGGTCATGAACAAGACCCACAAGAGCCCCATGTCCCGTATCCGTACCCGTCAGATCGACGCCCGTGACGCCGGCCTGCGCGGTCGTGGCTTCAAGAAGGGCCAGCAGAAGAAGCTGAACGGCAACACCAAGCTGCTGAAGCGTACCACCGATCCCTACACCATCTACGTGAAGGACCAGCTGGATCGCGACGACATGGTCGACATCACCGAGTTCGATGTGGTCGCCTACAAGTACGGTGAGATGACCCTGAATCTGAAGGAAGAGATGGCCCTGGCTATCATGGTCGGCGACGGCCGCGAGGATGGCGATGCGGACAAGATTCCCGAGGATAAGATCCGTCCCATCTGGAAGGACGACGAACTGTTCACCATCCATGTGGATCTGGACATCGCCAAGGCCAAGAAGGAGCTGCAGGGCACCAACACCGCTGCCAACTTCGGTGTGAACTACATCTACGCCGAGGCTGTCCTGATGTCCATGCTGTACGCCCGTGAGAACTACAAGGGTACCGGCACTCCTGACTTCTTCTGCGCTCCCCATCTGGTGAACGTGATGCTGTGCGCCCGCGACCTGAACGGCCGCCGTATCTACGACACCGTGGATGACATCGCAAAGGCTCTGAATGTCGGCAAGATCCATACCGCCGAGCAGTTCACCAACCTGGTTCGTACCGATGACGACGGCAAGCAGCACAAGCTGCTGGGTCTGATGGTCTCCCTGGGGGACTACACCGTCGGCGCAACCAAGGGCGGCCAGATCACCCGCTTCCAGCAGTTCGACATCGACTTCAACCGCGAGAAGTTCCTGATTGAGTCCCGCTCCTCCGGCGCTCTGACCTGCATCAAGTCCGCCATCGCTCTGGAAGAGCTGGTCGAAGAGGCCGCTGCCTAATTCCTGACGGAGGAATTTCAAAATGGCTAAATTTCACGGCAAAGTCGGGTTCGGCATTCCTACGGAGCAGGAATCCGGTCTCTGGGTAGAGAAGATCAAGGAACACGAGTACTCCGGTGATCTCATCCAGATGAGCCGTCTGCTTCAGGCATCCGAGAACGTCCACGACAACATGACTCTTTCTGTGGAGATCAGTATCGTGGGCGATGACTTTGCCCTGAAGAAGTTCGGCCTGATTCGGTATGTCGAACTTGGGGGTGTGAAGTGGAAGGTCAGTAAGGTCAACCCTTTGCCCCCCAGACTCATCTTAACGGTTGGAGGTGTCTACAATGGCGGATTGGCGTGAATTGCAGACACTTCTGATCGAGCTGCTTGGAAGTAAGAATGTATATTTTCAGCCTCCAAGCGGCTATCTGATGAGTTATCCCGCGATCGTGTTCACCCGTAAGACTCCCAACCGGCGTTTTGCGGGTGACAGCGTGTATTTCAGATTGTCCTGTTATGAAGTAACGGTGATAGACCCTTCTCCCGATGGCCTGATCGCTAATAAAGTGGAGCAGCTTCCTTACTGTGCCCACGATCGCCACTTCAAGAAGGATAATCTCAATCACGACACATTCACTCTGTACTTCTAAAGGAGGATGAACCCTATGCCCAGAATCGAATGGCATAAGACCGGTGAAAACAAGTATGAAACCGGTGTAAAGATGGGTGTGCTGTACCCCCAGGTTAACGGTGCCTACCCCAAGGGCGTGCCCTGGAATGGTCTGAGCGCCGTCACCGAAAGCCCCTCCGGTGCCGAAGCTTCCCCTGTCTACGCTGATGACATCAAGTATCTGAACCTGCTGTCCGTCGAGGAGTTCGGCGCGACCGTCGAGGCCTACATGTATCCTGATGAATTCGAAGCCTGCCAGGGCTACGCCGAGATTGCCCCCGGCATCACCATTGGTCAGCAGGAGCACCAGGCCTTTGGTCTGTGCTACCGCACTACCATCGGTAATGATACCGAGCGCAACAACCACGGCTACAAGCTGCATCTGATCTACGGTGCCACCGCTGCTCCCTCCGAGCGCAACTACCAGACCATCAATGACAGCCCTGAGCCTATGACTATGTCCTGGGAGCTGACCACTGTCCCCGTCGCTGTCAAGGGTAAGAACCCCACTGCAAGTCTGACCCTGGATTCCACCAAGACCGACGCCACCGTGCTGAAGGCTCTGGAGGATGTCCTGTACGGTTCCGAGACCGAAGAGGCACATCTGCCCCTGCCCGACGAGATCGTCGAGATTCTGGCTGCTGCCGCACAGGCTCAGGCCGCCGCTGCTAACGCAGATCCCGACAAGACCGAGGGTGACGAGACCCAGCAGTAATCCTGCAATATATTTGGGAGTCGTATTCAGTTAGGCTGGCGACTCCCTCTTTTATTTTTGTGAAAAGGAGAAAGTTACCATGCTGAAAAAGCCCATTACCTATACCGACTACGACGGTAACAAGAGAACCGAGAATTTCTGGTTCAACCTGGACGAGGCTGAGATTCTGGAGCTTATGGTGAAGTATCCCGGCGGTCTGAAGGCCATGCTGGAGAAGATCGTCGAGGAAGAGGACGGCGCCAAGATTCTGGCGATGATCAAGGAGATCATCATGCTGGCATACGGCGAGAAGTCCCTGGACGGCAAGTACTTCGAGAAGTCCGAGGAGAAGTCCAGAGCGTTCACTCAGACCCGCGCATACTCCGCTCTGATTATGGAGCTGTATCGCGTTCCCGGTGCCGCTGCTGAGTTCATGAACAAGATCATTCCTCAGTCCACCGCCCCCGCTGCCAACCCCGGCAACGGCCCTGCCCTGAACGTGGTCGCGACTCAGTAATTAAGGAGGCTTGCTATGCCTCTTAAACTTACTGTTCCGCCCGCTGAAATCGGGTATAACCCCCAAACCAGGCAGTTCCTATATTCCCACGACAAGACTGTCACGCTCACTCTCGAGCATTCCCTTGTCTCCCTTTCAAAATGGGAATCCAAATGGAAGAAACCTTTCCTCTCTCAGAAAGAACTGACGCACGAGGAAACCATCGACTACATCCGATGTATGACCCTGACCCAGAATGTAGACCCGAAGGTCTATAACGGCATCACTGATGAGCTCATTGAGCAGGTCAACGCCTACATCAAAGATCCGATGACCGCTACCTGGTTTGCAAAAGACGACAGAAAGAAACAGGAATCCGTAATCATCACCTCCGAGAGGATCTATTACTGGATGACTGTTTGTCAAATCCCTCCTGAGTATCGGAAATGGCATCTGAATCGACTGATTACCCTGATCCGGGTATGTGAAGTCGAAAGCAGACCCAAGAAGAAGATTCCTCAGAAGGATACAGCTGCCCAGTATCGGGCGCTGAACGCGAAACGCAGAAAAGCACTACGATCGAAAGGGTGATTTACCATGGGCAACAGCCCCTTAGTCACTGATACCAGACTCAGCCCCCACTTCAATCCCCGCAACCACGCAATCGATACGGTGACGATCCATTGCGTAGTGGGTCAGTGTACGGCTAAAACGGTTCTGAACTTCGACCGGTTTGATCTGGACGACCCGGATGACGATGACGCCTCCTGCAACTACGTTGTGGGTTGTGACGGTTCCATCGGTCTGTGCGTTGAAGAAAAGAACCGCTCCTGGTGCACTTCCAATCGCGACAACGACCATCGCGCCATTACCATCGAGGTGGCTTCCGGCACCAAGCATCCCTATGAGGTGACCGACGCCGCCTATAAGGCGCTCATCAATCTGCTGGTCGATATTTGCCAGCGGAATCCTGGCATTGGCACTCTGAAATGGAAGGGCGACAAGTCTCTGATTGGTCAGCCCGACAAGCAGAACATGACTGTCCATCGCTGGTTCGCCAACAAGGCGTGCCCCGGCGAATGGCTGTACAGCCGCCATGCCCAGATTGCAGCCGAAGTCAATGCCCGTCTGACCGGCGGCACTACGACCAAGCCTGCAGTTCCCACTCCCGCCCCTACTCCCTCCGAACCCACTACCCCCGATACTTCCGTAAAGTTCAAGGCCGGCGATCTGGTTTCTCTGACTGCCGATGCTAGGTACTACAACGGCACTGAGGTGCCTCGTTGGGTGCTTCGCAAGAACTGGTACGTCAAGTCTGACGCCAAGGGTGACCGCGTCGTCGTCAACAAGTCTGAAGATGGCAAGAACGCTATCAACAGCCCCATCCATGCGAAGTATCTGAAGCTGGTTCAGGCGAAACCCGATGTCCCTTATCTGGTGCAGGTCTCCATCTCCGACCTGAACATCCGTAAGGGCCCCGGCACGAACCACGGTAAGCGTGGTGTGACCGGTAAGGGTGTCTTCACCATCGTGGAAGTTCAAAATGGTTCCGGCTCCAAGTCCGGCTGGGGCCTGCTTAAGGCCTATCAGAAGAACCGAAACGGTTGGGTTTCCCTGGATTACTGTAAGAAGGTCTGACGAGGACATCGCCATGGTTACCTTTAAGCACTCGGGAAACTTCAACAATACGAAGCGGTTCTTCAGGCGTGCTTCAGAGGCGAGATTTCTGCAAGATCTGGATAAGTACGGGCAGATGGGAGTGGACGCCCTCGCGGCAGCTACCCCCATCGAGTCCGGAAAGACTGCGAGCTCCTGGTATTACGAGATTGTTCGTTCCGGGAGCTCCTTTTCCATTCATTGGGGTAACTCCCACGTAAACGACGGTGTGAACATCGCCGTTATCATCCAGTATGGACACGGTACGGGTACCGGTGGTTACGTCGAGGGACGGGACTACATCAACCCGGCTATCCAGCCCATATTCGATGAGATCGCAGAGAAGCTATGGAGGGAGGTATCGACCCTATGAGCAACAACGTTGACCAGCGCATCGTAGAGATGCAATTCAACAACAAGCAATTCGAAAGTGGCATCCAGACGAGTCTTAAATCTCTCGACCAGCTCGAGAAGGGACTCCAGTTGGATGGTGCTGCGGATGGCTTGAAAGAACTGGACCGTGCAACCAAGTCTTTCTCTTTTGCTAACATGGCAAACGGCATTGACTTCATTGCCAGTAAGTTCACCGGTCTGGGTATTCTGGGCGTTACCGCCATGCAGAACATTGCAAACTCCGTATGGCGTACCGGTACCCAGATGGCTAAGTCCTTTACGACCGAACCCATCAAGGCTGGTTTCTCGGAATACGAGACCCAGATCAACGCAATCCAGACAATTCTGGCAAACACTCAAAATGCCGGTAAAACCCTCCCCGATGTCACCAAGGCACTGGACGAGCTGAACGCCTACGCAGACAAGACGATCTACAATTTTACGGAAATGACCCGTAATATTGGTACGTTTACTGCCGCGGGTGTCGATCTGGATGTTGCGACCAACTCCATCCAGGGTATCGCCAACCTGGCGGCCATCTCTGGTTCCACTTCCCAGCAGGCAAGTACTGCTATGTATCAGCTTTCGCAGGCTATGGCGGCAGGTACGGTCAAGCTTATGGACTGGAACTCCGTGGTTAACGCCGGTATGGGTGGTCAGGTCTTCCAGGATGCTCTTAAGGAAACGGCTCGAGCGCATAACATCGCCATCGATGATATGATCGAGAAGCACGGCTCCTTCAGAGAAACCCTGCAGGAGGGCTGGATTACCACCGATGTTCTGACCGAAACCCTTGAGAAGTTCACCGCGACTACCGAGGGTCTTACTGAAGAGCAGATCCAGGCCAACCGCGAAATGTGGAAGGCCCGTGGCTACACCGAGGAGCAGATCGACGCCATCTTTGAGATGGGCAAGACTGCTACCGATGCCGCTACGAAGGTCAAGACCTTTACCCAGCTGTTCGACACACTGAAGGAAGCGGCTCAGTCCGGCTGGACTCAGAGCTGGGAAATCCTGGTTGGCGACTTCGAGGAAGCAAAGTTCCTGCTTACCGCTATTTCTGACGAAATGGGCGCCATCATCAATCAGTCTGCCGAGGCGCGTAATACCATGCTTCAGGGCTGGAAAGACGCCGGTGGACGCGATGATGTGATCGAGGGTCTGAAGAATCTCTATCAGCTTCTGTGCGATATTATCGAACCTGCCCGGCAGGCATTCGAAGAGATATTTCCGCCTTTGACGTCCGACCAGCTCAAGGGTTACACCCAGGCCTTCGAGGACTTCACCCAGAAGCTTAAGATTACTCCCGATATTGCTGACCGACTGAAGCGATCCTTCAAGGGTTTCTTTGCTCTGATTGATATTGGCGCACAGTTTGTCAGTGCTCTGGCCGGTGGCTTTGCCGATCTGGTAGGCTTCTCCCTGCCTATCGGTGGTAATCTGCTCGACATGACTGCCAGTCTTGGCGACTTCCTTGTCGAACTGAGCAATGCTTCCCGGGAAACCGGATTCTTTGAAGCCGCAATGGATGCTATTGGCGATGGAGTTGAGCTCGCCGCCGGAGCATTTGAAAAACTTACATCCAAGGGAGCGGAACTCTTCGAGTTCTTCGAAGGTATCGATCTCAGTGGTATCGAAGTTAAGATTGAACCGCTCAAAGCCCTTGGAGAAGCGGGCGCATGGGTGCTTGAAAAACTTCAGGCTGCCTATGAAAAAGCTCTCCCGTTCCTGTCTGAATTCGGTGGGTATGTCAGCGATGCCTTTGGCGAGTTCGCCACGGCTATTGATGCCGCAATCAAAGACGGCAGTTTCGACGCTGTCATGGGCCTTGTGAACAGCGGTATGCTGGCCGGCCTTGTTGCCGGTATCAGCAAGATCGCAAAGTCCTTTGCTAACATCGGCGAGAATGCCGGTGGATTCTTGGGTAACCTCAGCGGTATCCTGGAGGGCCTCACCGGTTCCCTCGAAGCCATGCAGAGTCGTGTTAAGGCTGATGCTTTGAAGAGTATCGCCATTGCAATCGGTATTCTGGCCGCTTCTCTTGCCGTACTTTCCATGCTGGACGGTGATAATCTCGGTGCGGCATTCGCTGCGATCACGGCTATGTTCATCGAGTTAACAGCCGCCCTATTCGCGGTAACCGCGATTATCGACGGACTCAAAATGGGTAGTCTGGCGAAGACTGTTACCGCTTTGAAGGGTATGGCTACCGCCATTCTTATCCTATCTGCGGCCATGGCGATCATGGGTACGATGGATACAGACAGTGTTGCCACCGGTTTGATTGCCGTCATTAGCCTGATGGGCATGATGACTCTGGTGACGGAGAAACTCAGTTCCAGTGGTGGCAAGCTCATGCAGGGTGCTGGCAGTATGATCGCCTTTGCGGTCGCGATCGGCATCCTGGCTGCATCCGTCAAAACCCTCGGCGAGCTGGATATCGCAACCATCGTCAAGGGTCTGGTTGCTGTTGGCGCGGTTATGGGCGAGATCGCCCTGTTCGCCAAGGTCTACGACTTCGGTTCCATTGGGATCTCCGCTGGAGTCGGACTTATGGCTATGGCTACGGCTATGTTCATTCTGTCTTCCGCAATTCGCAACATGGGCAGTATGGATATTGTTACCATCGCCAAAGGCCTTCTGGTCATGGCTTCCGGTCTGATCGCGTTGGTAATTGCTGCCGAGGCAATGCCTGACAATATGCTCTCTATCGGCTTCGGTTTGATGGCCATGGCTACCGCCATCGCTATCGTTGGTGCCGCTCTGCATATTATGGGCGCCCTGTCTATCGGCGAGCTTGTTACCGGTCTGGTCGCTATGGGCGGTGCTCTTGCCGCAATGGTTATCGCCGCAAATGCCATGAAGGGCTCTATCGCCGGAGCTGGTGCCATGCTCATCATGGCTGGTGCCATTACGGTTCTCGGCGTCGCTCTGCATATTTTGGGCGCGTTGTCCATCGGCGAATTGGTCACGAGTCTCGTGGCTCTTGCCGGTTCTCTGGCAATTATGGGCTTTGCATCTGCTGCACTCGCCCCTCTGGTGCC
The DNA here is from genome assembly GCA_017465745.1 of Oscillospiraceae bacterium. Taxonomy (GTDB): domain Bacteria; phylum Bacillota; class Clostridia; order Oscillospirales; family Oscillospiraceae; genus Faecousia. The sequence continues at coordinate 66,267 of JAFTVM010000064.1, forward strand.
CGCTATGCTGGCTCTGTCTGTTGGCATTCTTGCTTTCAGCGTGGCTGTCGGCGTTGGCGGTGTAGCTTTGCTCGCATTTGGAGCTGGTCTTACCGCGACCGGCGCTGGCATCGCTGCCTTGGTGGCCGGTATCATCGCCGCCCTCACCACCATCGGTTCCGCGATTCCCGTGCTGGCTGAGCAGTTGGGTGCTGCCGTCGTCGCTATTGCTGACGCGATAATCGCGGCTGCTCCTGCTTGCGATGCCGCGGCCACTGCCGTCATGCAGGCCATCATCAACGTCATCGCCGGTGGTATCTCCGCTGTTGCGGCCGCCATCGTTGGCGTTGGCCCTGCGCTGCTTCAGCTGGCAGGCTATCTGATGGTTCTCGGTGCTGCCGCTATGGTGCTTCAGCCCATGGTCCCGGCGATCGTTGCCCTTGGTGTCGCTCTCGGTACCTTCGGCGCAGGTTGCGGCGTTGTCGCTGCTGCAGTTCTGCTCCTGGCGGGCGCACTCGAGCTTCTCGGTTTGAGTGGTGTTACCGTTGCGGCTGCTTTGAGCGACATTTACACTTCCATCAGTTCCATGAGCGAGCTTTCCATGGATGCGGTCATTGACTCTGCCGACGTGCTCATGAATGCCGGTAAGAAGGCGGCTGAGTACATTATGAAGGGTCTGGATGACGGTCTTTCCGGCTCCGATGAAGCAATGGGCGCTCTGGTTCAGGCTATGATTAGCGAAGCTGAAGGTGCTACCGGCGACTTCTCCGGTATCGGCGAAGCTCTGGCTGGTTCCTTTACCACTGCTCTGCAGTCTTCGCTTCAAAATGGAGTAAGCGGGACGACCGCAAGTCTGACTTCCGCTATGTCCGGCATGGTTTCTTCCTGTGTCGGAGTTCTTAGCGGCTCCTATTCCCAGTTTCATGCTATCGGCGCGACGATGATTAACCGCCTGGCCGCTGGTGTCAGCTCCAAACGTAGCACCGGCACGAGCGCTGTGTCCAGCGTAGCAAGCAGCATGGCTTCTACAGTTGGCGGTTACTATGACGATTTCTATGATGCCGGCGGCGACATGGTTCGCGGTCTGGCTGACGGACTCTATGCTTATCAGTATCTGGCGACCAATGCCGCGTCCGCACTTGGTAATGCAACCAAGAACGCGATGAAGCGATCCGTTGACTCGAATTCTCCTTCCAAGGATTTCCAGGACATCGGTATGTGGTGCGACATGGGTCTGGCCAACGGTCTGACCAAGTTCGCTAAGCTGGCAAGCAATGCGTCCAAATATTTGGGCAATCAGACGCTGCAGCCTATCATGTCTATGACTGAAACGGCTATGAGCGATCTGACTTCCATGGGGCGTGCCCTGCGCGGTACGTCCGATCTGGCATCTTCCCTCGACTCCTGCATCACATGCGAACAGTACGTGACGGTTACCCACAGCTTCGAAGACCTGACGGTCAGAGGTGTGAATGATCGGAACGAGTTCGTCGCTGTTGCGAACTACTCCGTCGAGGAGATGATGACCGAACTTATGCGAAAGGGGCTTAGACGATGAACGTAAATGATTGGAAAGTATCTTTCGACAATACGGTTATTGGTCAGGTCCTTTCTTTCGTAAAGGCTCTGGAACAGGTGAAGATCACCTCCAAAGCTCTCGATGGTACCGTTTATATTCAGACGGTCGGCGAACCCACCGTGACCGCGACTGTTTCGGTGTTCAGCTCCAAAGAGGAGATGGAACTGATGAATGCTGCGGAGGCCGCCGGAGCCCGAATCAGCGTCGTTTACCGCGGCGTGACATATTTGGGCTACATCGAGAGCAAACTCCAGTGGCAGACCGTTTACCCTGGCCAGTGGTATAATGCCTCTATGAATCTGCTGATTGAGGAGGAGATTGCGTGAGAAGTGTACCTTCTTATATTTCCGAACGCCTCAAGCGGAACATTCAGACCCGGGCAAACGGTGCGGCCCCTTCCGTCGATATTTGGGTTGGCAGACCGTCTACGCTTCTGGTTGACGACAAGTTTCTGGAACGTCAGACGGTCCTACAATCCAAGGTGAGCGATGTATCCATTGCGGTGTGCCATCCTCGTATTAAGCGGAACAACACACATATTTACATGGCCTATATTTCTGGCGGTGTAGCCCGGGTTGTTGCTGCGAAGCATAAGACTAAGATGGCAGAACACGAGTGGTATGATTCTGGATTCGAGCAGAATGCCACGTCGGTTTCCATTGCTTACGACGGCACGATGCCCAAGGCGAATGGCGGCGATGTCGAATTCGTCACTGAGTTGTACCCCTGGGTGTTCTGGGTCAACGAAATGGTTCTCTACGGTCAGAAGTTATATTCCGACGAAGAGCCCGTGATTCTGGCCGAAACCAACTGTACGGATGTTAGCGCGATTCGTGCAATGTGGTCCAGTACCGGCGGCTTCGACTTCGGTCTGGTCGTATTCTTTGTCCTCGAGGGCAAGTTATATTACCGCCAGCTCATCGGTGGAGAATGGATGGATGCCGAACTGGTGTCTTTCGGTCCCGATGGTGTGACGTGGGAAGAAGTTGCCGCATTCCGTACCTGGGACTACCGTATCGGTGTTCAGGCTAAGACCACTGACGGAGCTGTCTATGAGCTGTTTACGCAGTTTATGGGTGTTGGTAAGCAGAATACGGAGCATATTGAGGTTAAGAACGTCGAAGCCGAGTCGACAATGACCCATGTTACGTACCACAATACCAAAGAAGCAGAGCATGTCGAATTGTCCGATGTTGCCTCTGTGGCTCCGTATGGTGGCCTATATTCTTTGGATATGCCCGTACTGGTTTCTGCGCGCAATGTTGAAGCCGAGGATGGCGACTGGGGTAAAATCATAGTCGTCGAGTTTAGTAACTACCTGGTTGCGGATCAGGTAGCGAGTAATTATCTGCAGTTCAGCCTGGTCGATTCCTGGGGCGCTGCATATTATCCTAAATCGGCAATTCTTGGTTCTGATGGTAAGACCGTAACACTGACGTTCGTGGATTTTAACCCAGCTTACGATGTATGCGAAATCCGGTATACACCGGGTAGCGTATATTCTATGGCAACTGTTCAAGTTGAGGCCACAAGCGTTGCGTTTACGCCTGAGAATCTGAATCCTCCGGATATTCCTCAGCCTGAGGTTGAGTCTATTTGGAACGTCGACTCTCAAGGAACAGAGATAGCCATCCGGTTTACCGAAGCACTCGTAGGTAATCCCGGTGGAAATGAGGCTAAATTCTCAATCGTTACGCAAGAGTACGGCTGGGTTCCAGGAGGAATATTATCTGAGAAAAACAAGAAAGTCGTTGATGTTAAAGGTTATGCCAGTTCTGAGGAGCTTATCGATCTTTCTTCCGGTTCCGCTTCTGGAATTTCTGCCGAAAACGGTAGATTGAGCTTGGAGGTGCTATCCGATGGCTAATTTTTCTAAATTATCCGAGTTGCTCAACACGACGGATGGCATGACTGTTTTGCGAAACAATTCCGCTCAAGATGATGGTGTTGATACTGTAACTGGCGTTGACTGGTTCACGTTCAATGGCGTTGTGGTTTCCAACCTGTACGTTAGTGGTAATAGCTTTGTCGGCTTCGGTTCGAATACGGAGCACCTTAAAATTTGCCGTAGAGACGGTAAGATGTGGTATCTGTATCGGCAGGAGGGAGTCATCGGTAATACCAAGTTCTTGAAGATTCGCTGGCAGGGTTATACATATTATAGCTCCACGGCTTCTACTTACGCTCTGACTTGGGAATTATTTTTGTTCGATGATGGTGGAATGTATCTGAACATCATATCCGTCCCATCCAATTCGAGCTATTTGGGTACGAGTCAGCTTATTTGCGGTTCCAACACATACAGTTTTACCGTATCGGTTTCTACCCCGGTTGGATATAGTTTCTTACCCGATGAGACGAATAAGTTTATCCTGTCCAAGGAAGAGTACCCGGTTGCTGTAAATCACGTTTCTTCCGGTTCTATCGAGTTCTCCACCGAACTGATTCGGGAAATAGGCTCGGTTATCGGGAGTAGAATAATGTGGAATGAAGACCTTCCCGATGGGACTTCCTTGACGGTGTATTCCAAGTTGTCTTCTGGAGATTATGCCCCATGTACAAATGGAGGTTCGCTTTCTGGAGTAAAACCCAGCGTTAATTACTCCGACGAGACTTTGTTCATTAAGGTGGAGATGTCTACATCAGACCCCTTGTTAACCCCGATACTATCAAATCTGTTCGTACAGTTATTGGCGACAGGCGATGATCATATTTTGGTCTTATCTTTCGATTCCGGTAATACGAAAAGTATTCAGAATGCGGTTGGTGATATTAGCGTAGCTTATGATGGTTCTGGGACTTTGAGAGGGTTTGGTGGACCGGTTCTGGCGTTTGAACAAACATTTACTCCGAACGGGCTCGTAGCAAAGAACAATCCGAATGATGAGGAACACGTTGAGATTTCCGACGTCTATGCAACTGGCGTTCTTTTGGAGGTAAGATATACGAATGTATATAGCGAAAATGAGCACATCGAAGTTTCCAACATATCGGCGTCTGGTACTTTAACTCGCGTTGATGATATCTAAAGAAGGGAGGATGTATATGATACGAGGAAATAGAAGAACTATCCCTGAAATTCATAAAACCATCCAAACAAGTATTCACAACCGTTTTGATGTTGAGGTGTTTGATGCCAACACCAAGAAACTGAAGAATAGAGCGGTTGGCTATAATGTAATCTGCGATAACCTATGGTCCAAGCTGTGCTCAGGTAACACGTATTTCAACTATATCCAGTATGGAAGTGGGTCTGGAACTCCGTCGGCCAGTGATGCCAGTTTGTTCTCCCGGATATCTGATGCCTCGGCGATCTACTCATCCTACTCTATTGATTATAAGACCGGCGTTTTCAGTGTCCGTAAGTATATCCAGCTCTCAGCGTCCACCGCAGTTGGTAAAAACATAACTGAGGTTGGCATCGCAAGCGCATCTGGAAACGGTAATCTTTGCACTCATGCCATGTTGCGAGATATGAACGGCAATGTTATAAGCATCACTAAGTCCGACACGGACATTATTAACATCTATGCCACGGTGTTCGTGCACTTTAACCCCAAAGGCCACGATAATGGGTCGATAAAACTGTGTTGTTACGGCTATGATCAATCGCTGTTCGGTAGATTCGCCGGTGTTGGAGGTTCCTATTCTCTTCCCAATGCTACCTTTGCATCTTCCTCATACGGTCTTAGTGTAGGAACGAGTGGAGGTGGGCTTGCCCCGACTAACATCGCTGATAAGAGCGGAAACGTAGGAGCAACTGCAACCTGGGACAGCTCAAAGAGGACCCTCACGTTCAAAGCTGGCAGGCTTGAAGCATCTGCGTTCAATATTGGGGGTATTCGCAGAATCTGCTTTGCTAATGACTATGTTGCGTACTACGGGTCCACCACACCCCTGCTGTTCCTGTACCCCGGTGGTTCTTGGTTCCCTTACTCTAGCATTGTGAGCGAAGCCGTTGGCACTGGGGACGGGAGCGCTACCGATTTCGCCCTTGATTTCCCATTTGCCCACGATCTCAAGGCATACATCGATGGCGTGGAGACAACCGAGTTTACGCTCGACTATGCCCCTACCAATTATGGCCGGGACTCTAATAATTACGGATATGCGGCACAGATGGAGTGGCTACACGTTGATAGCACCCCCGATAATCACATTCCGTATCTCGGCATTACGGTTGGTAACAATAAAAACCAGTTCAAGGGCACTCGGATTTTCTATAATCCTGCCCACGAATTGGGCATTGCCATGATCTATGTCGGTTACGATGTTACGTGCTACGCGTCCAATGATTTGGAAACCTGGGTGCAAATTGCTGCATCGGGAGCGCTTAGCTACACTGTTCCCGAGGAATATCGGCATTACAAGTATTGGAAAGGCGTGTCTACCTCCGACTCCGGTACATTCGCATACAAAATGAAGCCGCCCAGCACCTACGTCGGTAAGGCTCTACACTTTACAAATCCTCCACCCGAGGGCGCCGTCATTACTGCCGATTACCAAAGTGATTGTATCGCTAAGGACGCCAATCATGTGTTCGACCTTACGGTCACCATCCAATTCAACGAGTACAACGAAGGTTAACAGGAGGTAAAGTATGGCCACTACACCGCATCCTCTTGTATGGGATTTTTGCAGAGAGTCCGGTAATGTGGGCGCCCTTGGCGGAGTCGTTCATTATCTGGATGAGGCTGGTCAGTCCTTATATTTGAATGATTCCGGTTTGGCCACCCAGGTCGTTGCGGTTCCCGAGGGCCACTGGGAGTCTTCCGAGTGGCTCGAAGAGATCCAAATCACGGACTACGATGATTTCAACTTCCTGCGATTCGATCATCCCTCCAACGGTATTCTGTATGGAATCGCCGCAGATGATGGTGAAATTACTTTCCTTCGTTATATTTACGGTATGGATGTATCCCATATCGTAGATTCCTGGTCGTGGCTTACCCAGAACGACAGTCCCATCGCACAGTTCGATAGCGCATTGCAGAATATTGACCCTGAGATATTTGGCGACGACACCTCGCTGTTCCAGCCGGGTGCCAAGATCAAAGTGCATATTTTCATGGGCGACAGTTCCGCATACCCCATCGGTCTCGTGTGGTTGGATGAGTCTGGGTATGACCAGGGTGCCAGCACGATTAAGATGTCCGGTCGTAATACCATCGGATACTACCTGAAAGACCAGACGTTCGACGATACCACTAAGTTCTCGGGAACCACCACTGAGGTAATCACCGCGATTCTTCAGCTGGCAGGTCTCGAGAACTTCCTCGTTCAGGTGCTCGATACTGAGAAGGAATTCGAGTTCAAAGCCTCCGATACACTCCTCAGTGGCATTGAAACCATCCTCGATTTTTACACCACCGTGGATAAGAAGATGGAAATCGTCGAACTGACCAATGGCACGATCTGCGTCGGCTTCGAAGACTGGATCAGCTCCCACCTCCCCCGGAACTACTACAGTTTCGATGAGGGTCGGGAGGTCTTCAAGCGCAATACAATGCGTGCCGCCGATGGCGCACATACCAAGGTGCGTGTGACCGGCAAGGATTCCGACGGAAACGAGCTTAAGCCCGTATCTGTTGCGGTCAACAATTTCCCGTACTGGTCCCTGGGCAAGCAGCGTACGAAGCACCTTACCGCTCCGGACGGCATGACTCAGGACGGTCTTCAGAAGTGGGCGGAAGCTCAGGCGAAGGTTCTGCAGTACATCGGTATTGCCGAGGACTTCACTGGGCCTTTCCGTCCTCAGCTCGTTGTGGGTGATATTGCGGAAGTCGTGCGCGGCGATACCGGCACCAGCCTTGGTATCATCACGCAGGTCAAGCAGATATTTGACAAGACGTCCGGTTATATTACCGAGTTCTCCGTGGACTCTGGTGGTGTGGCTACCGATGGCGAAAGCTACACGATATATTCTCGCAGTGCGAAAGCAAACGGCTACAACCGTAAGCAGAGTATCGTGGACCTTGTCAAATACACCGCTGAGAAAATCGGCAAGGTTGACAGCCTTACTCCCAGCGACGTTGGCGCTGAGAAGAAGGGTACGTCTTCCAATTTGCTATCTGCTCACAATGAGAGTACGCTGGCCCACCCGGATATTCGGGCTCTGAGTTCGGCTCCCGTACACGACCTTGTGAGTCTGGGTCTGTCGGCTCTACCTACCGACGGAACGGAAGTCACTTTGTCCGTCGATACAACCGCCATTCGTTCCGATTTGAACACCAAGCCCGTAAAGCTCAAGTTCCAAATCTCCAGCGATTCTACGCTGGAAGTGACGGCGATGGTGACTCCTGTATATTTCACTTCCGCCAACGCCTACCGAGTGGTCTTCCTTACCACACACAACGATTCACTGATGAGAATCAGGTTCGAATTCACGAGTACATCCATCATCGCGTCTTGCACGACCGTTGAATGAGGAAGGTTGGTGGTAGCATGAAGAAGATTCTGGTCTAATCGTCCGTCATATTTCACCAAGGAGACTACTTATGTCCGAAGAAAAGAAAGTCCCTGATAACTGCTTCAGATGCCCGTATGGTCACTGTTGCGAAGCCCCTTACTACGGCAGTTCCCTGTGCAAGTTTCATCGCGAGATCGATGAACGTTGTATTGAGATGACTCTCAAACGTGAGAAAGGGGGTTGATTCCAATGGGACCTGAACATTGGGCGTGGTTGGGTGCGGGCATTCTGTCCCTCCTATCCTTAATTGTCCTGATCGGTAACGCGACCGATCGCATCGCAAAATTCTGGAAAGCAATCAATAAGCCGAACGACGACGTGCGTAAGGATGTGGATGAATTGAAGGAATGGCGCAAATCCCTCGAGGAAGAGGGCCCCATGAAGGAATGGCGGAAAGAGGTTGACGCCAAGCTGGAAAACGCCAATACTACCGCGCAGACCTTCGATGGTGCCTACCATGTGTTGTTTCAGACGCTGCTGGCCCTCCTGGACCACGGCATCGATGGTAACAACATAGAACAAATGGAAAGTGCCAAGAAGGCTGTCCAAAACTATCTCATCGATAAATAAGGAGGAAATTCAAAATGTTTAAGATGTCCAATCAGACCTACGATTTCCTGGTGTGGATCGCTCAGATCGTTCTGCCCGCTCTGGGCACCCTGTATGCCGCTCTGGCCGGCATCTGGGGCTTCCCCTACGGTGAGCAGATCGTCGGTACCATCACCGCTCTGGATGTGTTCCTGGGCGCCCTGCTGAAGATCAGCAACAATGCCTACAAGAAGACGCAGGCTGGCGCTTGACGTGGAACATATTTTGGTGTACGATGCTGTAAGGGGTAGTACGGTGTGATTCCGCCGAGATTATCCCTACATTATTCCTACATTTAGAGCAAAAAGGCATTGCGCCACAACGAATCCTGTTACTATGGAACTGTAATCAAACAGCCGCCCTTGAAAAAGGGCGGCTGTTGTGTTTTAATAGGAGAAGAATGTCGAATTGCAGTTTATCGCGCAATCAGAGATTGCGCAGTTGACAGTTGAAAGTTGACAATAGGAAATACCATCATTGTCCACTGTCAA